>JARBUG010000028.1 GCA_029239785.1 Symbiobacteriaceae bacterium | reverse complement strand
TGTCATCGCCACATCAAACGCATCTTCCCGCACCGCATAGAACGTCAGGGCGCCAATCGTCTCACCCCGCACATGCAGCGGCAGCGAAAGCGCCACCTTGAACCCATGGTGGGCCGCAGGCTCCCGAAACGACTCCCACGCCTGCTCCGAAACCGGTATCACCTGCACCAGCCCGGTGCGAATCGCCGTGCCCGTCGGCCCCAGCCCTTCGGGCGAATCGTCCCAGCGAATCGCCACCTCCTGCAAAAACTCCCGCTCCGCACCCGCCTGCGCCAGCATGCTGACCCGGCCATCCGGCTGCTTGGACCCGATCCAGACCAACGAGTAGCCAAACAGCGCCGACAGCTTCTGGCACAACGTCTGCAGAATCATCGGCAAGGGCTGCCGCTCCAGAATATGCTGGTCCATTTCGTTCAGCAGCGCCCGCGTCGTCTCAATCTGCTTGCGCAGGGTAATGTCGCGCACCAAATTGAGCATCACCCCGCCAATGGGCGACGGGTTGGCGCTCACCTCCACCGGAAAGGTCGTGCCATCCTTGCGGCGATGCACCGTTTCAAAGGTCAGGCCGCGCTCCCGGGCTTCGGCCATCTGCGCGTCCACATCGGGCCGGGCCTCCTCGGCCCGCAGGTCATGGACACGCATGGTCAGCAGTTCGGCCCGGGTGTAGCCGTAGGCGCCGACCGCGGCCCGGTTCGCCTCCAGAATCTGGCCATCCGGACGCAAAAATAGCACGATATCGCGAGTCAGTTCCGAGAGCAACTCGTAACGGCGCAGCGCGTTGTGGTCTTGCATGGTGTGCTCCTTCAGGGGGGATTCGGTCGCAAAGGACCTAAATGTGGCCCCATTATGAACATCAATCACCCGCAAGAACAAGACCATTAGTAGCTATGTGCTACCCGCTCTTCGTGCTCCCCTGGGCAGCCGCCGCTGGCCGCAGCAGGGCCACCAGGCACAAGAACAGGGGCAGGCCATAGGCCAGGGCGATGCTGGCCGCCGGCCAGACCGTCTCCAGAAAGATGCCGTACCGGTCCCGGTCGTTGCCCAGCAGGAACTGGAGCGGCACGGTCAGCGCTGCCCAGCCGAGAATCAGCCAGCCCCGCGGCACCCGCCAGGGCAGGGCGCCTTCCGTCAGCGTCACCGCACAATAGAGGGTGACAACGGACTGCGTGACAACGCCGTACGCAAACAGCACAACCATGATCATCTCGTAGCGATGCAGATAGATGGAGAGCTCCGCCGCCCGGGCCATCTGCATGCAGGCGATCAGATACTGCGCAACCACATCGGGTCCCAGTACGGCCGTTTCAAAGATCGACCAGACCAGCACCAGGATGCCCCCAGTGCCCAGGCCCCACCAGCAGAGCCTGTTCCAGCGTCCGGGCGGGCCCACCGAGTGCGGCAGCAGCGCCAGGGCCGCCGCCGCCACCATCGCCACGTCAGTGTGGGCGATCGAACTGGCCGCCAGCACTGGCAGCACACCATGATCGAACATGGGCAGCATTTGCGTGTAGTTGAACTTATCGAAGGAGCCGGCCATCATAGAGATGGTGAGCAGTCCCGTCATGATCAATCCCAGCACCGAGAGCCGTGCGGCCACCTCCAAACCGAGGTAGACGCCGTAGGTGACCAGCAGGGTGTAGCCCACCACGAAGACGGCGAAGGGCGTCTCCGTCATCAGGTAGTCGCTGATGTGCAGCGTCATCGTGTTGGCCGAGGTGGCAAAGGCAAAACCGAAGTAGACGGCAAACAGAAGCAGCACCAGGCCGCCCAGCCAGCGGCCCAGCAGCCGTTTGATGTAGGCAATCAGCGGGCCGCCCCCCCGGCGGGCCAGCCAGACGATGGCCGGCAGGAGGAGCATGCCCGTCAGTAACGCCACGGTCATGGATGCCCATGCATCCCGGCCGACGGTCCGGGCCAGCCCACCGTTAGTAAAGCCGATCGCCTTGCCAAAGATCAGGCTGGCGAAGATGGTGATCAGTTGGAGCGCACCGATTTTGACCTTCGCCTTCTGCTTCATCACACCACCATCCTATCGTGACGGCATCATGGGACGGGTGTAGAGGCTCATCTTCCGGATCTTCACGGTGACCGAGAAGCTGGTTTTGATGCGGGGAAAGAGCTCATCCCAGCGTCTGGCGTTGACCCGCCACCATGCGGGCTGCTGCACATGCAGCAGGCGGGCAAAGCCGCCGGCGTCGCTCCTGACCTCCTGCTGCAAAAACTTGACGGCTGCCCGCATGTCGGCCGCAATCTCTTTGGCCAGCGCATCCTCGGTGTACTGCTTGAGCCTGAGGGTATCGAGGTTGGGGGTAGGACAGTCCTGCTCTGCGAGCCAGGCGAGCGTCTCCACCCGTAACTGAATGGTGGGCGTCTGGCCGCTCACGAAACTCCTGGCACTGATCCTTGGGCGGCGGATCTCTACGGCCATACTGCCACCCTTGTTGCCAGGGCAGGGCACCGAGAGGGTCGCGTTCCGCATCTGGCGGCGAATCCAGAGCAGGCCGCGCCCGACCTCCCGCTCGGTGTAGCCCACCAGATGCGTATCCTTAAAAATCGCAGTGCCCGAGAGGACGGCCTGCTGCACCCGCTCTTCCTGCTGCGGCTCGCCCGATGGTTTGAGCCCGCGTGGCTTCAGTTCCAGGGCCGCGAGGACCGGAGTCTGGTCGTGGGCCAGGTAGGCGTCGAGCACGTCGCCCAGTTCGGTGCGTACCGCTTCGCCGGGCAACTGGGCGTAACGCAGCAACGCTGATATCGACACCGCGGGAATCTCCTCCATGCCCGTGGCGCTTGTGACGATGTCGCGGGCCTTTGAGCCCCGGGCTACGGCGATCCAGGTTCGCATCCGCAGTTCCTGGTTGCGGGTGAAGAAGTCGATGACCGGTGTAATATCATCCTGCGCCAGCGACTCGCCGATGATGACGATGTTGTTGTGCGCCCACATGATGCGGCGGGATGTGAACTGCGCCAGGTTGCGAATGGCGGCAAAGATCGTGTCGCCGTCTGCCGTGGCGATGTAGACCGGCTGGCCGCCACCCTGCGCCGGACCGGCGCCTTTCCCCCCGGAACTGGGGCGGGCGACTTGAATGGTCACCTGCAGCCGGCCCGGTGTGTCGGACTTGTCGATGCCCACCGCCATCACCAGCGCCAGGTGGTTCATCTCACGCAGGTCCCAGCAGCCGGTGAGCAGGAGCGTTACGGTAAGCAGCGTGACGGCGGCCCAGCGGCGGCGTCTCATGAGCTTCTCCCGCCCGGCGGGGCGGGTTCCTGGACCGATCTTCCCTGCCGGCGCCGTTGGCCGTTGGCCGCCGTGCCGGGGCGGCGCCGCATCGACCACCAGGGCTCGCGTATGAGCGTATCCCTCAGCTCGCCTGTTTGGAGCGGGACCAACGGGCCGAGGAAGGGCTCCCCGAAGGAGCGCAGGCTGGCGGCATGCATGGCCAGGAAGGTCGTGCCCGCCACAAAGCCAAACACCCCGAGTGTGCCGGAGAGAATCAGCAGCGGGATGCGCACCAGACGAATCGCCAGGGAGCCGGCGTAGAAGGGGAGGGCGAAGGCGGCCAGGCCGGCTGCTGCCACAACAATAATCGTGGCGGGTGCGGCCAGCCCGGCCGTCACCGCAGCTTCCCCAATCACCAACGCCCCGACGATGGAGACGGTCTGCCCGACAGCACGGGGCAGGCGCAGTCCGGCTTCATGGATGATTTCAAACGTGATCGTCATGGAGAGCACTTCGAACAGGGTTGGCAGGGGGGTACCTTCCCGCCCGGCGGCCATGGAGAGGGCGAGAGGGGTGGGAATCATCTCGTGATGAAAACTGGAGAGCATGGTGTAGAGCGACGGCCCGATCAGGCCGATGATCAGGGCCAGGATCCTGGTGAGGCGGTACGCCGTGGCCGTCATATAGCTTTGGTAGTAATCGCCCGACGCCTGAAACCATTGCCAGAATGATGTAGGTACGATCAACACAAAGGGCGAATTGTCGACGATGATGCCGACGCGCCCCTCGATCAGGTTGCCGGCCAGTTTGTCGGGCCGCTCGGTGTAGTTGAGGATGCCGAAGATCGAGCGCGGGTTGTCCTGAATCATCTCTTCGACGTACCCCGATTCGAGGACCGAGTCGGCGTCGATGCGTCGCAGCCGCGCATCGACCTCCTTGACCAGACTTGGCTTGGCCAGGCCGTCGATATAGATCATCACCACGTCAGTCTTGGTGCGGCGCCCGAGTGTGATCGGATCGACGCGCAGGCGCGGGTCGCGAATGCGGCGCCGCACCAGGGCGATGTTGGTCACAATGTCCTCGGTGAAGCCGTCGCGGGGGCCGCGGGTCTCCGTTTCCGTACTGGGTTCTTCAACCCCGCGGGAAGGGGGCTTGCGGAGGTCCGCAACCATGGCACGCGGCGAACCGTCTAGAAACAGAGCCCACTGCCCCTGCAGGATCGCGTCAACCACCTGGTCCAGGTCGGTGACCGTCCTTACTTCGCCCGCGGCGTAGATGGTGGCCATCACCTGTTCCGTGGGATCGGCGGCGACCTGCGGCTGCTGAAACGGCGGATTGGACAGAGCGACGAGGGCCTGGAAGAGGGCGTCCAGGCGGGCGCCGTCGACCATGCCGTCCAGGGAGAAGAGTGCACCTTCACGGCCCCCGCCTATGACGAAGGTCCGGTGGATCAGGTCGAAGCTGTTCCCGAGCTGCTGCTTGATATACTGGATGTTCGACTTGAGGTCGGTGCTGGCAGCTCTGCCCATTCGTGCCGTTTCCCCCCCAATTGGACATGGGTTTGGAGTCAGTTTTGCCAGAGGAGGCCATAGACGATGCAGCAAATCATGATGCCCATGCCGTCGCGCAAGGGGCGGCCGGAGACGCCGAACCCGTTGCCTGCCCGCGCCTGGCGCGGCGCGGGAATCGGGGCGGCCCTGGCGGCGTATGCGACGCTCAGCTACTTGGCGACCCGGCTGGATTCATCCCTGGGGTTTTTGGGGGATCTGATCGTGGCGGGGCTGGTGGGCGTCAGCCTGATGGCCGCCACGGGGGCGTTGTTCGCAGGCCTGCTGGCGGTGCTGCGCAAGGCGTCGCTCCTGTGGGCCGGGGTGGTCGCGGGGAGCTTGGGCGCCGTGGCCGGGTCCATCTGGCTGGCAGGCGGGTACCGGGAGGCGGCGGTCTTTGCCCTGCTGCTGGTGGTGCCCATCGCCTTGGTGGGCGGGGCGGTGGGGCTGGCGTGGGACCGGGGGCTGCGGCGCCCGTGGGTGGCTGGGTTTCTGGCCCTGAGTCTGCTGCTGGCCGGGGCCGATGCGTGGTGGCTGGTTAGCCCCGGAACGGCGGCGCCGGCTGGGGCAGCGCCCGTGACGGAAACGGCGCCGCCGCTGATCGGGGCGGGGGACCCGGGGGCGCCCGGGCCGTACGAGGTGCGCACGCTTACTTATGGCAGCGGGCAGGACCGGCGGCGCACCGAGTACGGGGCTCGGGTCGCCCTGACCACAGACCCGGTAGATGCCTCGCCCCTGCTGCCCATGTGGGCCGGCTTCTCCGGCTGGGTGCGCCGGGGGTACTGGGGCTTTGGACCCGGGCAGGTGCCGGTCAACGCCCGGGTCTGGTATCCCTCGGGCGATGGGCCGTTCCCCCTGGTGCTCATGGCGCACGGAAATCACGCCATGACTGTCGCCTCTGAAACCGGCTATGCCTACCTGGGCGAACTGCTGGCCAGCCGGGGCTACATCGTGGCTGCGGTTGATGAGAACTTCCTCAATGCCTCACCATCGGCGGCGAGGCTGAACGGGGAGAACGCCGCCCGCGCCTGGCTGCTGCTCCAGCACCTGGAGGCCTGGCAGGGCTGGAACGCCACGGTGGGCACCCCGTTCTTCCGGCGGGTCGACATGAGCAACATCGCCCTCATCGGCCACTCCCGGGGCGGTGAGGCGGCCTACCTGGCGGCGGTTCTGAACGATCTGCCCTACCTGCCTGACAACGCTGCGGTGGAACTGGGCTTCCATTTTAAGATCAAGGCTGTGGCCACGCTGGCCCCGACCGACGGGCAGTATCAGCCTGCTGGTCAGCTCCCTGGGCTGGACGGGGTCAGTTACCTGACACTCCAAGGCTCCCTTGACTCCGACGTCAGCAACTTTGCGGGCGCCCTGCAGTATGAGCGGGTAACCCTGCCGGCGGGCAGCGACGCGTTCAAAGCAGCCGTGATGATTCAGGGCGCCAACCACGGCCAGTTCAACACGGCCTGGGGCCGGCACGACTGGTCAGACCTGGCCGGCCTGCTGCTCAACACCGAGTCGATCATGGCGCCGGCTGAGCAGCGCCGGATCGCCGCGGTCTACCTGTCGGCCTTTCTCGATGCGGCCCTGCGGGGGAACCGGGCCTACCGCCCGCTCTTCCAGGATGCCCGGGCCGGGGCAGACTGGCTGCCCGCCGCTGGGATTTCTTCCCGGTATGCCGCGGCGACTTTCCATCTGCTGAGCGGCTTTGCCGAGGACCTGGACCTGCTTTCGACCACGGCCCCGGGGGGCGCCCAGCGGGGCGAAAACCTGGCCGCCTGGCGTGAGGTTGACGAGGCGCTCTACGTGGCCTGGGCGCCGACCGGGGAGGGGGCGGTGCCTGCCTATACCATTGCCCTGCCTGACAGCCTGGCCCAGGCCTGGGCGCTCGGGGAGGGCCGGGCGCTCACCTTCGCCCTGGCCGACGCCCGCGAACTCAGCGCCGGGCTGGAGCCGCTCGACCTGACCATCGAGCTGGTCCTGGCCGATGGCACCGCCGCCCGCCTGCCGCTCAGCCACTGGGCCGGGGTATCGACCCGGCAGGGGCGCCGCCTCACCAAACTCGGCCCCATCGAGCCCCTGATCCTGGGCACGCCGGCCCCGGTCTTTCAGACCTACACCCTGCCCCTGGCCGATTTTGCTGCCGGCGCCGGGTTTGACCCGGCCCGGGTGCGGTCCGTCCGCTTCCGCTTCGACCGGGTCCAGGCAGGCGCCGTGCTGATTGACGATGTCGGCTTTATGTAAGCAGGATGTTGGTCATCCGTAGGCGAAGGATTCCGAGCAGCTAACCGGTCCCCCGAAAGGAGATCGCCCTATGGGCACTATCTTCGATACGATCGTCGAGATGCTCCGCGCCGAGGAGTGGAATTACGAGCAAGTTCAGGACCAGCCCATTTTGCGCATCGGCATCAACGGCAAGAACGGCAAGTGGGTCAGCTACGCCCAGGCCCGGGAAGAGCAGGACCAGTTCGTCTTCTACTCGGTCCTGCCGGTCACGGCGCCCGCCGAAAAGCGGGCCGAACTGGCCGAACTGCTCACCCGCCTCAACTACGGCCTCGTCATCGGCAACTGGGAGATGGATTATCGCGACGGCGAAGTCCGCTACAAGACCAGCATCGACGTGGAAGGCGACCAGCTCAGCCAGGCGCTGGCCCACAACGTCGTCTTTCTGAATCTGCAGATGATGGACCGGTCGCTCAAGGCGATTCTGGGCGTTCTGTACGGCATTCTGACCGTCGATGTGGCGGTCAAGCAGGTGGATGACCCCGGCAGCCTGCCGCCGGCATAAGGAGATTGGGAGTGAAACAAAGCGGCCTGGTTCCCTGCAAAGGGAACCGGGCCGCTTTTGTAACGGGGAGCCGCTTCGCTCCGTCTCATCTTGTGAGGTGAACCACCATGCGAGTAATGATGGCGCTGGCTTTGGTGCTGACCGTTCTCTCCGTCACAGCTTGCAGCGGCGGCGAAAAGGGCGGCGGCATGCCGATCGAAAAGCCCCTGGTGAGCGGGACCATCACGGAAAAAGGCGGCAACGGGTATCTGATCGAGGAGAAACCCGACCAGGAGTCGGGCGACGCCAAGTGCTGGTTTGCGGTGACGGAGAAGACGGCGGTCTATCGCCAAAACGGAAAGCTGGTCGACTCTGCCAAGGCCGCCGACCTGGCTGTGGGGCAGAAAGTGAGCGCCTGGGCTTCCGGTCCGATCCGTGAGAGCTACCCCTGCCAGACGACTGCGGGCACGATTCTGATCTTCGGGCCCTGATGCTGCCCAGAGCCTACCGGGGCGGGAAGAACCGCAGTCCGTCCTGCGGGCTGTCCGGGGTCGACTGCCACCAGACCAGTTCATACCCGGCCGGCAGTTCTACCGCCCAGGTCTGCACACTGACCCGTTCGCCCTCTGCGGTGTAGCCCAGGTCGTAGGCATGGTAGTCGGCCGTTTTGAAGGCGTATATGGCTGCCGCTCCCAGCACCACCGCCCCGAGCACGGCGGCAGGCCAGACCTTGGGCCTGCCGCCGGCCCGCGCCCTCCCCTGTGGAAACATCGCCATCTGCCTTCGCTCCTCCCGGGTCATTTTGGCTTCGAGACAGGCTATGCGTCCTGTTCGGAAGGCATGTCTCATAGACTAGCCGGGTACATAGCTTGGCAGGTTGGGAGGCGGGACGGCGTGCAGGAGCGGATGGGGCTCGGACTGAAGGTCTGGTTCCTGGGCATCGGGTTGCTCTTCGTCGGGCTGGCAGGACGGATGCTCTACCTGGGCAGCGGGAACGAGGAGCAGGTGGCGACGGCCCACGGGGTTGAGGTGGAGGTCCTGCGTGTCTACCCGCCTTTGCTGGAGGCCGGGGCGGCCGCGGGTCAGCCCCGGCAGGTCCGGGTGCCTGGGCTCACGGGCAAGACGTTCGCCCAGGCCGGGGCGGCCCTGGGTGGGACCGGGCTCGTCCTCGAAGGCCTGGGCGACGTGCACGGGAAGGTGGTCCGGCAGGAGCCGGCCCCGGGGCGGGCGCTGGCCCCGGGGGCGGCGGTGCGGGTCTGGCTTGCGCGGTGACTGGCAGACTCGGGAAAATCCGTGCAGATCTGCGAAATCGGCGGCTAAATAACTGCCTCCGGCTCCGGCACCGAGTGCCATAACTGCTGCATTTCCTCACACCGCGCAAGCAGGTCATCCAGCTTACCTTGGTCCACAATCCGGCCGTCCCGCAGCACGAGAATCTGATCGGCCCGGCGCAGGGCTGCCCGGCGGTGCGACACCACCAGACAGGTGGCATCTGCCCGCTCGAAGACCCGCTCCCAGAGCACCCGCTCGGTCTCCACATCCAGCGCACTGGACAGATCATCAAAGACCAGCAGCTCCGGCTCCCGCACAAACATGCGGGCCGCAGCCGCCCGCTGCACCTGCCCGCCCGACAGCCTCACGCCCCGGGTGCCGACCACCGTCTCCAAACCGTGCTCCATGCCCTGCAAATCCTGCTCCATCACCGCCGACCGAATTGCTCCGGGCAGGTCGGCCCGCTCCTCAGGAACACCCATCAGGATGTTCCCGGCGAGCGTATCGCTAAAGAGCAGCGGAATCTGGGGCGTGGTGGCGCAGCGCGGCGGTACGAAGAACGAGGCGGCATCATCCACCGGGCGGTCATTCCAGCGAATCTCGCCGGATTGGGCCGGCAGCAGCCCGGTCAGCGCCCGGAGCAGCGTGCTCTTCCCCGCCCCAATCCGCCCAACAATCACGGTGAAGCTGCCGCGTGCGATGTGCAAGTCGACCGCCTCAACACCCCGACCTGAGTCGGGGTACCGATACGTCAGCCCGGTCACAGCCAGACTCTCCAGCCGGTCAGACCCGACGGGCGCCGCGGGCGCCGGCCCGGGGAGGGGACCCCGCAGGGCCAGCGGCTCATGCCGGACCAACTCCGCGGGCGGGGCGCCCTGCATCAGCATGGTGAGGCGGTCGAAGGAGACACTGGTCTGCTTGTAGTGGGCCAGCCACCGCCCCACGCTCTGCGTGAAGTCCGAGACAAAGGTCAGGTAATAAGCATACAGGGCAAAATCGCCCACCGAAAAGCTCCCGTCGCCAATCGCTGTGCCCGAAAGCAACAGCACCAGCCCGGTGCCCAGCGAAGCGGTGTTGCTCGACACCGACTCCACCACCAGGTTGAGCAGCCGGTCACGGAGCATCAGCCGGCGCCGCTCATCATTGAGGCGCCGGAAGTGGCCGGTCATCCGCTCTTCAGCGCCCGCCACCTGAATCGCCTGCACCGAGCTGAACATTTCGCTGATCAGGCCGGTCACCCGGGCGGTGGCGGCCCGGCTGCTCCGCCGATTTTGCTGCAGCCGGTTGCCCGCGATCCGGGTCACCACCAGCACGCCGACCAGGGGCATAAAGACCAGTATGGTCAGCTTGGCGTTAATGCTGAGCAACATAAAGAGCGCCGAGATGCAGAAGACCACAAAACCAAACACATCAAGCAGCCAGTCCGCAGCATCTTCGGCCTGCGCGACATCGTCGCGGAAGCGCGAGAGCGCTTCACCCGGCGCCTCCGGCAGCGCCGCAGCCCCAGGCCGCCGTAAAATGCGGGCCAGCAGGTTCCGACGCAGCAGACCGGCCATGTAGTTCCGGCTGAGGATCGACGCATAGAAACCGGCCGCAATCAGCATGACGCGGCCCAGCGCAAAGGCGATCAGCAGGGCGATGATCGACCAGACGGTCAGGCCTGCCTGCGCCGAGTCAGTCAAATGGTCAAAGTAGAGCCGGGTCACAATACCGGGCAGCATCGTCGACGTGTGCACACCAATCCATAGGACGATGTTGACCGCATACAGCCAGGGCCGGTACGTAATCAGTCCCCACATGTACCGCCACGTGCTCATCAGGCCAGCACCTCCTCAAGCCCCGTACGCAGGAGCGTGGCAAAGCGCGAAGCCGGGGCGGCTGCCAGTTCCTCCCGGGCGCCGTGCTCCAGCATGCGGCCATCTTCCAGAATCAGAATCCGATCCGCCCGCTGCACCGTCGCCAGCCGGTGAGCGATGATAATCCCCGTCCGCCCCGCCAGCAGGCGGGAGACGGCCCGCTCCACGAGCGCCTCGGTGGCGGGGTCCAGGCGGGAGGAGGCCTCGTCCAGAATCACCAGGCCGGGGTCGGCCAAGAAGACCCGCGCAAAGGCCAGCAACTGCGCCTCGCCCGCGGAGAGGCCGCCACCGCCCGACGCCAGCTGCGTCTCAAGGCCGTGGGGCAGGGTGCGTACCCAGTGCCCCAGCCCGAGGTCGTCCAGCACGGCCAAAATCCGCTCGTCGCTAACGCCGCTATCGAAAAAGGTCAGGTTGTCACGCACCGACGCGGCGAAGAGCTGCACATCCTGCGTCACAAAGCCGACCCGGCGGCGCACATCCGCCAGCGGTGCCGTCCGCAAATCCACTCCGCCCAGCGAAACCGTGCCCTTTGACGGGTCATAGAAACGGAGCAGCAGCCGGGCGAGGGTCGACTTGCCGCTGCCCGTACGGCCCAGCAGGCCCATGACCTGCCCCGGCTTCAGTTGGAACGAGAGCCCCTGCAGCACGGGGTCGTCCGCCTCATACGCAAAGCTGACCTCATCGAACGCGACGGGCAGCGCCCCGGCAGGCAGGCGGCGGTCGCCGCCCTGGCCCACGGACGAGGCGGTTTGCAGCAGCTCTTCCACCCGCCCGATGGAGGCCCCGGCCTTCTGCAGGTCCTGCATCTGCGTGCGAATCTGCTCGATGGGCCGCCGGAGCAGTTCGGTGTAGTTGAAAATCAGGTAGACGGTGCCTAGTGTGACGGCGCCCGTGGTGTAGAGGTAGGCGCCCAGGCCGAAGGCCATCGCCGTGCCGATTGCGAAGATCAGCACCGACGACCCCCACATCATGGCGTTGGTCATGCCGGACCGGAGGTTCAACCGGTACAGGCGCTGAATAATCTGCCCGAACCGATACATGACGTGGCCCTCGGCCCCGCTGGAGCGGATCGCTTCGGTGCCGGAGAGCGATTCGCCCAGGAAACCGAACAGTTCTGCCGAGGCCTGCCGCTGCTCCGACCAGAAGGGCATGGCGAAGGAGCGAATGGCGCTCAGCACATAGAGCGTGACCACGGCAAAGAGCGTCATGGTCAGCCCGGCCCGCCAATCTTCGCGAAAGAGCAGGACCAGCACGCCGGCCATTAGCACCACGTTTCCGACGATGTCGATGATCATCTGGGAAAAGAAGTTGGAGAGCGCCGTAATGTCGCCATCGATGCGCTCGACCATTTCGCCGGAGGTGCGGCTCTTGTGGAAGGCCAGGTCGAGCTTAAGGCAGTGGGCGGCCACATCGGCCCGCAGGTCGTTGGTCGCCGTCCAGCTTACCTGTTCGCCCACGTAGCGGGCGAAGGCCGTAACCAGCTGGTTGACCAGCGCAAGGGCAATAAAGAGCAGGGCCTGTGCGGTCAGGGTGCCGGCGCCCGCACCGGCCGTGGCATTGTCCAGGAACCGGCGGAGAATCTGCGGGTTGTAGAGCTGCAGGCTAATGCCTCCGGCCAGCAGGGCCGCGAGCAGCGCAGCCTTGGGCCACTGGGGCAGCAAGTACCGGGCCAGCAGAGCCAGGTACCGCTTCACAGGAATATTCATGACGCGCCTCCAGGGTGTTTTCGGCAAACAACCATAAAGACGCACGAGTGATCGGAAAGTTCCCTTCCAAAAAAAGAATCCGGGGTGCCCCTTGCCGGGCGCCCCGGATTCGTTACCGGTCTGCTCGCAGCCGTTCCACCTCGGCGCGGTACTCTGCCTCGAACTCGGCGGGCGTTGCCCCAAACGCCTGCGCAAAGGCTGTCTCGAAGGGCTTGCCGCTGCGGGTCTGCTCGAAAAAGGGCACCAGCCCGTCGCGGTCGCGGGTCTGCAGCAAGTGGGAGACGGCCGTAATGGTGAACTGGTCCTGATCGCGGTGTGAAGCCAGATCGGGCACGGGCAGTTCCTTGTTGTTGGCGACCCGGAGCCACTCACGCCGGACAAAGGGGTTCAGCCAGGAATCGGCCCGCTGCTCGATGCGCCAGGAGAGGTTGTAGGCCAGCCCTTCATTCAGCCAGGTGCGGCGTAGTAGCCCCAGAACGTGCCGGAGCCGGCGACCAGATGCCAGTGCGCTTCGTCGCCGTAGAGCTGGAAGACAGGTTTGACCGTTTGCGGACGGAGGCCGGTGTCCCGCTCCAACTCAGCGACGGCCGTGCGCTCGAGAAAGCTTGCGTAGCGGAGCAATTGGGCCATGGTCATGCCGGCGTCTCCCAGGAAGATACCGTGGGCCGTCTCCACACGGAGGGACCACTGGTCGTTCGTTTCGGCGGAGGTGTCGGTGGGCAGATCAGCCGGCCCGGTCAGCGTCAGGCGCTTCAGCTTCGGGAAACGGTCGGCGACGGCCATCAACAAAGAGAGATCATAGGTGGCGCCTTGCTCCAGCGCCAGGTCGGTGACGTCCGCGGCCGTTGCGCCAGTTGACCGGAGCTCATTCGGAAGGGAGACGCCGCCCATCTGCATGGGCGCCTGGAGCGCCGAGAAAATCAGGAAGGGCACCAGCGACACGTAAAGTTGCGTGCGCATGGGAACAGAATCCCTCTTTTCCTGATAATGGTATGCACCATCTTACAGGAAAAAGGAAATGAATGGAAGGGATTCCAGTCCCATTTGCACATTGGGACGATAGGCACAAAGACGGCCCGGAGTCACACTCCGGGCCGTCGGGCCTGACCGCTCTTTACTTCCTGGGAACGGTGGTCTGTCCGCCCACGTTGCTGTAGTGGATGTTGCCGGACCCGTCGCGCCGCACCGTAAAGTCGCCCTGAACCCGGTTCACATCAATGCTCCCCGAGTCATCCTCGCTGATCAGCACGTTCCCGGTGATATCAAGGATCTGGATGTTGCCCGAGTTATCTTCGTCGATGGTCACACTGCCGGTGACTTCGGTGATGTCGATGTCGCCGGAGTCGTCACGGTCGATCTGCACATCGCCCTTGACACCGTCGATGCGGATGTTGCCAGATTGGTCCTCTTCGATGACCACCTTGCCGCTGGCGTCACGGATTTCGATGTCGCCCGAGTCGTCAGTGATGCGAATCGGACCGGTGATCTCGATCAGGTCGATGCTGCCTGAGTCATCCTTCACGACGACCCCGGCGACACGCTGGACCTGAATATCGCCGCTCTCATCCTGAATGCTGGCGAGCATCGTGTCCGGCACTTCGATGATCAGATCGAGCCGCGGGGAGTTGCCGAACGTAACGCTGGGGACGATGGCTTGCACCCGCACCACGTCGCCGGCATTCTCCGTCCGCAGGTCTACCTGGCTGAGCAGGTTTTCTGAGGAGGCGCAGGCCGTGCCCTGCACCCGGACTTCGGTCAGCCCCGGGCGCCCTTCGACCCGCAGCGAGCCGGAGTCGGCGATGACAGACAGGTTCTTGACCGCACCCACGGGAATGGTGGCGGTATGCTCTTCCTGGAACTTGCAGTCGTCCGTAAACGACCCAGATACCTGAACGGTGCAGCCACTAAGAATCCACGCCGCGGCCACGGCCAGCAGCCCGTACTTCATCGTCTTCAAGCGAAATCTTCCTCCCTGGTCGGTAGTCACACCCCTTATGACGAAGGTAGGTACGGCGAACCCTTCAGCTATGCACAAAAAAAGTTGCGAAGCGAGAAAAGCGTGTGCAGAATGAGGGGGAAGAGCCACCGAGGAGGTATACAACCGTGCTGATTTCCCAGATGAACTGGATGCAGGTGGAGGAGTACCTGAAGCACGACGACCGGGTGGTGCTGCCGCTCGGCTCGACCGAGCAGCACGCTTATCTGACGCTGGCAACGGATTCGATTCTGGCGGAGCGGGTGTCGGCGGAGGCGGCTGAACCGCTGGGCATTCCCGTCTTTCCGGTTTTTGCATACGGCATTACGCCTTCGTTCCGGCGCTACCCGGGCAGCGTGCACGTCCGGGTCCAGACCTACCTGTCGGTGGTGCGTGACCTGCTCGACAGCCTCGCCGACATGGGCTTCCGCCGGATTCTGGTGGTAAACGGGCACGGCGGTAACACGCCGGCGCAGTCGTTAGCGACCGAGTGGATGAGCGACCGGACAGGCTGCCGGGTCAAGTGGCACAACTGGTGGAACGCACCCGAAACCTGGGCGAAGGTGACCGCCTGCGACCCCGTCGCCAGCCACGCTTCGTGGATGGAGAACTTCCCCTGGACCCGCCTGCCCGGCGTGGCCCAGCCGCAGGTGCAGAAGCCGATGTGCGACTTTGCCCACCTGCGGTTGCTGAACCCGGAGGAGACCCGGCGCTACCTGGGCGACGGCAACTTCGGCGGCCTGTATGAGCGCCCGGATGCGGAGATGCTTGCCATCTGGGAGACGGCGGTGGTGGAGACGCGGGCGCTGCTGAGTGGGGCCTGGGGTTAGCGCTCTCTCGCGGCGGGGTTGCTTACACTCCTCAACCCCAGCGTCCTAAGCGAGGAACTGGCTGATGATCGCGTTCACATCCGCTGCCCGGGTCAGGAAGGGGGCGTGGCCTGTGCCCTCGATCACCCGGAACGCGGCTCCGGGAATGTGCTCGGCGATATACTGCCCCGCGGGCAGGGGGCAGATCATATCCTGGTCGCCGTGTATGACGAGGGTGGGTGCCGTCACCTGCCCGATCTCGGGGCGCAGGTCAAGCGGGGCGGCCTGCTGCATGATGGCGACATAGACCGCAGGGCCGGTCATGTGGGCCATGCCCCGGAGCCAGTCATCCAGTTCAGGATCGTGGGGCTCGGGCATCATCATCTGGCCGAAGGTCTTCATCAGGCCGTTGAAGTCCTGCTGGGCGGCGCCGATCAGCATGGCCTGCTGCTCGGGCGGCATGGCGTAGGGGAAGTCGGGCTTGGCCACCAGCATGGGTGTGCCATCGATCAATACCAACCGGCTGACCCGCTCGGGGTGCGCGGCGGCGAATGCAATGGCGACCGAGACACCCATCGACCAGCCGACCAGGGCGGTCTGCTGAATCGACTGGCTGTCCAGCAGTTCCAGCAGGTCCTGCACGTGAGACGCAAAGCTAAACGAGTTGTCAGCCGGCTTCTCGGATTCGCCGTGGCCCCGCAGATCGTAGGCCAATACCTTGTGGGTTGCGGCGAGCATCGCCTCCTGATCTCGCCAAACCCGGTGGCTGGCGGTGAGCCCGTGAATGAAGGTGACGGGCGCCCCCTCGCCCGTCAGGCGATAGTTGATCCGAACCCCATTGCAGACCGTCTGCATGTGTGTACCCCTCCCATGTGTGAATGAGTCACACCAAGAAGAACGGAGGGCACGCACATTTGTGGGGGTGGACGTTCAGCTTTTTCTCATCGGTCGATGACGCTCCAGCGGAAGAGAGCCACCCGCGCCCGCCCGCCCAGGCGGTAGTAAGTGATCGCGGCCACTTCACGGAAGACGAGGTACCTTTCGTTGATGGGCCTGATGGTGACCGGCGCCGCGGCCGCGTCGATGGAGAGGTCTTCGGCCATCAGAAGGGCACGCTTGGTATGGAACCCGTGTGTCACCACGAAGGCGTAGGTCAGGTTCTTCTCACGCATGATCTCCCGGGCGTTGGCCAGGTTCTCCAGGGTGGAGGTGGAGCGCTCCTCCAGGAGGATCACCTCTGCCGGCACGCCCTGCCCGGTCAGGTACTCGGCGCAGACCGACGCCTCCGAGCGGGGGTCATCGCCCACCCCGCCGGTGCAGATGATGTAGTTGCGAATCAGGCGCTGCCGGTAGAGCTTGACAGCCACGTCGAGGCGCTCCCGCAGGGCGGGGCTGGGCTTGCCGTCCCAGACACCGGCACCGAGGATGATGGCTGTGTCGCGCGTATCAAAGGTGGCGGACTGCCAGGTCCGCTGGATATCGTACCACTGGTAGCCGACGTAGGCGGTGCTGGCGAGCGCAAGTGCGCCCAGTGCGGCCAGCCCACGCTTCCAGAAGGATCGTTTGATGCTCATCACGTCCTTTGCGGCTATGAAACTAGTACATGGACGAACAGGAGGGCATTCGTGATTCGCACTGAGAAAAAGTTGCAAACTTGTGGTTGACAGATGTATCGGCCCTGTGCTTAAATAGCGACAGTTGTTCTGGCAGACCTGATGGGTTGCTGGACACCAAGTACTTTCCTGGAGGTGGCGTGATCATGACTGCAAAGGTTAATTCTCGCGCGCAAGTCAAACGCCACACCGCACCGGGGTACGTACGGGTGTAATCCCTCTACGTGTGTATCCTCCGGCCACGGGTGGCAACCCGTGGCCTTTTTGCGCTCTTGAAGCGCGCGAAAGGGCAGAGTGGCAAAGGCCACGGGACAGACGATCGTTCTGACCCGTGGCTCTTTCCTATTTTGTCCGACATTCAAGGAGGATGCACAGCAGTGCAGTTTGAACGTGGTCTCGTGATTCGTAACGATGGTCCCCGTATGTGGGCCCAGATTGGTTCCGAAGAGGTCCCTTGCGTCCTGCGCGGCAAGCTCAAGCGGGAGGCGCAGCGTGTTACCAGCCTGGTGGTTGTCGGTGATGAGGTGGAGATCAGCCGCCAGCCAGACGGCACCGGCGTGATTGAAGCGATTCTGCCGAGGCGGAGCGAACTCTCCCGGCAGGGATTCCATGGATACGTGCATGTGATCGCCGCCAACGTCGATCAGTTGCTCTTTGTGGGGTCGGCCCAGCAGCCCCGCTTCAAGCTCCACCTGGCGGAGCGGTTCCTGGCCATCGCCCGGCGGGGCCGGATGGATGCAGTGGTCGTCATCAACAAGTGCGACCTGGAGCATGAGAATACGCTCAAGGCCTGGGCGGCGCCCCTGGAGCAGGCCGGCGTCCGGGTTGTGTTCACCAGCATCATGACCGGACAGGGCGTGGATGAGTTCCGTTCGTTGCTCGCCGGGAAGGTTTCGGTGCTGGCAGGGCAGTCGGGCGTGGGCAAGTCGAGCCTGGTGAACTCCCTCTTCCCGGACGCCAACATCAAGACCAACACGGTCCACGAAGGCTCCAACAAGGGGCGGCACACCACCACGACGAGCCGGCTCTATCCCCTGCCCGGCGGCGGCTATCTGGTCGATACGCCGGGAATCAAGTCGCTTGAACTGATGGAGGAGGATACCGAGGATGAGGCGATCAACGACCTCTATCCTGAGGTGACCGAGGCGGCAGCGGGCTGCAAGTTCCGCGACTGCACCCACACCCACGAGCCCCAGTGCGCCGTCAAGCAGGCGGTAAATCTGGGCAAGATTCGGCGGGAAAGGTACCAGAACTTCTTGCGTATGAGAGGGGCGTAGACGTTGGACTTCACACTGCGGCTGTTTGAGGTCGATGATGCGCCCCAGGTGGCGGCGCTGCTAGCCCAGGTGGACCCTGATCCCCCTGGGATCGCGGATCTGATCGAGTTGAAAACCGGCTTCCCCTGGCAGGACGGGGCGTTCCAACTGCTGCTGGTCGCCGTGCTGCCCGATGGGCGGATTGTGGGCTGGGGCGAGGTCTTCCGGAAGCCCTGGCACAAGGCGGGTAAGTTCTATCAGTTCCTGGTGGTCGACCGTTCGCACCGGCGGATGGGCGTGGGCCGGGCGCTGGTGGCCGCTTTAGAGCAGTACGCGCTCGAGAACGGCGGCACCGAACTTGCGGTTGATGTCCGTGACGACGCCCCGGCGGACCGGGCCTTCGCCGAGCGGCGGGGCTATGTGCTGGACCGGCACATCTTCGAGTCGGTGCTGGATGTGGCGTCCTTTGATGAGTCTCCCTTCCTGGGGGCGGTTGAGCAGGTGAGCCGGGAGTTCCGCATCCTCTCGCTGGCGGACCAGCCGGGGGAGGAGTCGGAGCGGAAGGTCTACGACCTGCGGGTGACCACGGTGCCGGACCAGCCGAGCATGGATGGGTCGGGCGCCCCGCCCTTTGAGCTGTGGCGCCGGGAGCGGCTGAACCACCCGGGCCATCGGCACGACCTGCTGCTGATTGCCGCCGATGGCGACCGGTTTGTCGGCGAGACCTATCTGCGGTGGAACGAAGAGAACCGCTCGATGTACACCAACTACACGGGCGTGCTGCGGGAGTATCGGGGACGGCAGCTGGCGCTGGTGCTGAAGGTGCTGGGCGTCAGGCTGGCCCGCAAGTATGGGGCGCTGACCATGCGCACCAACAACGACTCGGAGAATGGACCCATGCTGGCTGTCAACCGGAAGATGGGGTACCGGCCAGAACCGGGGCTCCACTTCCTCGTCAAGCGAATGGAAGGTGCCAAATCGCCATGAGTTCCACCACGTCCCGTATCTGGACCCTGCGCCCTATGGAGGTGCCCGGCGACTTTGAGCGGGTGGCCGACATCTGGACGGCCACGAGCCCGGAGCCGGTTACTGTCGAAGAGATGCATGAGATGGAGGCCAACGACCGGTTTGAGTACCGGCACCGGCTGGTCGCCGTGGATGAGACCGGTTTCGTGGCCGGCATCGGCAGGGCGTACCGCACGCCCGAGGCACCTGCGGGACTCTTCGCTGTGAAGGCCTGGATCGATCCTTCGTTCAGGGGCCTGGGCCTTGGCCGGCAGCTCTGCGATGCGCTTGAGGCGTGGTCGCTGGAGCAGGGCGCAACCGAGTTTGAGAGCCATGTGCGGGATAACGATCCCCGGGCGCTGGCCTTTGCCCGCACCAGGGGGATGGAGATTGAGCGGCACGTCTTTGAGTCGACGCTGGTGCCGGCGACCTTTGATGAGACGCCGTTCGCCGGTGCCGTCGAGCGGGCGGAGTCGTCGGGCATCCGGTTCTTTACCGTGGCGGAGGAGCCCGGTGTTGTGAGCGAGCGTGGTCTGTTCGAGCTGTATCGCCGGACCGCCTGGGATATTCCCGGGTTTCATCTGACCTCGTATCCGCCGTATGAGGACTGGTACAAGTGGGTCTTTGGCCAGTCGGACAGCCGGCCGGAGTTGATGATCATCGCCGCAGATGGCGACCGGTTTGTGGGCTGCTCGGTGATGGTGGAGGTGCCCGCCAGCAAGACGCTATACACGGATTATACCTGCGTCGAGAAGGAGTACCGGGGGCGGGGGATCGCCCTGGCGCTGAAGCTCCTGTCGATTCGGGCGGCCCAGCGGTGTGGCGCTCCGCTGATGCGGACCAACAACGATTCGCAGAATGGACCGATGCTGGCCGTCAACCGGAAGTTGGGCTACGTGCCGCAGCCGGGTTCATATCGCATGAAGAGGAGCGTGGGTTCCCACGTCTAATTTGCGGCCTTTGCGGGCGCCTGATGATTTTGCGTTTGTGTCGAGCTTGTTAGCAAGGCATCGGACGGATTCGAATACGCCGGCCGATGTGGAGAAGGCGTGGCGGTCGTTCCCGGCGGACGGGGTGCGGCTGCAGCTGATTGCGGAGGCGGAGGACGGGGCGCAGGTGGGTTACGGGTTTGCGCGGCGTTACCCCGGGGAGATGGCGGGGCGGGTGGTGGTCCACGTGCTTGTGCCCCCGGACGCCCGGGGGCATGGGGTGGGCTCCGCCCTGCTGGCTGCCGTGGAGCGGTTTGCCGCTGAACATGGCGCCGAGTTCCTGGACAGCGATGTCCGTGATGAGAACCCGGCTGCCCTGGACTGGGCCCGACGCCGGGGCTACGAGATTCTGGACCATGTCTTTGAGTCGACGCTCTCGCTTGCGGGGTTTGACGAATCCCGGTTTGCGCAGGCATCTGGTGTCAGCTACTTTACCCTGGCCGACCGGCCGGGGGAGGCGACCGAGCGGCAGGCCTACGAAGTGGAGCGTGCTGCGGCGCCTGACAACCCGCTGTACGCCCGCGATGAGTTTCCTTCCTTTGCAGACTGGCGGGCCGAGTGGGCCGGGCGCCCGGCCGAGTGCCTGGTGCTGGCTGCCGATGGCGACCGCATCGTGGGTACGACGCTGCTGGAGCTGATGCCCGAGGAGGGTGCGGCCTATACCGGGTTCACGGGCGTCGCCCGGGCCTACCGGGGGCGGGGTGTGGCCCTGGGCCTGAAGCTTCAGTCGTTCCGAGTGGCGCGGCAGTTCGGGCTGCTGACCATGAAGACCAACAACCACGCCGATAATCAGCCCATCCTCGCAGTCAACCGGAAGCTGGGATATGTGAAGACCGCCGGCTTCTACGGTCTGCGCAAGCGGCTGGCAGCCGAATAAAAGGAAAAGCGCGGCGCCCCGAGGGGTGTCGCGCTTCTTGCTGCCTATTGGAGGGTGAAGAACCGTATGCGGGCCAAGAGTTCGCCTGCTGCCAGCAGCAGGGCTCCGGTGAGGGTAAGGGGGACGACTGCAGCGTACCAGCCCACGGTCAGCAGGCCCAGGCCGCCCAGGGTGAGGAGGAGCCGGGCTGCCAAGGGGAGGCGGTGCTCGCTCAGCTCCGGTGCATAGAGGGCTGCGGCTGCCAGGCTGGCAGTGACGCCGGTGGCGGCGGTCAGGACGATGTCCTGTAGGAGGAGGTTTTGGGCCGCCGAGATGCTGGTCAAGGAGACGAACGGGGCGCCCAGGGCGGCCCCCAGGGTGAGGGCCGACGCAAAGAAGGAGATGGGGGTATAGCCCGTGGCCCAGGCGGGGCGGACCGTGGCCTGGTAGAGGCGGGACATGGTGAAGACGGCGGCCAGGCCGGTCAGGGTGACGAGCCAGAGGAGGTCGGGGCCCGCCGCCGTGCCCAGTGTGGCAAAGATGGCAGAGGTCAGGGTCAGGGCGGTGAAGAGCCCGGTGAACAAGACTTCCCGGGAGAGCCACGACGTGCGCAGGTTGCGCAGCGACCGGAGGGCGCCCGCCTTCACGCCGAGGTGCAGGAGCGAGGCGCCGGAGGCGACGAGCAACGCGGCCGACGCCACCCAGAGCAGACGGAGCGAGAGCGCCTCCGCCCCGGGCGCCCGGAGCGGCGCCATGGCCGCCAGGGCCACCGCCCCCAGGGCGAGCTGAACCAGCAAGGTAAATGCGACCAACGGCAAGTCTAACCTCATGGGCGCAGCCTCCTTGCAGCATCCCGGTGGGGGGTGTAGGTGGCGCTGGGGCGGGTCAGGCCGGGGTCGGGCAGGCAGGCCAGGGCCATCGTCCCGCCGTGGCGCTCCCGGAGCTCGGCGATGGGGCCCCAGTCAATGGCCCGCAGGGGGCATGCGGTTACGCAGGCAGGCTCCTGGCCTGCGGCCCGCAGGTCGGCGCACAGGTCGCACTTCTGGGTGCGGCCCAGGGCGGGACTGTACTGCGGCGCCCCGTACGGGCAGGACCAGGTGCAGTACCGGCACCCGATGCAGACCTTGGGGTCGATGCTGACCACGCCGTTCGCCGGGTGCTTGGAGAGGGCGCCGGTGGGACAGTTAGCCACGCAACGCGGGTTCTCGCAGTGGTTGCAGGCCATGGAGATATAGTAGGCAAAGAGATGGGGCACCACCGCCCCGGCGCCGGTCTCGCCGTAGGTGCCGCCTTCGACCTCGGTCACTCGGCGGAAGAGTTGGCCGGGCGCCAGGTCGTGCTGGTCTTTGCAGGCAACGGAGCAGGTCCGGCAGCCGGTGCACCTTCTCATGTCAACGTGGAAACCAAGCTGGACCGGCACGGCGCACCACCTCCACCTGGACCAGCATGGTGTGCTGGGTATTTGCATGGGCCAGGGGCGTGGGGCGCTGGGCGGTCAGCACGTTCAGGCTGCCCCGCTGGTCGACGCCATGCTTGTCCGGCGTCCACCAGGCGCCCTGGGGAACTGCCACCACCCCCGGCATCACCCGGGGGGTGACCCGCACCGGCAGTATCATTGCGCCGCGGTCGTTGAAGACCCGAATTCTGTCGCCTGCTTTGATGCGCCGCTTCGCAGCATCGGCGGGGTTGAGCCAGGCCTCCTGGGGATCGGCCTCCTCCAGCCAGGGCGAGTTATCGTAGATGGAATGGCAGCGCCGCTTGTAGTGCCAGCCGATACACTGGAGCGGGTACCTGGCCCGCAGGGGGTCCGACGGCCCTTCCCACGCCGGGATGTACCGGGGGATGGCGGGAATCTCACCTGGGCGCCCCATGGCCGCCAGGCGGGGGGAGTAAATCTCGATCTTGCCGGATGGGGTGGGGAAGGGTTTGCCGCCCGCGACCTGCTCCTGGAAGGCGATGAAGGGCTCGGGGTGGCGGTACTTGTAGACGCCCTTCGCCCGGAACTCCTCGAAGGCCGGGAACTCCCCCCACGCCTGCCGGGCTGCATCTACCATAGAGCGGAGCCAGTCGAGGTCGCTGCGCCCCTCGGTGAAGGCGTCGCCCACGCCCAGGCGCCCGGCCAGGTCGCTCACCCAGTCGTAGGGGTTGCGGGCCTCGTAGAGCGGCTCGATCACCTGGTTCAGGAAGAGGGCGTAGTCACCAAAGGCCCAGGGGGTGGCGATATCGTTCCGCTCAAACCAGGTGGTGGCGGGCAGCACGATATCCGCAAAGCGGGCGGAGGGCGTCAGGAACTGGTCGCTGACGACGATGAACTCCACCTTCGATTCATCTGCTAGCAGGCGGGCGGTCCGGTTGATATCGGCGTGCTGGTTGAGGAGGGCGTTGCCCGCCAGGTTGAAGATCAGCTTGACGGGGGCGGTCAGCCGCTCGCCGCCCTGGACGCCCTCGGCCGTGGTCATGGCGGTCCCAATCTCGATGGCATCGGTGAAGCGGAAGGCGGGGATGGAGAGCTTGACCGGGTTGGTCACCGGCAGCGACCCCACCCGGGGCGGGCGCCCGTAGCCGCTCCAGCCGAAGGCGCCGGCGGAGCCGCCGGAGATGCCGATGTTGCCCGTCATGGCCTGCAGGGTTGCGAGGCCCCGGGAAGGCTGCTCGCCGTAGGCGTGCCGCTGGGGACCGTACCCGGCGATGATCGCCGCAGGCTTCACCCCGCCGTACTCGCGGGCGAGGTGGAGGATCGTCTGGGCGGGCACGCCGGTAATCGCCTCGGCCCAGGCGGGGGTCTTCGAAATGCCATCGGCGGTGCCGAGGACGTAACTTTTGTAGGAGGAGCCTGCGGGCGCACCGTTTGGCAGATGGGCCTCATCGAAGCCGAGGGCGTGCCGGTCGAGGAACGCCTGATCCACCAGCCCTTCGGTGATCAGCACGTAGGCGATGGCGTCGGCCAGGGCGTTGTCGGTGGTGGGGCGGATGGGAATCCACTGGTCGGCGAAGGCGACCGCCGTGTCGGTGTAGCGCGGGTCGATGACGATGATCTTCGCGCCGGCCTCCTTCGCCCGTTGGATGTAGTAGGGCGTGTTGGTGCCGAAGTAGGTCTCCGCCGGATTGAAGCCCCAGAGGATGATCAGTTTGGCGTTGACGAGATCCTCCCGGCTGGAGGCGGTGTTCTCGGTGCCGAAGGTATAGTTCAGGCCCCATGTGTTGGCGCTGTTGCTGTAGTTGTTGTAGTAGCCCAGGTAGCCGCCGAGCAGGCCCAGCAGGCGGCGCATGCAGGCGCCTTCCGACAGACGGCCGGAGTTGCCCGTAGCGTAAGGAAAGAAGATCGCTTCGTTGCCATACGTGCCGATGACGCGGCGAATCTGCCCGGCGATTTCGCTGAGCGCTTCGTCCCAGGTGATGCGGACGAATTTACCTTCGCCTCGCCGGCCGATCCGCTTCAGCGGATGCTGGAGGCGGTCCGGGTGGTAGACACGGCTGCGATACGACCGGCCGCGCAGGCAGGCCCGCAACTGGGGTGCATCGGGCTCGTCTGGGTCGGCGTCGGTGGTGATTTTGACGATGCGCCCGCTGGATACGTGGGCCATGAGCACGCAGCGGCCGCCGCAGTTGTGTGCGCAGGCGGTGGGTATGATGCGCTCTTCGGTCACGGTACGCACCTTCCTTTGGCTCCATTATCCGGCGCACCTGCCCACCGGAACAATCCACCGGAGGTGTCAGTCCATACCGCGCACTAGTACTTCAGTGAGCGGAGGCACCCGAATGGACCGGTCTGCCGCCTGATTGTGAGTCGCCCCGCCCTGGGTTTACGATAATGATGCAGTAAGTGGCGCAAGGGAGGGAGAACCGTGCAGGACCCCATGATCGGGCTGGGCGACCGGCAGCCCTACAGTGACTCCCTTCGGCTGACTCGGGCGCTCGCACATGACCTGCGGGCATCGGTGCACGGCCTCCGCATGGCCCTCGATATGATGGCAGGCACCCTGACGCCGGGCGGCGGCCACAGCGCCGGCCGCTACCTGGGCATGGCGCAGGATGAGGCGGCGCAGCTTGAGCGGACCGTCGAGCAACTGGGGCTCTGGATTCGGCTCCTGGGCGGTGACCTGAAGGTGCGGCTGCAGCGGCTCGATTTGCGGGCCGTGGCGGCTGAGCGGCTGCTGGACCTGGATGGGTCGGGTCAGACCGATGCCGTCATCGTGATGGCGGATAAGAGCTTGATGGTGCCCGCCCTGGAAGGGCTGCGGGATTTCCTGAGGGCCTATGCCCTGCCCCGGGAGAATGCCGGGGTGCGGATTCATACCGACGGGACGATGGAACTGTTCGGCCCGCCGTCGCTGCTGCCGGTGCTGCAGAGCGTGGTGGAGAACCCGGTGCCGGACCTGGCTGTGGCCAAGGGGCCGGCGATGTGGCTGGTGGGGCCGAGTCTGGCGGTGGCAACGTGCCGGGCGTCGGAGGGAACGGTCTGGTTGGAGCAGAGTGAGGCGGGCTGCGCCCTGTGGCTGGCCTGGAGAAAGGGATAGATGTATGAGGCCCCGACCTGTGTGCAGGTCGGGGCCTTGGTTTTTGCGAGGTGCGGGGAGAGTGCAGGGCGAGTGCGACCAAGTGCGGGAAGTGTGCGGAAAGGGCGCGGGCGGAGTGCGGATGTTCATCTCCCTCTATGAGGACGTGGACGCCGGCTTCGGTAAGGTGGTCGGCATTCGCATCAATTCCGCCGAGTACAGGCCGATTGACTACTTGACGGAGGAAGAGAAGGAAGCCCGGGCCCGGAAGAAGGCCGAGAAGGAGAAGGTCAAGACGCAGGAGCAGGAACAGGCCGTGGCTGAGCAACCGGCCACCGAGCTCGACGACGAGGCGGAATAAGAAAAGGTGCCCAGGGGGAAAGTTGTCCCCCTGGGCATTTTCGTCAGATCGACCGCTCGTACTCGAACCGGCCGGGGAGGCGCTCGTACCCCAGCTTCTGGTTCACCGCCAGCATGGGGCCGTTCCGAGAATCGTTCCCCGTCCGCAGCGCTTTGGCGCCGAACTGCAGCGCCACCTGCGCGGCCCGGACCTTCAGCGCCAGGGCGATGCCCCGCCCACGGTACGCCCGGTGAACGCCGGTAAAGCCAATATCAAACAGGCCGGGAATCGTTGTGGGGTACATGGTTGTAAAGCCCGCCACCTGGTCCCCGTCGGCCGCGATGCCGATGAACTCCGGTCGCTGCTCCTGCCAGCGGAGCATGATCCGCTGCCATTCCTCAAAGCTCGGAAACTCCCCGATCTCGTCGCCGGGGTTATCGCCGGCCACCAGCTGGTCCAGGGCGTAGAGCGCCCGCTCGGTCTCTTCCCCGGGCTGATCGGCCAGCGTGAAGAAGCGAATACCCACTGCCTCAAGCGCCGTTACCACATGGGCATAGGCCGAGCCGTCATGCTGGGTCAGGTCGGTCTGTGACTCAAAGATGTGGCGGACCCGCGTGAAACCCCGCTGCTCGATGAAGGCGATACCGGCGGGGTCATCTTCCTGCGCGGAGGTGGCCAGGCTGGTGCCGCCCTGCTCGATGACAAACCCCACCAGCGCATCCCACAGCATCGCACCGGCGCCCTGGCGCCGGAAGTCCGGGTGTGTGCAGACCCGCACGTAAAACCGTCCGGGCAGTGAGAACGATCCGTGGGAGGCGATCCCGTAGGCTACGGTGACCCCGTCGCTGTTGACCGCCACCAGCCGGTGGCGGATCGTGCTGGCCGGCACGTTGGCGTCATTTGCCGCCAGCCGCTCGGCAGTCGAGGGGGTGTCCGTGGTCAGGGTGAGAATCTCGGCGATGCGCGGGTAGTCGTCAGGCGCAACTGCAACGCGTAATGAGAAAGAGATGGTATCGCCGCCCTTCGCTGCAACTTGATCGAGCCTGCGTCGCGAACTGGTTGTGTGGCATATTCTTCTCGTGTGAACGTTTCGGCGTTGCGGGACGGTCTCCTCCTGTGAGAGGGGGGCTTGCCATGCGCGTGCGGTACGTGGCAGTGATATTGGCCCTGGCTGTGATGGCCGGGTGCTCGACCAGACCGTCAGCCGCGCCGCAGGGGCCCGCCCCGGCTGACGCGAAGGCGGGAGACGGCCTGTGCGGGTCGCTCATCCTGACCGAGAAAGAGGCCGTTGCCTGGATGAAGCAGCGGGCCTTCAGCACGGACGACCTGGCGCCGCTGGCAGACGCCCTGCAGGGCGTGCATACGGTGGCCCTGGGCGAGGCGACGCATGGCGCCCATGAGATCTTCGTGGCGAAAAGCCGTCTGGTCCAGTTCCTCGTTGAAAAGCTGGGCTATACTGTGCTGGTGATGGAGGCAAGCTATCCCGCTGCGTTTGCCGTCGATCAGTACCTGCAGACGGGCGAGGGTGATCCGGCCGAAGCGCTGGCGGGGCTGGGGTGGTGGATTACCAACACCGACGAGGTGCTGGATTTGCTCAAGTGGCTCCGTTCCTACAATGAATCAGCGCCGCCGGAGCGGCGGGTGCGATTCGCAGGTTTTGACCCGCAGATTCTGGAGTCGGGCGCCGCCTGGCTCGCGGAGCGGGTTGGACCGGCGGACCGGCCGATGCTGCTCGATCTGGCCGCGGCGAAGTATCCCGAGACGCCTGAGGCGCGGCGGGCGTGGCTGGCGCGGCTGGAGGCCATGGCCGCCACGCTGGGCGCCGGGCCGGGCGATCCCGAAGCTGCGACCCGTGCCCGGGCAGCGCAGACTGCCCGGGTGCTGGCGCAGTTCGTCGACACCGACCTGCTTAGCAGCAACTTCCGCGACGCAGTGGAAAAGCGGGAGCGGTATCAGGCGGAGAACGTCATGGCGCTCAGGACTGCCTACAGTCCAGAGACCCGCCTGATTCTCTGGGGTGGCGGGAGCCACTTCCTGGACGAGGCGCCCCGCATGGGCCGCTACCTGCGTGAAGCTTACGGCGACGGATACTACGCCATCGGCGTTCACTTTGGCGAGGGGGGCTTCAACGCCATCGGGGCGTCGAAGCAGTTGGAGGCGCACACGGTGGGGCCGGTGGGCGCAGCGTCGCCGAAGCATCTGGAGGCGCTGTTGGCCTGCGTGCAGCCCGGGGAGTTCCTGGTCGACCTGCGCGGGGGCCAGGCCGGCGCCCCACCCGAGGCCTGGTTCCTCACCCTCCGGCCTATCCGCTACATCAGCGCCCGGTACGCCCCGCCGGCCCAGGGCCCGGTTTTCCTGCAGGCACGGCCCGGCGCCCAGGATGGCCTGCTCTTCATTCCCAAGATCACCCCTTCGCTCGTGCGAGGGCTTGACTGAACCTTACCGCCTCTGTATATTAACCTGATATCCTTTTCTTTCAGGAGGCGCAGCATGCCATCGCTTATCTCTGTCGAACCCACCCGCCTGGGCGGCGTTAAGGCACTCAACCTCTTCCCCCGGGGCCTGGCGGGACCCGCGCCGACCATCATCATGTACCACGGCTGGATGGGCAGCAAAGACGGCATGATCCCCGCCGCGGAACTGCTGGCCTGCCACGGGTTCCGGGTGATTCTGCCCGACCTCCCTCGGCATGGGGAGCGGGATGCGCTGCCGAACTACCAGGACCGGGCAGCGTATGAGCAGTTCTGGGCCATCATCATGCAGGCCGTGGACGAAGTAGCCGCCATCGCAAAGGCTGCGGTAAGCCAGGGGCTCTCGCACCCATCGGCCATCGGGATTGCCGGGTCATCGGCCGGCGGGATGGTTGCCGCCAGCGCACTGGGTCGGTACGAATGGCTGCGGGCGGCGGTCGGCCACATCACGTGCCCATGCTTCGAGTGGCTCGACGGGATCAGCACAAACGCGGACCCGTTGACCGGCGACGACCTGGCGAGGCTGCGTACCTACGACCCCGAGCGGTTGATCGCCGCCATGGCGCCCCGCCCGCTGCTGCTCATGCACGGAAGCGCCGACACCAACCTGCCCGTGGCAGGTGTGAGGCGCTTTGTGGAGCGGGCCCGGGCGGATGCTTATGCCGACCATCCCGACCAATTGGTGCTGACGGAACTGCCGAGGCTCGACCACTGGGTCACCATTGGCATGGTTGGCACGATGCGACAGTGGTTTGAAAGGTGGATGCGTGATGAACCTTGAGCAGAAGATCGAAGGACTCGCGGCAACCTTTTCCGGCACCCTGGGCGTGGCCGCAAAGAATCTGAGCACAGGCGAGACGTTTGCGTACCAGGAGAGGCTCAGCTTTCACCCGGCCAGCACCATCAAGCTGCCGGTACTGGCGGCTGCCTATGAAGCGGTGGACGCCGGCACCCTGACCCTGGAGGAGACCCTGCCCCTGGACCCCGACCTGTGCCGCCCCGACGGGGGCATCATGGACGGCTTTACGCCCGGCTATCCCTACCCGGTGCGGGACCTGGCCCACCTGATGATCACCATCAGCGATAATACGGCGACCAATATGCTGATCAAGCGGGTGGGCTTCGATGCGGTCAACCGTCTGCTGGACCGGTGGGGCATGACAGGTACTCGGCTGAACCGGTATATCGGGATCGGGGCGGTGCCGGCGGGGCGCCAGTCGAGCCACACCACGCCTGCCGATATGGCCCGGTTCCTGGAACTGCTTGCCTTGGGGGCGGAGCAGGCGCCCGGCCTCAGCGCAGCGTCGTGCCAGGCGATGCTCGCCACGATGCAAAAGCAGGTCTTCCACCACCTGACCACCCGGTTCATCGACGAGTTCGATGAGGAGCTGGACGCGCCAACGGTCCGGGTGGCCAGCAAGAGCGGCTGGTTCCGGACCGTCCGTAACGATTGTGCGGTTGTTTACGCGCCCCGGGCGACTTACGTGCTCGCCATGTTCAGTCGGGACTGCAAGGATGAGAGCTATAAGCTCGAGAACGAGGCGGCACTGCTGCTGCCGAAGGTATCCCGTATCATCTATGAGGAGTGGGGGCGGTAGAGGGGAGGCGCGGGCCGATCCTCCCACCTGGGGCCTGAAGGACCGAACTGGGGCAGCCACTCCGCCTCGGCGGCGAGCAACTCATCGGCCATCGCCCAGACCTCTTCGGTATTGCACGACGCCGCGGTCAGCGGATCGTTCAGCAGGGCCAGCTTGAGCAGCCGGACATCGCCGGTCAGCGCTGCCTCCACCGTCAGCTCCTGGACGCTGACGCTCGCCCGCAGCGGCGCCACTACCTGCAGAGGCAGCGGCCCCTGCCACTCGGGCCGGATGCCGTCCCGATCTACGATGCAAGGGACCTCCACCGTGCAGCCATCCGGCAGGTTCGAAATCACGCCGTGGTTGCCGATGTTGAGGTGGCCCCGGTAGGGACGGCCCAGTTCCAGCGCTTCTATGATATAGGAAGCGTGCTCCCACGACCGGTCGCCCAGGGGGATGGCTTCGCCTTCGCCCGCCATCCACTTCGGGTACATATGCTTGAATTCATCCTTCTGCCGGCGCATCCAGTCGAGGCAGCCCGCCGTGATGCCGCCCGGCCAGTCCTCGTAGCAGAACCACTTATGCCGCTCATTGGGCCGCTTGCGGTACCAGGGCAGGTACTCGCTCAGGTGGCCGTTGGACTCGGTGCTGTAGTAGCCGAAGCGGCGCATCACATCGATGCGGACCCTGTCCCACTTATTGGCCAGGGCGTCCTGCTCGTACCGCTCCAGCATCTCAGGAAGCAGTGACCGGCCGTTGTGGTCGACCTGCAGAAACCACGTCTGATGGTTGATGCCGGCCGCCGTTACGTGCAGTTCGTCCATGGGCAGGCCGAAGACCCGGGCGATCTGTTTCGTCGTCCCCTGCACGCCATGGCAGAGACCGACCGTCCGGATAGCCCCGGCCCGGCGCAGGCCCCACTGGTTGATGGCCATGGGGTTCTGGTACTGGATCAGGAGCGCATCGGGACAGAGGTCGCGCATGTCGGCGGCCAGGTCGAGGAGGAAGGGGATCGAGCGCAGGCCGTACATGATGCCGCCCGGGGCCAGGGTGTCGCCGACGCACTGGTCGACGCCGTATTTGAGCGGGATTTCAACATCGAACCCCATCGCCTTCAGGCCGCCGATTTTGGCGGTGGAGAGGACGTAGTTGGCGCCGTCCAGGGCCCGGCGCCGGTCCGTGGTCGGTACGATGGTGGCGGGCAGGCCGTTGCCCTCGATCAGCTTGCGGCAGAGGTTGGTCACCATCATCAGGTTCTCTTCGTTGACGTCCATGAAGCGGAATTCGGTGTCGCGGAACTCCTCCACGGCCAGGATGTCCATGAGAAGGCGGCGGGTGAAGAGGATAGACCCGGCGCCGATGAGGGCGATTTTGAGCATGGGGTAGACCTCCGGTATTGGTAAGGGTGTGACGTCCTGGTGGTCCTGCTGGTGATCCTGCTGGTGGGCCGCAGCCTGGCTGGACTGTTCCATAAGGCGCGGGCCCTCTAGTCGGGGGCAGGGAAAAGACAGTATTTAGCCGCCGATTGCGCAGATTACACGGATATGGGGGCAATCGCATCCGCGTCTGTCCCGAAATCCGCGTCATCCGCGAAATCCGCGGCTAAATAAATGCCCCAAAAGACCTAACCCTCCAACGGAACCCGCAACAGAAGCCCGTCAGGCGTGCCGGTGCTTGAGATGATGGCAAGGTTGTCGACTTCGATCTCCCAGTGCAGGTTGTGGCCGGACAGCGACCGGATCACATCGGGCAGGTTCTTGGCCGTAATATCGCCATGCCCCAGGGTGATGTGGGGCATCCAGCGGTCGGGGTGGTAATACTCCAGCGCCCCCGTGGCCGACTTGCCCGCGGCGGGCCAGAGTTTGCGGTGCATGTCGTTGAGCAGCGGCCCGCGCACTACGGGGACATAGACCACCGGGTTCGGCCCGTTAAAGATGCCCAGGCCTGAGGTATGTACGCGAAAGGGCGACCAGGTGCGGGCAAAGCGGCGCAGCGTCGCCTCAAGCTGGGGCAGGTCGTAGCCGGACGCCACGTGGTAGGAGAAGTGGGGGAAGGGGGTTTTGTAGATGCCCTCAATCCCGCAACAGGACTTCAGCTCCGTCCACAGTTGTTCGACCTGCCGGTAACGGGGCGGGTCGAGCAGAGATACGACCGCATACAGGGGTGTCACTCTGGCCTGCCTCCTTTGCGAACGGCTGATATCTACGCTGCTGCTCCCTATCTTACCACAGCAGAGGAAGACGCACCGCAAAAGCCGAACCATTCTGAGCGTTAGCGCAGTCTCTGAAATGTACTGCCTGAAACCAAGTACAGGGAGGTCTCATTCCGATGAGTTATTACGCCCCGGAGAGTATGAACCCCCAGCAGCGCCCGTCTGGATGGAAGGCGATTGTACGGGTGATTTACGAGCCGACCAAAGTCTTTCAGGAGTTTGAGGGCCGGGTGCCGGTCTTCCCGGGTTATCTGGCGCAGATGGTGATTGCGCTGGTCGGTTTTGCCATCATCCTGCCTGCGACGCTGCGGAACTTGGAAGTGACCGCACTCGCCAATCCGCTGTACACGCCCCAGATGGTGACGGTCAGCAAGATATCGGGCGCGATCGGCGGTGGGATGATGATTCTGATCGGCCCCTGGCTAGCCGGTCTTATGACCAGCCTGATCGCCCTGCTCTTCGGCCAGTTCCAGGAGGAGCGGGTCGGCTACGGCAGCTACCTGGGCCTGCTGGGCTACGCGCGGATGCCCCTGGTTATCGGCGGCCTGGTGGGCGCCATCCTGGGCGTGGTGGTGGGCAACAACCTCGTCCTGAACGCGGCCGTGCTGGCACCGGCAGGCAGTTCGGTCGTGCTGACCGCCGCCCTGGCGACGATCAGTCCCTTTGTGGTCTGGTATTACTACGTGCTGGCCGCCGGGTTCGGCGCCCTGCATAAGGGCAAGGCCACGAAGGGCCTTGGTCTGGTGATCACGCTCTATGTGATCAACCTGCTGTTCACGGTGGGCGGCGCCATGCTTACCACCCGCCTGATGGGCATGCTGCCGGGAATGTGATTCAAAGGAGGCCGCCCTCTTTGAACCGGAAATGGCTGATTGCTATCGGATTTGTCGCCGTGGTGGGCCTGCTGGTATGGGCCAACCTGCGGAAGGCCGGGCCGGGGCCTGAGGACGCTGCCACCGCTGCCGCCGGCGCCCAGGTGCCCAAGAACGCGCCGGCCGTGAAAGTGGTCAAGATGGCGCCCCGGGACCTGACCCAGCGGGTGATGGCCCCGGGCACCCTGGAGGCCAGCGCCCCGCAGGAGATTCGGGCGCCTTTTTCGTCGCCGCGTGCGCAGGTCTATGTGGGCGCGGGTGACAAGGTGACCGCCGGCCAGATCATCGGTGGGTTGGATGCGGTTGACCTGTCGGTGCAGGTTGCTTCGCTGGAAGCAGCGGTGGCCCGGGCCGAGTCAGCCCTGGCTCAGTTGCAGACGCAGCAGCAGGGGGCGCCCCTGACGGCCGCGGGCCGGGTGGAATCTGCCAACGCCCAGTTGGTGGCGGCGGAAGCATCGCTTGAGAACGCCCTGAAGCAGGCGGAGGCCGCACAGCAGCGGCTGGAGCAGGCGCAGGCCGCCCTGCGGGCGGTGCAGAACCGGGCCGCGGTCGGCACCGTCGACGCGGCTGCCGCGAGGGCGCTCTCTGCCGAACTGGCTGCCGCCTACGAGAACGTGGCGAAGGCGGAGCGGGATCTCGCCGAGTCGGGCGAGGGGTCGGCGGCGGTCCGCCAGGCGCGGGCCCAGGTGGCCAGTGCGCAGGCGTCGCTGCAGTCGGCGAAGGCCGACGCGGCGGCCGGAGGGGTTACGGCAGGCCAGCTGCGCTCGGCCCAGGCCGACCTGGCGGCCCAGCGCGCCAGCCTGGACGCCGCCCGGGCCAAGCTGGAGCAGGCGGTCGTGCGGGCTCGCACCAATGGCACTGTGCTCTCCGTCGGCCTGAAGGATGGCCAGCCGGTCCAGCAGGGCCAGGTGATCTTTGAGATCGGCGGGCTCGATACCCTGACCGTCAAGGCCCGGGTAGACGAGGTTGACGTGGGCAAGGTGCAGGTCGGCCAGGCGCTGACCATGACCAACAACGCTTACGTCGAGCGGTTCCAGGGGAGAGTGACCCGGGTCGCCGCCCGGTCCGGGGCAGCCGGTGCCCCGCAGGGCGCGGCAGGCGGCACCTTCTATGAAGTGGAGGGCGAAGTGACCAACCGCGGCGGCCAACTGCGGGCGGGCATGTCTGCCGAGGCGCGCATCATCACGGAGTCGCGCAAGAACGTGCTGGTGGTCGGGCTGGAGGCGGTCCGGGAAGAGGGCGAAAAGGCTTCGGTGTTGGTGGTGGCGGCCAACAAGGTCGAAGTGAGAGCGGTCCAGCTCGGCCTCCGCACCCAGACCGAAGTCGAAATTACCGCGGGCCTGCAAGAAGGCGAGCAGGTGATCGTCGGCCCGTTCACCCTGATCAAGAGCCTGAAAGGTGGCGCCGTCGTAAAGGCCGAGGTGGTGGAGGCCCAGGACCGGGGGGATGAGGAATGATCCGCCTGGATTCCGTCCACAAGACCTACAAGATGGGCGACAACGTAGTCCACGCCCTGCGGGGCGTCAGCTTACATATTGGCGCCGGCGAACTGGTGGCGATTATGGGCCCCAGCGGCTCCGGCAAATCAACCCTTATGAATATTCTCGGCTGCCTCGACCGGGTGACCAGCGGCACCTACGAGCTGGACGGCAAGCAGGTGGGCGACCGGACTCAGGAAGAGCTGGCCAAGGTCCGCAACAAGCAGGTGGGCTTCGTCTTTCAGACCTTCCACCTGCTTCCCCGCATGACCGCCCTGCGCAACGTCGAGCAGCCCCTGCTCTACGCCGGGGGCGTGGGCGGGCGTGAGCGGCGCCGCCGGGCGGAGGAGGCGCTGGTCCGGGTCGGCCTGGCCGACCGGATGCACCACAAGCCGAACGAACTGTCGGGCGGTCAGCGGCAGCGGGTGGCCATCGCCCGGGCGCTGGTGACCAACCCCGCGATTATCATGGCCGACGAACCGACGGGCAACCTGGACTCCCGCTCCGGCGAGGAGATTCTGGCCATCTTCCAGGCGCTGAACCGGGAAGGGGCCACCGTGCTGATCGTCACCCACGAGCCGGATGTGGCGGAGCATGTGAACCGGGTCATCCGCCTCAAGGACGGCCGCATCATCAGCGATACGCCGGTGGCAAACCCCGTGCGGGCGGAAGACCGCCTCGCCGAGATGGGGGTGAGCGAGGAATGACGCTGCTGGAGTCTTTGCGCGTCTCCCTGGAGGCGTTGCTGAACAACAAGTTGCGGTCGGTGCTGACCATGCTCGGCATCATCATCGGCGTCGGGTCGGTGATCGCGATTGTGGCCATGGGCCGCGGCACCGAGGCCGCCGTGCGGGGTGAACTGGAGTCGATCGGGTCAGGCGTCTTCGTGGTGGTGGCGGGCGGGGTCGATCCCGCCACGGGCCAGCCGGGCCGTGCCGAACCCTTCACCGCCACCGATCTGCGCAACCTGGAGACGCTGCTGCCCGACGTTGAGATGGTCAATACGTCTGTCAATATGGGTGCGACGGTGAAGGCCGGCACCCGGACGATGCAGGCGGCCGCCCAGGGCGTGCCTGCCAACAACCTGGAGTTCAACCAGGACAAGCTGTCCGACGGGCGCTGGTTTACCGAAGCCGAGGAGGCGAGCGGCGCCCGGGTCGCCGTGCTGGGCCAGGGCGCCGTCAAGCAACTCTTCGGTGAGGGGGCGGCGGCGGTGGGCCGATCGCTCTCCATTAACGGGTATCCGTTTGCTGTGATCGGCGTGCGTGAGGCGCCGACCGGGCTGCTGGCCAACATGGGCGGCAACCTCGGTACGGGCGACACGGCCGTCTTTGTGCCGATTACCTTCGTGCGGCGGGTGATGGGCGATCCGCCTGTGACGATGGCGCAGGTCAAGGTGAAGCCGGAAGCCAACCCCTCCGAGGTGATGGCCGATGCCATCGCCCTGCTGGAGCGGAGCCATAAGGGCGCCATGTTCACGGGGCAGACCTTTGACTCCTTTTTGTCCGCCATCAGTTCGGTCATGGGGATTATCACCGGTGTGCTCTCCGCCGTGGCGGGCATCAGCCTGCTGGTGGGCGGCGTCGGGATCATGAATATCATGCTGGTCTCGGTGACGGAGCGGACCCGTGAGATCGGTCTGCGCAAGGCGATTGGCGCCAGCTACCGGGACATCATGGTCCAGTTCCTGATCGAGGCGGTCATGCTGTCGCTGATTGGCGGTGCCATTGGCATTCTGCTGGCATCGGTGCCGGTCTTCTTCGTGGGCCGGTGGCTGAAAATCGACCTGCTGCTCGATGTAACGTCGGTCGGGCTGGCGCTTGGTTTTTCTGTGGGCGTGGGCGTGCTGTTCGGGGTCTACCCGGCTTCGAAGGCGGCCCGGCTCGATCCGATCGAGGCGCTGCGGTATGAATGATGGGAGTGTGCAAACCCATGCGTAAAGTTGTGGCGCTGGTGCTGGGCTTCTGGCTGCTGCTGGGCGTCGCGTTGCCGGCTGCAGCGACGGAGCTGGGCGGTGTGGCCCGGGTTGTGGTCACTGATGAACAGGGCCGGCCTGTGGCCGGGGCCGAAGTGGAACTCTACCGCCTGGATGCCGGGCTGGTCTCGGTCATGACGACGGATGCCGGCGGGCGGTTTGTGGTGGCGGAGAAGGCTGCGCCGGGCTCGCTCTGGCAGTATCGGGTGTTGGCGAAGGGGTATAAGACGCTGGACAGCGGTTGGATGGAACTGCCCCGCTCGGGGTATCAGTCGCTGAAGCTGACCCGGATGTACGGCGGCCTGCGGGTGCGGGTGGTCGATGGTGCCACGGGCACCGCCCTGATGGCGCAGGTGCTGGTGATTGGGCCGCAGGGGCAGGTGGCGTTTGATGCCCTGGATCTGGACGGACGGGTGGAGCTGGACCTGCTGCCGCCGGGGCAGTATACGGTGCTGGCCGGGGGCGGGACCTTTGTGCCGTTTGCTGATGAGGTGGCTGTAGCGGCTGGGAGCACCGCAACGGTGACTGCCCGGGTGGAGCCGGCCGTCATTGGGATGGCCGGTGAGGTGCAGGATATGCGCACCGGGCTGCCGGTGGCGGGCGCTTCGGTCCATCTACTGACCGATGACGGGGCGGATTTGAACCAGGGCCCGGTGGAGGCGGACGGCCGCTTCCGGACAGGGCTGGCGGCCCGAGACGTGAGCGGGCCCGTGCGCCTGCTGGCCTGGGCGGATGGGTATCGGCCTGTGCTCACGGCGCCGGTTACGCTCATGGGCGGGCAGGTGCAGGATTTCAGCGGCAAGGATGCCGTGCGCCTGGCGCCGGCCACCGGTCGGGTAGCGGGCGTGGTGCTGAAGCACGACGGGGCGCCCCGGGCGGGGGCGACGGTGGTGCTGGAGGCGAAGGGGTACGGCTGGATGGAGTCGCTCCAGACCGACGAGCGCGGGGCGTTTGCCTTTGCGTCGGTCCAGGCGGACCCGTCTGTATCCTACCGGGTATTTGTGGCCGCCGATCACGAGGTGGCCGCCACCGATTGGCTGGCTTTGACCGAGGGCGTGACGGATCAGTTGATCCTGCAGACGAAGAGCGGCTTTGCCCAGACGGGCGGCACCGCTGAAGTGGGCGGTGTGGTGTTGGCCGCTGACGGCCAGCCCCTGGCCGATGCGAAGGTGGAGTTCTTCCGGCGGGGCGAACTGGTGCGGTCGGTGCAGACTGATGGGAGCGGTACGTTCCTATTGAAGTCGATGCCGGTGACCCGGGGGCCGTGGGTGGTGTTTGATCCCTACACGGTCCGCATCAGCAAGGATGGATACGTGACCACGTCGCAGGTGAGCGTGGGCGGCCAGGATGCGGTTTCGTTCGACCTGGCGTCGGGCACCCGGGCCTTTGTTCGGGCTACCCTGCGGGTGGCGGTTACGGAACTGCGGGGGCGCGTGGTCGGCGCCCGAGGCGAGGCGGTGGCCGGCGCCGAGGTCTATCTGATGGCGGGACCGACATCGCCCGTCGGGAAGATGGTTCGGACCGATGCGCAGGGCTGGTACACGGTGCCGAACGTGCCGGTGCGCCCTGGCGTGCAGTATGTGCTGATGGGCAAAGCGAAGGGGTACCAGACCTTCGTGGGAGTCATGGTGACGCCGGAGGCGGTGGCGCAGCAGTCGGCGCCAACGGTGCGGCTGGTGGCACGGGGGCGTTTGTACGCCGGGCAGGTGGTGGACCGGCTCGGCGGTCCGGTGCCCGGGGCAGTGGTGGAGTTGCGCCGGGCCGATGGCCTGGTGGCTGCCACGGTAGAGGCCGATGAGTTCGGGGCGTACAGCCTGACCGGGGAGCCGGGGCTGGCGCTGGTGGCCCGGCGCCCGGGGTATGAGGCCGGTGCCGCGGGAGTGGTCGGGCAAGCCGGTTCTGCGATGACGGAGCTGGTGCTGGCGCCGGCAGCGGCCACGGTGTCGGGGCAGGTGTTTGACACCGCCGGGCAGGGCGTGGGCGGGGTGCTGGTGGAGCTGGTCCGGGAAGGCCGGGGCAGCGTGGAGGCCAGCGTGCGCACTGCGCCTGACGGGTCGTATCGCTTTGAGGGTATTGGCGTGCTGGGGACCGGCCGCTTCTGGCTCCGGGTGCGGGACGGAGGCGGGCGCCAGTTCGGCGGGTCGCTGATCGACGGCACCGACCTGGTGCCGTTGATGGAGCTGCGGCCGGGCCAGGAGCGTGTGGTCGATTTGCTGATGCGGTAGAGAACGCCGCCGGGGCGAGCCCCCTCAGAACTCACTTTTGCATGGCTTGCCCCTGCATCAGCGTGCGCGGATGGTCGGAGAGACCGACGATGCCCCAAAAGCGGGGGCTTTCGTCCTCTCCGACCATCCGCGCACGCGTTTTCGAGGGTGGGACAGGTAAAAGCAGGCGGAGGCGGTCAGCCGACGTAGATCGGGTTGGTCAGCGCCCGGACCATGCCCGTGAAGTCGCTGCGCAGTTCGGCGCGCAGGAAGTTGCCAGTCGTGGCTTCCCAGGCGTAGGTGAAGTCTGCAGCCGGCGCTTCATAGATGATGCCGGTCCGGTCGACCAGGCGTAGGGTGCAGTCCTCGGCCCGCTCCAGTTTCAGGGCGACTTCATGGGTTCCCGGGGCCACGATCTCCCCGGGGCAGGGCGTCAGCCAGATGGCCGGGCCGTCCTGCATGTCGCTGATCATGACGTGGCCTTGTTTGAGCCCCGCGAGAATCGCCTCGACCGTGGCATCCTCCGCCAGGACGTAGGTGGTGGGCGCACCGGTTCGGACTACCGAGAAGAGCTCCACTCTGTGGCAGTCGCTGCCGCCCACGGCGGGCAGGCGGCGCCCGGCGGCCAGTTCGGCCTGCCACCAGGCCAGGGCCCGCTCGTTCCGCCCCGTCCAGAGCCCGTTCCAGACCTCGACCAGGTCGAAGTCAAAGCCAAAGTCGTGCTCCCAGGGGCAGAAGTCGCAGTGCGGATGGTTGAGCACCACGAGCCCTGCGGCGGGGCGCCGAAACTCGGCTGCGTGCCGGAAGCGGAAATCGACCAGCTCACGGGCGCCCAGGATGTTCAGGTGGCCGTGGTTGGTGGTCACCTCCAGGCCAGGTATGGTCAGCACCGGGGATTCGCAGCGGACCTGGTTCTGGGTGATGGTGTTGTGATCTGTCAGGGCGATGAAGTCGAGGCCCGCTTCCTCGGCCAGCTGCAGGACCTCGGCCACGCTGTGGGCGCCGTCGGAGTGATGGGTGTGGTGGTGGAGGTCGCCTTTCAGCCAGCGGTGGCTTGCTGGCTCGAACCGGATGGTTACCGTGCACGTCGCACCGCCGGGCGGAATGCGGTAGGTGCCCAGCAGCACTGCCCAGTGGCCGGGGGTGAGGGGGCCTGCCTGGTAGCCCGGCGTGGCCTGGGCCGCGGCTATGAAGAAGGAGGGGCGGGCGCCGCCGCTCCAGCCCCGCGGACGGTCGCTTTCCAGGATTCCCAGGTCGATCACGCAATCGCCCTCGCCATGACCGGCGTAGGTATAGCTGACTTCCAGCCGGGCGATGCCCGGCGGCATCTCAAACGGCACCGTGAGGTACTGGTCCTGCTGATCTTGCCGAATCTCGATCGTATATGTAAGCACGATGTTTCACCTCTGTTGAAGCAGAGTTCGGTCACCGCCCCCGGCGCCTCCTGCAGGATTGGACTGAATCGCCGAAGAACTTCAGCGTATCTATTCGTTTGGGAGGCGGCATAATGGCGGCACGGACGGGTCCCCGCTGGTGGGGCGGTCGGTGGCATGTGATCTTCACGGTAATCGTCTTCGTCATCCTGGCCTCGCTGGACAACGCTGCGATCGGTCTGATTCCGCCGCTCTACCCCGTCATCGCCCGCGACCTGGGCGTTACGGAGGCGGCACTGGGGCTTGTGACTGCCATCTCCATTCTGCTCTCCGCCGCGGCTGCCGTGGGCTTTGGCTACCTGGGCGACCGGATGTCCCGCAAGCGGCTCCTGCTCTGGGGCACGCTGATTTGGGCCGGCGGCGTGGTGATGACCGGCATCTCCTCTACATATGCGGCCCTCTTCGCCTGGCAGGCCGTGACCGCAGTGGGCCTGGGCTGCCTGGCGTCGGTGGGCTTCAGTGTGATCAGCGATTTCATCGCGCCCCGGTGGCGGGGGCTGGTGATGTCGCTGTGGGGGCTGTCGCAGGGCATCGGGACGCTGGCAGGCGGCGTGATCGCCGGTCTGCTGGGCTCGGGCAACTGGCAGCGGCCGTTCTTCGCCATGGGCGCCCTGGGGCTGGGCTTCGCCGTGCTCTACCTGCTCTGCTATGACCCGCCCCGGGGGCGGGCGGAGCCGGAACTGGCCCGGGTCTTTGCCAGGGGCGGCACCTATGCGTATCGCATCGAAATGGGCGACCTGCTGCGCCTGGTGCGGCGGCCCTCGAACATCTGGCTGATTCTGCAGGGCTTCTTTGCCCAGTTCGCCTTTGGCGCCAACGTCTGGATGGCGCGGCTCTTCACTGCTCGGGTGGAGGCGGAGGGGTTCCCGTTCGAGCAGGCGGTGGCGGTGGGCGCTCTGTTTGGCACGATTTTCAGCCTGGGCGGCGTGCTCTCGATTCTGGGCGGCTGGCTGGGCGATCTCTGGCAGCGGAAGAACCCCGGCGGGCGGGCGCTGCTGAGCGCCATCGGCATGCTGGGCTCCATTCCGCTCTTCGTGGCGCTCTTCTTCCTGCCGCTGCACGGGCTTGATCTGCCGGCGGAGGGGTCGGTGGTGGGCGCCGTGCTCTCGTCGATTTTCACCAGCCCGTGGGTGGCGGGGGCGTTCGTGCTCTCCATCTTGGCGCAGGCCCTGAACGGCAGCAATGCGCCGAACTGGTTCGCGCTGATCACCGATGCGAACCTGCCTGAGCACCGGGGAACCGTCTATGCGATGGGGAACCTGGCCAACGGCATCGGGCGGGCGATTGGCAACGGTGCGGCGGGGCCGGCCTTTGTGGCGCTGGCCGCGGCGTTTACGGCGCCGACGAACTACGCGCTGGGGCTGACCATCTTCCAGCTGTTCTTCATTCCGACGGGCATCTGCTACTTGCTGGCGGCACGGACGACACCGAAGGATATCGCAGATGTGAAGGCGACGCTGACAGAGCGGGCAAAGGCGGGGTAATTGTGGCGGTTGTGGTGATCACGGGGGCATCGAGCGGGATTGGGGAGGCGACGGCCCGGGAGCTGGCCGCGCAGGGGCACAAGCTGGTGCTGGCGGCACGCCGGGCGGACCGGCTGGAGGCGCTGGCCGGGGAGCTGACGGGGCGGTGCGAGGTGCTGACGGTGCAGGCCGACATGGGGGTGGCCGAGCAGGTCGAGGCGCTGGCCCGCCAGACTGTTGAGCGGTTTGGGGCGATCGACGTGTGGATCAACAACGCGGGCCTTGGGCCGCAGAAGCCCTGGCTTCAGGCCGACCCCGCCGATCTGAAGCAGGTGGTCGATGTCAATCTGACGGCGCCGATTCTGGCGGCGCGGGCGGTGGTGCCGTATATGAAGGCGCAGGGACGGGGGCATTTCATCAATGTCGCTTCGGTCGCGGGGCATATCGGGACGTGGGGCGTCTACAGTGCGACCAAGTTTGGGCTCCGGGGTTTCTCGGAGGCGCTGCGGCGGGAGCTGATGCCCTATGGGATCAAGGTGTCGGTGGTGTCGCCGGGCTTTATTGCCACGGAGATGACGAAGCATCGCAAGATTAAGATGCCCGGGCCAGAGGTTGTGGCGCGGGCCATCGCCCGGGTGGTGCGGCGGCCCAGGCGGGAACTGGTGGTGCCGGGGTCCTATCGGTTCCTGATCTGGCTGAACGCTCACTTTCCGTGGCTTGTGGATCAGGTGCAGAAGGGGAAGTAGCGTTTTACAGCACCTTCTCGATGTGGTATCTTTTGGTACATACATCGGGAGGTGGGGGTTATGCGGTGGCTGGTTCTGGTTCTGTGTGCAGTCATGCTGACGGGGTGCGGTGGGTTGACGCCCGGGGCGGGGGCGGTGGTGAGGCCGGGGGTTGACGCCGGGGCATCGGGGGCTGAGCCCGAGGAGGAACCGCGAGCCATGCTGGTTACGGCCGGCATGGGTGGCATGCTTGCCTTTCTGCCGCCGGTCCTGTTCGCCAAACTGGGGGAGCAGGTTGAAATCACCCTGGTGAATGCGGACACCGCGCAGGCACACTCGTTTGTTATCTCGGATCTGCATGTGAAGTCCCGGCAGGTGATGCCGGGACAGCGCGAAACCATTGCTTTTGTGGCGGACAAGGCAGGGGACTTCAGGTTCTTCTGTGACGTGCCGGGCCACAAAGATGGCGGCGAGGTCGGGCGAATCACCGTGGAGCCGTGACCTATTATTTCCTTTACAAACTTGGCAGCGGTGCAGGACGTTGGCCGCCGAAGACCGACGAAGGGTGCGGAGCCTGGGTCCGCACCCTTCGGTTTCTCATTGTTATCTTTTCAGCCGCACCTTGAAGCGTTGACCCATGAAGAAGCCGACTTCCAGTTCCCGTTCGATCTCGTCGAGGTCCACGATCAGGGAGTACGTCGCTACGTTGTCTTGTATCTGCGATGGCATGGCGAAAACCTCTTCTCCGGCCAAGAACCGTTCGACATCGTCCGGACGCAGGGTGATGATCATCTGCACGGGCGTCTCCTCCTTACTCTGTGACCAGTACTGTGATGCTGCCTTTATTTCTGACGTCATCGACCGATAGTTGCCAGCAGCCGGGCTCGGGGAAGGTGTAATTAGCGCCCCACTCCCGGCCGTATTCGCTCTCATGGTGGACGTTCTTGACTTCGATGGTGGTGCCTGTCTTCAGGTTCTTGCCCTTGACGGTTAGCTGCCCTGGTCCCCGGTCGGAGAGGTCATCAAGGAAGACCAGCATCTTTTCGGGCAATTTGGCCGTAAAGACTCGCTCGGGCACATTGGTGTGGAAAAAGACGGCGCCACCGCGCTTCCCGATGAGTGTACTGCTGTTTACTGAATGGGTTGCATCAGGTGTGACGGTGCATTCCTGCGGTGGGTCTGAACTGTCGGCGCAGGCTGTTGTTAGCGCCATGGCCAGCAGAACGCGCCCGACAAACAGTCTGCTCTTCACTCTTTATCCCCTCGCGTTTGAAAAGTTCTATACCAGGGATTCATTCCCTGCTGAGGAGGGTTCGTTCTGGAAGTGAGAAATGTGAATGCCAAGTCGATCCTTACCGCCACCAGCGGCTTCCTGGCAGACGGGTTTACTCACACGCTCAACCCCTACAGCGGGTGTGCCTTCGGACAGCAGACCGCTCTGGGCCAGGGCTGCCCGTTCTGCTACGTCCGCCGGTCGCCGGCGGGGCTCTTCGGGCCGGCGCCCTGGGGCGAGTGGGTGACGGTCAAGCAAAACGCCCCGGAGCTTCTGGAGCAGGAACTCGGGCGCCTGCGCAGGCGCGGCAAGCCGATCCGCATCTTCATGAGTTCGTCAACCGACCCGTTCCAGGCGGCGGAGCGGACGGCACAGGTGAGCCGGCGCTGCCTGGAGGTGCTGGTGGCGCATCCGCCGGATTTTCTGGTGGTGCAGACCCGGTCGCTGCTGGTGCGGCAGGTGCTGCCCCTGCTGAGGCAGTTCGGCGACCGGGTGATGCTGAGCCTCACCCTGGAGACCGACCGGGAGGATGTGCGCAGGCTGTTCACGCCGACATCGCCGCCGGTGGCGGCCCGGCTCAAGCTGGCGGGGGAGTTCCGGGCCGCGGGCGTGCCGGTGCAGGTAGCGGTGTCGCCGGTGCTGCCCCATGATGCAGAACGGTTTGCGACCATGCTCGCCGCCAGTGCCGACCGGGTCGTCGTCGACACCCTTTTCGACGGCGATGGGGCGGGGGGCGCCCGGAGCGAGGGGCTCGGCATGCGGGGGATGTTCGAACGGCTGGGGTTCGGGGCGTGGTACAGCCGGGAGAGCCATCTGCCGTTGCTGGAAGCGTTGCGGCAGCGGATGGGGGAGGAGCGGGTGTTCTACTCGTGCGAGGGGTTTAACTCCTTGCCATCTGTGAAATAGGCGACCAGACCGGAAAAAACCGGTCTGGTCTTTTTTCGTGCCTCTTGACATAGATACCCGGTATGTGTGCAATGAGAGTGAGAATCATTATCAACCAAGTGCGAGTGAGGAGTGGGTTTTGGTTGTTGCGTCGTTTTGTGTCTGGTGTGATGCTGATGAGTCTGCTGCTGGCGACGGCCTGTTCGTCTCCGACTGCCGGGGAACCGCCGGCGGCTGCCCGGGCGGATGCCGGTGTGAAGGTGGACTTGAGCGGCACAAAGAGCTACCTGCTGACGAAGTCCCGGGAGCTGGTGGACGAAACGGGCGATCTCAAGGCGGTGGCTGGCGCCTACTACGACCTGGCCAAACTACATAACTTCGACTACGCCGCCCTGTGGGCGAAAGATGCGGCGGCGGCTGGCCGGCAGGTTGCGGCAGCGAAGGAGCACTTCCTGAAGGCGAACCCGGCGTACGAGCTGATGGAGGGCATCGTGGCCGGGGTGACGGATCTGGCGCAGTTTGACATCGACCTGGATGCTGGCATTGCCGCCAGCGACGGCACGGAAGATGTGGTCTCCTTCGACGTGACGCTGCCCGACGGGCGGGTGCTGGCGAAGCCGGGCAACTTCTTCTTTCTGGCTGAGGTAACGCTCTGGGGAACCAAAGCGGAGTGGACGGCGGCGGAGGTGGCGGCCGATATGGACGGCAACGGGACGGTGGAGTTCGGGGAGGCGCTGCCTGACGCCAACGTCCTGAAGGGTGTGGCGGATGCATTCGCTGCCAAGTCTGGGGAACTGCTGAAGGCGGCGGAGGCGTGGGAGCCGACGGAGGAGGATGCCTTTACCGCGCTGGTGGTGATGATTCCGACCATGGACGAGTACTTCGGTGCGTGGAAGGAGTCACGGTACGTCGCAGGTGATGCTGCCAGCTCCATTCAGTTCGTGGCGACTTCGCGGCTGCAGGACATCGCCGATATTCTGGCCGGGCTGGAAGTGGTGTATGGCAGCGTGAAGCCCGCGGTTGCCGGGGCGGATGCTGCGCAGGCGGCCCAGATTGAGGGGAATCTGCAGGGGCTGCGGGCGTACGTGCAGGAGATTCTGGCGAAGGAGCGGGCGGGACAGAAGTTTACGGCGGAGAACGCCGATTTGTACGGGGCGGAGGCGCAGCAGCGGGCGACGGCGATTGCCGGGCAGTTGACGCAGGCGGCGGCGAAGCTGGGGGTCGATATCGAGGGGTAGTGGGGAGGCCGTTTCATGTTTCGGAGGGTTTGGATTGCGCTGCTGGTGGTCGCTGTAGCGGCAGGGCTGCTGCCCGTGGGGGTGCGGGCCGGCGCCGACCCGGCGGTGGTGGCCGAGCAGGTGAGGACTGCGCTGCTGCGGGCGCAGGTGGAGTTGGAAGCGGGGACGCCGGACCCGGCCGCCGCCGCTGCCGCCCTGGAGGAGGCCCGGCGGGCTTATGAGGCGGGACTGGCGGAATCGCTTGCGGCAGGGGCGCCCGCGGCGGATGCCGGGGTGCGGGCCGGGCTGGCGGCCGCGGGGGAGGCGGTGGCCGGGGCCGGGGGCGCCGGGGCCGGGGCGGCCCTGGCCGGCGCCCGGGCCCAGGTCTGGACCGGGCTGTTGGACGGCGCCTACCAGCTCGCCTCCGCAGCCATCGAGCGGGGAAATGGCGAGGCGGCCCGCACCTGGCTGCGCCTGCGGGAGTTCCGGGCGCCCACCCGGTTCTCACGGCCCAGCGCTGATGCGACCCGGGCTGTCGAGCGCTTCGCAGCGGGCCAGGTTGACGGCCCGACCGCTTTGGTAAGCCTGCGCGCCGACCTGCTGGACACCTACCAGGAACGGCTCCGCCTGTCGCTCCTGGAGCTGCAGGTGGCGCAGGAGAAGGGGTTTACGGCCCGGGCGGCAGAGCACGGGGCCCTGGCGGCGGGGTACTTTGCCATGCTCGCCCCGGCCTACGCCGAGCAGCGGGGCGCCGACGCCCTGCGGGCGGCGGAGGCGGCCCTGGGCGCCCTGCGCACGGCGGCGCTGGCGGGGCGCCCCACCGGCGCCGAGCTTGAGAAAGTCGAGGAGGCGCTCCACGGCTTCCGGGCCGCCCCCCTCAGCCCCGAGGAGCAGGCCCGCCGGGCCGGACAGTTCCGCCGCTTCCTGGGCCTGGTGCCCGTGGAGTATGCCCGAGGCGTCTCGGGCGGCAAGGTGACCAAGGAGTTCGAAATCCACGAAGCGATTACATTCCAGGAAGGGGCCGAGGCGGCCTTTGCCGACCTCCAGACCCTGCTCGAGCAGCGCGACGCCACCGCCACCAACGGCGCTGCAGCCAAACTAAGCGCACTCGGCCATCATCTGCACGATGCGGCAGCGGGCAAGGCTGTGGCAAGCCCGACCGTCATCGAGGCGCTGGTCAAAGAGATCGACGGGCTGATCACCCCGGCCATGCCTGAGGCGTGGACGAAGCGCTCCACCGCCGGCGACTTTGATGCCGTGGACCAGCTCCTCGACCAGATGGAGCGGGCGGTGGCGGCAGGCCAGTACGAGCTGGCCGAGTCAGCCCGGCTGGAGGCCTACGCCGTGCTGGAGACCGGCCCCGAGCCCCGGCTGGTCGCCTTTGCGCCCCAGTTCATCCCGTCGATCGAGAACCTGTTCTGGCATGGGAGCGCCGGGGCCGAGGGGCTGGCCAGGCTGATCCAGCAGAAGGCGCCCCTGGCCGATGTCAAGTCGGCACGGGCCCAACTGGACACCCAACTGGCGGCGGCAAGCGACGCCCTCGCCGGCGGCGACTCCCCCGTGGCCGTGGGCACCAACGCCGGGCTGATCGTCTTCCGGGAAGGGCTCGAAGCGGTCCTGATTCTTGCCTCGCTCATGGCCGGCTTCCAACGGGCCGAGCTGCGCCGCCTGCGCCGGCCGCTCTGGTGGGGAGCGGGCGCCTCGCTCATCGCCACCGTGCTCACCTGGCTCCTCGCCCGGGGCGTGCTCGCATCGCTGGCCCGCTACGGCGAGAAGCTGGAGGCGATCGTCTCCGTCATCGCCGTGGGCGTGCTGCTGCTGATCACCAACTGGTTCTTCCACAAATCCTACTGGACGGACTGGCTCGCGAGCTTCCACGCCAAAAAGAAAGGGCTGGTCAGCGGCGAGGTCGGCCAGTGGATCGGCCTGGCGACGCTCGGCTTTACCAGCATCTATCGGGAAGGGTTTGAGACGGTCCTCTTTTTGCAGGCGCTGGTGCTGGACGTGGGCAACGGTCCCGTGCTGGGCGGTGTCGCGTTAGGCATGGTGGGCGTGGTGCTGATCGGCTTTTTGCTCTTCCGGCTTCAGGTGAAGCTGCCTTATAAGAAGATGCTGATCGTGACCGGCATCTTCATCGGCAGTGTGCTGCTGACGATGGTGGGCAAGCTGGTCCACTCGTTCCAGGTCGTCGGCTGGCTGCCGACGCATCCCATCCGGTCGGTCTCGCTGCCATACTGGTTCGGCGACTGGTTCGGCATCTTCGCGACCGTGGAGGGGATCATCCTCCAGATCGTCTGCGGTGTATTCGTGATTGGGAGCTACTACCTGGCGGAGTGGATGCAGCATCGGGAAGCGGCGGCGGGGGCTAGCGTCGCGCATGTGCAGTCACATGAATCCCGGCGGCCGGACGCAGGGTGATGGAGGCGTCGCAGGTGACGGGTTGGCCGGGCTGCAGGTCGAAGCGGTAGCGCTGGGCGATGGCTGCCAAAATGAGCTGCGCCTCCATGAGGGCAAACCCCTTGCCGATGCACATGCGGGGCCCGCCGCCGAAGGGGAAGTAGGCGAAGGTGGGGAGCCGCCTGGCCAGACCGTCGAGCCAGCGCTCGGGCCGGAAGGCGAGGGGGTCATCGAACCAGCGCTCGCTCCGGTGCATGACCCACTGCGAGAAGAGGAACTCGGTGCCGGCGGGGAAGTCGTAGCCGCCGACGGTAACCGGCGCCGTCGCCTTGCGGCTCATGATCCAGGCGGGCGGGTAGAGGCGCATCGATTCGTTAATAAC
>JARBUG010000185.1 GCA_029239785.1 Symbiobacteriaceae bacterium | reverse complement strand
GCACATCACAATCGGCAACGATACCGTCACCAACTTCGATTGTGTCATTCTCGACAGGCAGCCGGTCACACTTGGTGATCACGGGCTGATTGGGCCGCGGGTCCAGATTCTTGCGGCCGCTCACCGTGTGGAATGGCCCGGGGAACTGTAGTCGCCTCTGACGCCGTTGCACGCTGACCGCTCCGGCGCAGGAGGAGCGCCGAGCCGCTCAGTACCAGGGCGCCCCCGGCCAGTGACGCCACCGACGGCACCTCGGTCAGGAAGAGGTAGGCGAAAAGCACTGCGCTGACCGGGTCCAGGTACGCGAGCACACCCACGTGCTGTACTTTCACCGAACGGAGCCCGCTAAAGTATAGGAAGAGTGCCAGGGCGGTGTGTACCGCACCGATGACGGCCAGCATGAACAGGGCGCCCGCCCCTACCGCCAGTGCGCCGGCCCCGGCGCTTAGCAGTACGGCCGGCACCAGCACCAGCGAGGCCGTGAGGCACTGAATCAGCACGAGGCGCGCCGGCGGAACATCGGCCAACCGCCGTCCGGTGATGGTGACCGAGGCGTAAAAGCACGCTGCAACCAGCCCGTAGCCAACTCCGAGCATATCGGTCGCAAGCAAACCCCGGGGCTGGTAGAGCATCACACATATGCCGCCAAAGGCCAGCGCTGTCGCCACCACTGTGCGGCGCTCCAGCCTTTCATTCAGGAAGAGGGGAGACGTAAGCGCCACCAATACAGGTGCCACGTAATAGGCCAACACTGCATTCGTGACGCTGGTCGTAGCCAGGGCCTTGAAAAAGAAGAGCCAGTTCAGGGCGAGACCGAGCCCGCTGGAGACGAGCAGGACCCACCTGCGCCAGTCACCGCCTACTTTTGCGACTGCACGATGCCCGTTCCGCTGCTGGGCCAGCACCAGTATTCCCATGGTTACCGCAGCAAAGAGCACCCGGAACGTGACCGTGATCAGGGGCTCCGTACCGGCTCGCCGTGCAAAGATGCCGACACTGCCCCATATCAACATCGATAAAATGATGGAGAAATAGCCACGTGCCATGAGAACCGGCCTCCCTCAGCGTGCCTGCGGAACGATCCCACTACATTCGCCCTTCCCGGCGGTGCTCCCTTCCGTGTAATTCACGGGCGGGCGGCGAATCCTACAGCACATGCGGCGACTCGGGAGGACGCAGACGTATGCAGGACTGGGACCGCTTGGTGATGGTGGGCGTTGGTGCGCTGGTCAGCATCTATACGGGGGCGGAGGGCTTGCGAATGTGGAAGAAGAAGAGGTATCTGGCCGTGGCCGGGGTCATCCTCCTGATGCTGGGCGCAACGGGAACCCCGATTTTACTGGCGCTCTTTGCGACGTGAGGGTGATTGTTCGTTGCCTTTCGACCACTACCTATGTAAACTGATTGGCGGGACCGCTGCGGCAATGGCAGGGTCCCGCCCTTTATACGTAGGAGGCACGCACCATGCTTACAGCGTCAACACGCAAACTTTTATGGATGACCGGGCTTTGGTCGCTCGCCAACGGCCTGTCGGGTCTTTTTACCAACGTGTACCTCTGGCGGCTCAAGCCCGGTGTGGCAACGCCCGCTTACTACAACCTGTGGGTCTTTGCCACAATCCTGATTGCGATGCCGCTTCTTGGCGCTGTGGTCAAACGACGGGGCGCCTCGCTGATAAATGCCGTTGGCATGACGCTATATGCCGGGTTCTATCTCGCCCTTTTGGCACTGCAGGACCAGGCGGCGTTTTACCTGCCCGCCCTTGGTATTTTGAACGGCCTGGCGCTCAGCTGTTATGCGCTGGCCACGCACGTGCTTGGTTATGACCTGACCCATGACGCGAACCGTGAGTATTACTACAACCGCAGCGGCCTGGTTACGTCGCTGACCGGGCTGATGGCGCCCCTGGTTGCGGGTTGGCTGGTCTCGAGTTTTCCGGAACTGACGGGCTACCGGATTATCTTCATTATTAGTTTCGTACTGTTTCTCGCAGCCGCTGCGGTCGGTGTCAGTTTGCGGACCTCCAGAACCGCTTCGGCTTACCAGATTCGTGCGGTGCTCCCGGGGTCGCACCCCGGGTGGCATAGGTTGCTGGTGGCCTATGCGCTCATGGGCATGCGCGACGGCGTATTCGGCTTCGCGGTGAATCTGTTGGTCTACCTGGCGACCGGCGGCGAGCGGAGTGTGGGCAATTTCGCGTTCATTACAGCCGCGGTGGGGATGGCCGCCTACTGGCTGGCAGGCCGGCTGATGACGCCTGCCACACGCAACAAGCTATTCCCCGTGGGAGCCCTCCTGATGGGCCTGTCGACCGGTTTGGTGGGGCTGGGGGCATCCTGGCCTGTCATGCTTGCCTACGGCCTCCTCAGCGCCGTTGCGATGCCCTTCTGGCAGACTGCATATGTCGCCACCGCGTTTGATGTGATCAAACATGCCAGCGGCGACCGTGACCTGCGCGTGGAAATGATTGCCGCCCGGGAGATTCCCCTGAACCTGGGCCGGATGGCAACGCTGGTGCTGGTACTGCAGTTTGCCCCGGCTGACGGCTCAACCGCAGGTCTGCAGGTGCTGTTGGGTGCCCTGGGCCTAGTTTTCCCCCTGGCCTGGCTGCTCTTCCGGTGGGCAGCTGCTGCCGGGCCCCGTCCCGAGACCGCACAAAGCAAGAGCGCATGACAACGGCGGCCTTCCACGCAGTGGGAGGCCGTTCGCTTTCGCCCCCTGCATAACGTAGCAGGAAACACCATGCAGGGGGGCTCAGTGTGACAACGATCCCTGCCCTGATTCCGATTCGCCAGCACTTTCCTGATGAGAAGGTCGACGACGTAGAGGCTGCCATAATCGACGCCCTGACCGCGCTGCGGCTCCCTGACAAAGTCCGCCCCGGGATGCGGGTGGCCGTTACGGCTGGCAGCCGGGGCATTGCCGGAATCCCCCTGATTTTGCGTACGACCGCCGGATACCTTGCCAGCCTGGGCGCCCGGCCGGTGGTGGTGGCCGCCATGGGGAGTCACGGCGGGGGTACGGCGGCGGGACAGCTCCAGGTACTGGCCAGCCTGGGTATCGCGCCGGATTCGGTTGGCTGTGAAGTGCGGGGCGGTATCGATGTGGTCGACCTGGGCCGCACCGCCAGCGGCCTCACCGTTTACGCAGATGAGTTCGCAGCCGGGTGCGATGGCATTCTGGTGATCAACCGAATCAAGCCGCACACTTCGTTTCACGGCCCCCTGGAAAGCGGGCTGGTCAAAATGCTGGTTGTGGGGCTGGGCAAACCCGCAGGGGCAGCCCAGTTTCACAGCCTAGGAGCCGGCAGGCTGTCGGCCGCTCTGGCGGAGCTTGGTGCTGTCTTGCTCAGCAGTTTGCCGGTGCTGGGGGGAGTCGGTATCCTCGAAAATGGGCGGGAAGAAACGGCGTGCCTTCTACCCGTGGAGCCCGGCGACCTGATTCGGCGGGAGCCGGCTTTGCTGCAACGTGCCAGGGAATTGTTGCCCCGCCTGCCGGCCAGTCAACTCGACCTGCTGGTTGTTGACCAGATGGGGAAAAACTTCGCCGGCACCGGTATGGACACGAACATCATCGGACGCATTGGCATTCACGGCGTGCCTGACGGTGAGCCGCATATCGAGCGAATTGTGGTGCTTGACCTTTCCGAGGGCTCCCACGGGAACGCTAACGGCATGGGGCTGGCCGATGTCATTACGAAACGGTTCCAGGAGAAAATCGACTTTGAGGCAACGTATCTGAACACGCTTACGGCGACTTTCGTCCAGCGGGCGCGCATGCCGATTGTTATGAAGTCCGACCAACTCGCCATAGTCACCGCCCTGAAGACCCTGGGAAGCCCTGACCCCCAGTCGGTTCGGATGATGCGGGTTCCCAACACGCTCATGCTGGAGCACATTTGGGCTTCGCCGGCAACGCTTGCTGACATCGCTCAGAATCCGGCGATCGAAGTGCTTGGCCCCGCTACCGAACTGAAGTTCGATATCGATGGTAACCTCATGTAGGATTCGGCCCATTCGGAAGCGAAATGAAAGGTCAGGAGCTTGAAAGGACGAACGGAGGGCATTTCCGTGATCAAGTTTGCCGCCGACCGGCGGCCCTCCAAGTGGGGGGCTACCGCGGCCGTTGCGCAGAACCAGACCGCTGAGGCCGTTATTGAGTGGCTGGCCGGCCGGAACGGTCATCCCTTTGACGGTGCAGTGAAGCTTTCTGAGGTGACCGAGAATAAGGGCTACCGCTACGCCCTCCTGCAAGTGAGCCTGGACTTTGGGCACCCGTCGTTCGGGAAGGTTGCGGACCTTCTTGACGAAATGGGCGGCAGCGAGTTCCATCTCATTGTCGTGGAAACGCCCGAGCGGGCGGTCTACCTCATTGTAGATAAGGAGAATTTACCGGACGAGGAGATTCGGCCTGACCATCCGCTGCTGGCCCAACTGGCGGACTGGTTGGGGCCGGCTTTGGCCCGCCGTTAAGTGGACAACGACAGAGAATGCACCCAATTTCCCCTCGGGCACATAACATAAAGCAGGCTCAATGCCGCTGAGTACCCAAAGGGGGATTCGTTCCGTGCATATCTCCAAGTTACCGCCGATGGCTGGTGCTTCAGACCGCCACGAGGTCATCTGCATTGAGGCCAAGCGGGTGTGCGACTTCTGTTTCCAGGAGCATCGGGTGGAACGGGATTTCCCCGTGCCTGGTGGCGTGGTTATCCCGCCCGGCACCCGGCCGATGATCGAGTGCAACGTCGACACGAACAACGTTGTTTGCCGTGTCGTGGAAGAGCGCCCCGTTGGCAACAAGAATGACCAGACCCTGGTCTGTCTGGCCATTACAGTCCCCGTGACGCTTGCGATCGGGGACACCATGGTCCCGCAGACCATCACATTCCTGAAGCAGGCTGTCCTGTGCAAGCCCGAAGGCACCGATGTCGACTGCCAGGTTACCGGCAACTGCTGCTGCTTCTTCGACACCACGACGAACCGGATCTCTTGCGTGTTCGACTTCTGCGTGGTCATTCAGACCCAGGTGATCGTGCGGGTGCTGGTACCCACGCTGGGCATGTGCGCTCCCAAGGAGTGCCGCAGTGTCGTAGGCGGCTGCGGGAACCAAATGACACAGGCGTGCCGGACGTGCGAGCCGCTCGACGACACTGGCACTACCGGCAACTGCTAACTGAGGCGCGGCGCTTCGGCGCCGGCCTCCCGTACACAGGCTCCACATGCACGGAACGAAACGGCACGCCTGCCAGAAGCCGGGGGTTGACCCCCGGCTTCTTTGCATGGAAAATGATCCATACGGGTAAAGTCTGCGCGTCAAGTGAACGAGCGAACTATTCCAAATAGGAACACTTCGTGCAAGCAAGGAATTTCATCGAACCGCGCAGAACATTGCTGCGTCCCATAGTCAGTCCAAGCCTTCACAGATTGCGCCCAGTCCATCTAGGGCCAGAAAACAGAAGGGGGAAAACACATGCAGCGGACCCGTAAGTTCCTTGCGTCCGTCGCCCTGGTCATCGCCGGCAGCCTGATCCTTACTGCCTGCGGTCCCAAGGACGCCAAGACGCCCGACACCAAAACCGGCACCGGTACCGACAAGCCTGCAGAGACCGCCAAGGTCATGAAGCCCGCCGTTGGTGGCGAGCTCCTCGACGTCATGCAGCAGGATCCGGACAACTTCAACCCGGCTTTCTCCAGCAGCGCCTACGGCAGCCAGATTTACAGCCTCGTTTACTCGACCCTGTTCGAGTACGACGACAAGTGGGCCCCGCAGGGCCACCTGGCCGAGTCCTGGACCTTCTCGCCCGACAACAAGACCATGACCATTAAGCTCCGTCAGGGCGTCAAGTTCCACGACGGCACCGAGCTGACCGCCGAAGACGTCGTCTTCACCTTCAAGATCCTGATGGACAAGGAATACACCGGCCCCCGCAGCACCAACGTCAAGAACATCGCCGACATCAAGGTTGGCGCTGACAAGTACCAGGTCATCGTTGAGATGAAGGAACCCTCCGCCGCCATTTACAGCAACCTCAGCACCGGCATTCTCTCCAAGAAGGCCTTTGAGGGCACCGCTGTTAAGGACATCCCCAACCACAAGGTCACCATGAACCCGATGGGCAGCGGCCCCTACAAGTTCGTGGAGTACGTCCGTGGCCAGTACGTTACCCTCGAGCGTAACGATGCTTGGTTCATGAAGGACATCCAGGCTCAGCAGGGCGTTGCTACCCCGCTCATCAAGACCTACCGCGCCAAGATCATTCCCGAGACCTCCACGCAGCAGGCTGCGCTCGAGAACGGCGAAGTTGATGTCTACACTCCCGACGCTGCCAACATGGCCCGTCTTGAGAAGGACTTCAAGGACAAGTTCCACTTCCTGAACTACGAGCGGAACGGCTGGGGCTACATGACCCTGAACGTCACCCGCCCGCACCTGGACAACAAGCTGGTCCGTCAGGCCATGGACATGGCTCTCGACAAGGCTTCCGTCATCTCCAGCCTCATGGACGGCCGTGCCGTTATTCCGAACGGCCCGATCCCGCCCGTGTCCTGGGCCTTTGACCCGTCCATCAAGGCTCGCGCTTTCGACATCGCCGGCGCCAAGAAGCTCATCGAGCAGGCCGGCTACAAGCTGAACGCCCAGGGCGTCGCTGAGAAGGGCGGCCAGCCCCTGAAGCTGACCTTCTACGGCACCGCCGGCAGCCCGCTGATCGAAGGCATCGCCCTGATCGCCCAGAAGAACTGGAAGGAAATCGGCATCGCCCTCGACGTCCAGCTGATGGACTTCAACGCCATGACCGAGAACTTCATGAAGCCCGGCAAGTTCGACGTCAGCTTCTCTGGCTTCTCGCTGAGCCTCGATCCCGACTCCGGCACCGCCCTGTTCCACAGCACGCAGGTTAACGCCTTCAACCGTGGCCGCTACAACAACCCGCAGGTTGACAAGCTGCTCGAGTCCGGCGCCCGCGAGCTTGACCAGAACAAGCGGAAGGCCATCTACTCTGAGTACCAGAAGATCATCGTTGACGAAGTCCCCGTGATCTTCGTGTACGCCAACCTGTACACCGATGTCGTCGCCAAGAAGGTTAAGGGCGGCATCCGGAACTTCCCGGGCAGCGGTGCTTCCGACATCCACAAGTGGTGGATCGAGGAGAAGGCTCAGTAATCCAAGGGGTTTGAGTGCATGGGATGAGGGGGCGCCCCCGGGCGCCCCCGTCCTTTGCCTATCACATAATGGGTGGTGACGCCAATTGGCCCGCTATCTGACTAAGCGTATCCTGAACATGATTCCGCTCCTCATCCTGGCGACCATGATTGCCTTTGCGATCATGCAAGCGGCGCCGGGCGGGCCCGAGAACATGCTCCTTCAAGGCGAAGATGCCACCATCGACGCAACGAAGCTGGAGGCGCTCCGGGAGCAGTGGGGCCTGAACGATCCGATTCCCGTTCAGTATGCCCGTTGGCTGGGGAATGTGTTCCAGGGTGATTTCGGTCATTCGTTCTTCCAGCGCCGCCCTGTCGCCGTGATTATCGGCGAGGCCCTGCCCAATACGCTCCGGCTCAGCATTATTGCCCTGACCATGTCCTATATGATTGCGATCCCGCTTGGGATTATCTCCGCAGTAAAGCAATATTCAAAGTTCGACTATATAGTAACAGGCGTGGCCTTCGCAGGCCAGGCGGCACCTAGCTACTGGATCGGCCTACTGCTGATCTACTATGTGGCGATGAAATCCGGTGGTGCGATTCCGACGAACGGCATTGCCACCACGGGTGTCGATTTCGACACGTATGGCTGGTTCAGCGTCATCCTCGACCGGGCCAAGTACATGCTGCTTCCGCTCACGGTTATGATCTTTGGCGGTCTGACAGGCCTGACCCGCTATATGCGGTCGCAAATGCTTGAGGTGCTCAAGGAAGACTACACTCGTACAGCTCGTGCTAAGGGCCTCTCGGAGAAGGTCGTCATCTACAAGCACGCCCTCCGGAACGCCGTTCTCCCCATCATTACGCTTTCCGCCGGCATTCTGAGTGGCCTTGTTGGCGGCGCCGTTATTCTGGAGAACGTTTTCTCGTGGCCGGGTCTCGGTCGTGTCAGCCTCGAAGCGGTTAACACCCGCGACTACATGGTGAGTATGGCGGTTCTGCTGATGGGTGGCATGCTCAACCTCGTTGGCTTCCTGCTCGTCGACATCGTGTACGTCATGGTTGACCCCCGGATCAAGTACGATTAATCAACTGGTGGTGAGCTACTTTGGCCGTTCCGAAGGAAAATAACGAGAACGAAGTGCAGGACCGCTCGCTCGCCAACAAGAAGGACGAGACCCAGCTTAGGGCGATCGCCCGTCGCTTCTTCCGTAACAAGGCAGCAGTCGTTGGTGTCTGCATCCTGTTCGTGTTCTACATGATCGCGATCTTTGCGCCCCTGCTTGCCCCGTTTGAACTCGATTTCCTCGATCCGACCCTGCGCCGCCTGCCCCCGCTGACGCCCGGACACTTACTACGGCGGCTCCTGGCTTGACATCGGTATGATGCGTATCGCCGAGGCCATCGACCTGATCCCCGTTTACTTCCTGCTGATCACGATCGTTGCGGTCTTCCGGCCCAACATCATCTTCACGATGCTGATCATCGGCTTCACGTCCTGGCCGAGTGTTGCCCACCTGGTGCGCGGTCAGTTCCTGACGCTGCGTGAACGTGATTATGCGCAGGCTTCCCGGGCGCTGGGCGCTACGGACCGGCGCCTGATCTTCCGGCACATTCTGCCGAACGCTGCCGCTCCGATTATCGTTGCCGCCACGCTGCGTATCGGCGGCGGTATTATGGCGGAGTCCGGCCTCTCCTTCCTCGGCTTCGGCACGCAGCCGCCGCAGGTCTCGTGGGGCCAGATGATCGCCCTGGGCCGCAACTACCTGCGTGATACGCCGTGGACCTCGCTCTACCCCGGCCTGGCGATCCTGATCACGGTTATGTGCTTCAACTTCTTCGGCGACGGCCTGCGCGACGCCATGGACCCGAAGATGAAGCGGTAATGCAGAGAAACAAGCAGCACCCCGAATGTGGGGTGCTTTTGTTTTGCTTTGGAAAGGGAATCCTCTTTCGTGAAGCGTAATTTGTCAGGTATGTTTTTTGCGAGGGGGCTGACGATGGCCGGACGTTCACTGTTGTCCTACTTTCGCGGCGGAGTTGCCGGCCCGGAAGCAGTGCTGCTTGAGGCCGTGGATATTTCGTATGCGCTGGCTGTTGCCCGCCGGGTGGCCAGCTTTCGTACATATGCGCGTGGGTTCAGGCCCGCCGGAACGGATGCGGCCCGCCGC
>JARBUG010000184.1 GCA_029239785.1 Symbiobacteriaceae bacterium | reverse complement strand
ATTTGCGGCTGAAGTGATAGAGCACCGCCGAAAGCAGCGCCCCCCACAGGTAGAGCAAGCCGGCATAGGCGCCCACCTTGCCCCAGCCTGTCAGTTCGGGGAGGAGCCGTCCGACAAGCAGGTAGAGCGGCCACAGTCCCAAGGGCCAGAGCACGGTCAGTCCAATCGCCAGCGGCCAGGCGCTGTCCCCGGGCAGCCGCTCCATAAATCCCCGTCCATAGAACAACGCCAGCACCGGGCGGCTCAGGGTGAAGAGAACGGCGCCCGGCAGGCCCAGCACCATCAGGCCGCCCACAATCACAAGAGCCGTAATCAGGAGCCACCGAAACCACATGGGCCATCCCTCCTGCCAGCTTACTTGGCTGCCCGGACCGGCCAGCCCTTTTTGCTGCCAGGAGAGTCAGCCCTTATGGCTCGTCCGTCACCCGACCGGCCTTTGACATCTCATCGACCAGTTCGGCGCCGATCAACATGCCGAGTGCGGTCCCCATCGGTCCCCCGACACTGTTCCAGCCTGTGCCATTGGCCATCAGTGCGGTTTCAATGGGTGTGGGAAACTGCCGCTTCTCCTTGACAAACCGCTCTTCCAAAGTGGACCCTCCCTCCTGCTGCGGCGCCTGCCGTGTAGAACCCGTCGGCAGAAGCCTGCAAAGGTAGGGTGCCCGTTACCGTGCGCCTGCCACCGGTGCCACGCCCACAGGGCGCCCTGCGACCAGCGCTTCGAGAAGCAGCGCGACGCCATCTTCCTCGTTGGTCGCCGTCCACCGGCCGGCCATCTGGAGGATGGCGGGGTGCGCGTTGCCCATGGCGACGCTGAGGCCCGCGGCCTGCAGCATCTCCACATCGTTCAGGTAGTCGCCAACGGCCAGGGTCCGTTCCCGGGCAATCGCCAGATGGTCGGCCAGCGTGAGCAACGCCGTGCCCTTGCCGCCCTCGGGCGCCAGCAGCTCCAGATACTGCGGATGCGACCGGACCAACAGCACCGGCAGCTGCGCCCCCCGAATCGTCGCTTCCAGTGAGTCGAGCGCCGCCGCCTCACCAATGGTCAGAATCTTGACCACATCGCCGGTCTCCGCCGGTGTCAGGTGCGGCCGCACGTCGGCGGTGATGCCGTCGAGCTGCAAGTGCTCGGCAACCCGGTCGTTCATTCCCCGGGTCATGGCCCGGCGGTGCCCGTGCACAATCACCTCAACGGGATGCGCAAGAAGGGCCGGCCAGACCGCTTCCACCAGCGGTCGGCTCAGCCCTCGGCAAAACAGGTCCTGGTCGGTGGCTGCATCGTAACCGAGGCAGCCGTTGAGCAAAAGCCAGGGCGTGCGAAGCCCGAGTTTGCGGAGATGCTGGCCCGCAGCTTCGACATTCCGGCCCGTGGCCACGGTAAACCGTCCGCCGGCGGCTTCGTATTGCGCAATCGCTTGCATCGTTCGCTGCGAGATACTCTTGTCCTCTCGCAGCAGGGTACCGTCCATATCGGAGACCACCAACTGATACTCCACTGTAGCTGCATCCTCCCGAATAGTGGGACGCCGTCTTCGCGGCGGCCCTACCTAGGTCTCAAGCCGGGACGGCCCGACCTTCGGTCTATTCGGCCCGGCGGCCGCCGCCTCCTGCTTAGCGGGCGGCTGCGACCTGCGGATGCGACTCGGCGGCCGGCGGGTTCCAAACCGGCAGCAGCGACGTGACGGGCATGGGGCCGGTCCACTGCCGCTTGGTCCGGGTGACGGCGGCGCCGCACTTGGTGATGGCGGCAATGTGGGTGGCGCCATGCTCCACCGCCCACCGCTCCAAAACGGCGTGCAGCATGGGTGCGATGTCGTGATGGGCGTAGGCCGGCGCCACCATCACCTGAACGAGGGCCTTTTCCACATCGCACCCGAGCCCCGTGCGCACCACGCCGGTGGCCAATACGGTGCCGTCGGTGGCGACGGCGACGAAGCGCTGGTAACCGGGGTCAGCCTCACGCTCCCACTCCCAGCGGATGAAGGCGCCGGGCGTGAGCGGCTGGTCGGCGTAGGCATTCATCACCCGGATGATACCGGGAAAATCAAGCTTGCAAGCGGGCCGAACTTCAAAGCGCAGCATATCGGCTCTCCTCCCCCTGGGTCGGGCGGCGCATACCGCCGACCTCCATCTTTCCGATTTGGTAAAGCAGCTGGTCTTCATCCGGGGTCAGGCTGATGGCGGTAACCGCATCACGCACCAGCCGCTCAAGGCCGAGCTGCTGCATGAGCGATCGGGTGCCGCAGGCGCTCACCGCGCTGCGGGAAGCGTTGCTGACGGCCAGGCAGGTCAGGTACCGGGCGGTCAGGAACTGGCGGTGTGCCGACGGGCTCCGCTCACTGTGGAGCAGCGCCCCGTGGCGAAGGGCCAGCCGGGCGGCTTCCAGTTCACAGGCCATTTGGGCGAGCCGGCGTTCGCTGTCGGCGGTGGGAGCCCCACCAGCCACAACCCGGCGGATCAACTGATGAATGCCAACCCCGATGCCCAGGGCGGCTGCGGTGCCGGCGCCCAGTGCCCAGGCGCTGGAGCCCACCGGGTGCCGGGCGACGATCATCTGATCGGGCACGATCACGCCATCGAGCGTGATGGTCTGACTGCGGATGGCCCGCAGTCCCAGGGCCTGCCAGACATCGTGGACGGTAATGCCCTGGCCGCGGGTCGGGACCAGCAAGGTAATCTCCTCGGTGGAACCGGGGTCGGGGCGGGCCAGGAGCAGTGCGCAGTCGGCCGCCTCCCACATGGTCGCCTGGGTCACCTTGCCGTAGAGCCGGAAGCCCCCGGGAAACCTGCTGGCAAGCAGCGGGGCGCCCGCCTGTCCATCCGGCAGGGCGATCAACTTCCCTTCGTCAATCACCTGGCGGGCCAGGCGCCGTTTGGCCTCTTCGTCCACACCGGCATCTTCCATGATCATGCCCGTCGCTGCAACGTGGCCGGCGAAGGAGAGTGCCGTGGAGCCGCAGCCCTGGGCCAGTTCCTCGCCTGCAATCGTCCAGCCGCCGAGCCCGTGGCCTGAGCCCCCGTACGTTTCGGGCACCGCCAGGCCATACAGGCCGGCCTCCCGCAGCAAGGCGTAGTTTTCGAGGGGCAACGAGCGCTCCTGGTCATGCCGGGCGGCCCGGGTACCGAAGTCGGCAGCCAACTCCCTGGAGAGGTGCCGGAGCTTTTTCAGCTGTGATGGTAAGGTCATGTTGTTTCCGTTCCTCCCACTGGGTCACTGCCGGATCACATTTTCAGGATACACCGGTGGTCATGTATAGACATGGTACCAATGGACCATACGGATTATTTGCCGTGGACCATTCTCCCCCTGGTGACAGGGTATAAAGATCTCATATAATACTGATAGACTAGGAATTATATAGCCCATTATGGTAGTACATCCGATCGGACAAGGAGGAACCCGCGATGCCCACGGGCACTCCCCCCTCCGGCGCCGGCTGGGTCCTTCAGACCCGGCTGCGCCCGCCCCGGCTCCGCCCGGATGTGGTCCACCGGCCACGTCTGATCTCCCATGTCTCGGAGATGCTGACCGAGTATCCCGTCACGCTGGTCTCCGCGCCCGCCGGATCGGGCAAGACCACCCTGCTGGCGGGGCTGCCCGCATGCTGCCCGCAGTGGCCCATCGCGTGGCTGTCGGTGGAGTCGGATGATAACGACCCGGGCCATTTCCTCCAGTCGCTCACCGCGGCGCTGCGCCGTCTCTGCCCGGAAATCGGCGTCGCCGTGCAGAGCTTTGGCGGCAACCGGGAGAGTCTGGATGTCGAATTCCGCCATGCCATGCGCATGCTCGTCCATGAGGTGGCCGAGTCCATCGACGAACCGTTCGCCTTCATTATGGATGACCTGCACCTGATCACGGCACCCACGGTGCTGGCGGGGCTGGAGTACATGATCGAGCGGCTGCCGCCTCACATGCACCTGCTGCTCTCGACGCGCCATGACCCGCCCATCGGCCTGGCCCGGCTGCGGGTCCGGCACCAGTTGGCGGAACTGCGGCTGGACGACTTGCGCTTTACGGTCGATGAGGCGGCGACGCTGCTCAACGCGATGCTGAACCTGGGGCTGACGGCCGAACAGTTGGAGATGGTCGCCGCCCGAACCGAAGGCTGGGCCGCCGGCCTGAGCCTGTTAGTCAGTTCGCTGCGGCGCGCCCGCACCGCCGACGACCGCCGCGCCGTGCTGGCCCATCTGCCCGAAATGGACCGGCACGTCTTTCACTTCCTCGCCGCCGAGGTGCTGCACAACGTGGAGCCCGACATGCAGCAGTTCCTGCTGCGGACCTCGGTGCTGAGCGAGCTGACGCCGGCCCGCTGCCGGGCGGTGACCGGGCGGGAGGATGCGCTGCCGGTGCTGGAGACGCTCTATGGCCGCAACCTGTTCATGTCGGCGACCGAAGGCGACGGCAAGACCTGGACCTACCGGTACCACGACCTCTTCCGGGAGTTCTTGCAGCAGCAGTTGCTCTGGAGCAGCCCTGAGTTGCTGCCGGAGCTGCACCGCCGGGCCGCCGAGGCTGAGACGGTGCCCACCCGCCGTATCCAGCATTTCCTGGCGGCCAGTTGTTGGGACGAGGCCGCCGAAGAGATGGAGAAGGTCGGCGGGAGCCTGATTCGCGGCGGTATGGATGAACCGCTGCGCCGCTGGATCGAGTCGATTCCCGCGCATGTGCGGGCCAGGCGCCCGCGCCTGACCCTGGTGCTGGGAGGATCGTTCTCGCAGCGGTGGAACTGGGCGCAGGCGGTGGTCCACCTGGGGGAGGCCGCCCGGGGCTTTGCGGCCGCCGGCGACAGGCTGGGCGAAGGGGAAGCGAGTACATACCTGGCAGCCACGCTGCGCAATCTGGGCCGATACGAAGAAGCAGAGGCTGCCGTTGCGGTCGCACTGGCCTCGCCGGTCTGGGGCATAGTAAGCAGCCAGGCACGCTGGACCGCATCGATGCTGGCCCGCCGGCGCGGGGAGCTTGTGCTGGCGGACAGCTACTACCATGAGGCGGTGGAAGGCTTCGCCACCCATGATGCCATTCAGGTGGCCACCCTGGTCAGCCAGTTTGCTCACGGGGGTTTTACGCTGGAGACCGGCGGCGTGCCCCGCATGGAGCGGTTTGCCGGCATCGGGCTCTCACGCCCGGCGGGGACGGCCGGGCCGCTCCTGCCCGTAGGGACGGCGCTGATGGCTTTTGTCAACCTGTGGCGGGGCAAGTGGGAAGCGGCGATGGACGGCGCCCGCCGGGCCCTGGAGGAGAGCCGCCGGCACGGGCATATTCGCTGGGTCGATGTCAGCGCCCGGCTGCTGCTGCCCGCCCTGCTGGCCCTGTCCGGTCAGGATGAAGATGCCGACATGGAGTTTGAGCGGCTGCTGTCGGAGCTGGAGCAGGAGTATGGGCCGGGGGTTTTTGCCATGCATCGCATGAGCGCGACCCTGCAGTTGCTGACCCGGATACGCTTTGTGCAGGGCAGGTACGATGATGTGCGGGCCTGCGCCGAGCGGTTGCGTCGGGCCTGTGCTGCGGCCGGCCAGAGCGGCGACGGTCCGGCGATTCAGACCGTGGATGCCATTTTGCGCCTGGTGAATCAGCCGCTGGCGACGGTGGAGCCCGATCTGCTGGCCCGGGTCGGCGCCCAGGAATCTGCGGGGCTGATTACGGACACAGGGACCGCCCGGGGGCTGCTGGCCTATATGTACCTGCGTGACGGGCGGACGGAGGAGGCGCTGACTACCTTCCTACCCCTGCTGGCGACCTGTGAGCGGGAGGATTTGCCGGGCGTGCTGCTTTTTGAAGGGCGCCAGGTGGCGGGGCCGATGCTGCAGATGGCCCTGGAGCGGGGGCTGCATGCCGAGTTTGCGTCCCGGGTGCTGGGGCTCCTGGGCGAGGCTGAGCCGTCGGGTGATGAGCCCGAGGCAGATGGGCGGCCTGAGCAGCGGTTCGCCATTCCCGGGTCGGTGGAGTTTTTGACGGCCCGGGAGGCGGAGATTCTGTCGCTGCTGGCGGCTGGGATGACGAACAAGGCGATCGCCGCGCAGTTGTTCCTGAGCCCGTTCACGGTGAAGCGGCACGTGGCGAACGTATTTGCCAAGCTGGGGGCGTCGACCCGGACGGAGGCGGCGGCCCGGGCGCGCGAGATCGGGTTGGGTTAGTTTTTGAGGCATTTATTTAGCCGCGGATTACGCGGATTACGCGGATTTTCGAGGCAAACGCGGATTTTCCCAGGTAGAGCGTTCCGGGTCATTATAGTAATGGCCTGGAATGATTTGCCCAGTGTAAGATCCGCGTTTGCCTTCCAAATCCGTGAAATCTGCGAAATCCGTGGCTAAAATATTGCCCCGCGAATTAGATGCCGGCCGCCGCCTGCTCCAGGTCGGCCCGGGTGATGGTCATGAGCTCTTCCCGGGTCAGATCAGCCCGGCCCACCAGGCGGAGGGCCTGGCAGCGCAGAGAGCGCTCCATCAGGTTCCGCACGGCCCGGGCGTTGCCCTCGTCGCCGCCGGTCAGCACCAATTCGGTTTGCAGCATCTGCCGCAGGGCGGTGCGGGCGTCGTAAGTCAACTCATACTGCCGCTTGCGCCACATCGATTCGCCGATGGAGACGAGTTCGTCCGATGTGTTGTCCGGGTATTCGATCAGAATCGGGAAACGGGACCTGAGGCCCGGGTTCTGGGCGAGGAACCATTCCATTTCGGCCGGATAGCCGGCCAGTATCAGCAGCAACTCGCCCCGTTGGTCCTCCATGGCCCGCACCAGGCAGTCGATCGACTCCTTGCCGAAGTCTTTCTCCCCGCCCCGGGCGAGGGAGTAGGCCTCGTCGATGAAAAGCACCCCGCCCGTCGCCTTCTTCACCACTTCCCGGGTCTTCTGGGCCGTGTGGCCGATATACTCCCCCACCAGGTCGGCCCGCTCCACCTCGACCATGTGGCCCGTGGGCAGCACGCCCATCTCCTTGAAGAGCCGGCCCAGGAGCCGGGCCACCGTGGTCTTCCCCGTCCCGGGATTGCCGGTGAAAACCATGTGCAGCCCCAGGGGCTCGTGGGCCAGTCCCACCGCCTTGCGCCGCAGCTGAATCGCCACATAGGCCTGAATCTCACGGACGTGCCGCTTGGCGCCCGCCAGGCCCACCAGCCCGTCCAGTTCGCCCAAAATCGCCCGGATTCGCAGGTCCCGCTGAGCCTGTGCCGCCTCGGCCGGGGCCGCCGCGGCTTCGTGCTTGCCTTGCGCCGACTGCCGGCGCCGCAGTTCCATGGCCATGTTCAGCGCATCTCCCGGGCTGATCTCACCCCGGCGCAGCCATTGGCTGATCTCCGCCAGCCCGCCGGGGCGCCTTGCCTGTAGTCGCATCGCGTGCCACCTCGCATGGCAAGCATACGCATGAGGGGGCTTGTCAGATGAGAGAAAGCCCGCCGGGGTATCTGCCGGCGGGCTCATCGTTCATCTTTGGTTGGGGGAGAAGGTGCGGCGCCCCTTATGCCTGGCTCTCTTCCTCGCGGGGTGCAATCAGCTGGCTCAGGTTGACATTGCGGGAGGGCATCAGAGTCGAGAGCGCATGCTTATAGACCAGCTGCTGCTTGCCCTCGTTCTCCAGGATCACAGTGAAATTGTCGAAGCCCTTGATGAAACCCTTCAGCTGATACCCGTTCACCAGATAGACGGTGACGAGAATGTTCTCCTTACGGCACTGGTTCAGAAAGCCATCCTGCAAATTCGCCTGCGATTTGATCATCAGACTGCCCCCCGCTATGTATCTGTTTCGTGATTCTCATGGGCCAAAACTCTCGACGTGAAGTTTTCTACACCTGTCGCCATTTTCCTGCCACGAGTCTGCCAATTAGTTCCACAGCCGAAGATCTTGCGTCGGCGGTGGTCAGATCGATCCATTGGATGCGCTCATCCCGCTTGAACCAGGTGAACTGGCGCTTGGCGAAGCGCCGGGTGTTCCGCTGGATAAGCGCGGCGGCTTCGGGGTAGGTGAGCAGGCCGCGGAGGTGCCAGACCATCTCCCGGTAACCGATCGCCTCCAGCGCCTGGGTCGATGGCGGAAACCGCTTCAGGAGGCGTGTTACTTCCGCCCGCAGGCCTGCCGCCAGCATCTGCTCCACCCGCAGGTCGATGCGGCGGTACAGCAGATCTCTGTCCATCGTCAGGCCGATGAACAGATCGTCGTACCGGGGCTCGGCTGTGCCGGCGGTCTGCGTTTCGGAGATGGGGATGCCGGTGGTTTCATAGACCTCAAGCGCACGGATGATGCGTCGCAGGTCGTTGGGATGGAGCCGGGCGGCGGCCGCTGGGTCGACGGCGGCGAGCCGCCGGTGGAGGTGCCCCGCCCCGCGCAGTGCTTCCTCGGCAGCGAGCCGCTCTCGCAGTTCGGAGTCGCCTTCTATCTCCGTAAAGGTGTACTCCTGAAGCACCGCCCGGACGTAGAGGCCGGTGCCGCCCACCAGCATGGGCAGGCGCCCCCGTCCGTGAATCTCCCGAATCAGCCCGTCGACCCGGGTCTGGAACTCGGCCACAGAGAAGGGCTCATCCGGCTCCTTGATGTCGATCATGTGGTGGGGAACGCCGTTCATCTCATTCGGCGTGATTTTTGCAGTGCCGATCTCCATGCCCCGGTAGACCTGCATCGAGTCGCCGGAGATGATTTCGGCGCCAAGCCGCTTGGCCACCGCCACCGAGATGGCGGTCTTGCCCACCGCCGTTGGCCCCACCAGTACCAGCAGGGGAAGTTTCACCGCTTGAACCTCTTCTCCAGTTCGGTAATCGAGATGCAGATGACGGTCGGGCGCCCGTGCGGGCAGGTGTGTGGCGATTCGCAGGTTGCGAGGTCGGCCATGAGCGCCTGGATATCCTCGGGCTGCAGCGCATCGCGGGCCTTGATGGCCGCCTTGCAGGCAGCCATG
>JARBUG010000183.1 GCA_029239785.1 Symbiobacteriaceae bacterium | reverse complement strand
AGGCCCGCACGCTGCGTACGTCATTGATCTACTGTCTGCGCCCGCCCCTGTCGTTGCCATGGCTGTTGGCTCCGTCCACTCTTGCCACTTTGACCCCTGAGGCTGGATAGGCCATTTCGGGGCGTATCTGCCTACAGCCGGTGCCCTCCGTCCATTTGTGGCCCACGAATCGCCTGGTACGATGGCAGAAATGGATCGAGTGCCCCCGTTGAGCGAGGCTGGGGGCCGTTTTGTAGACGGCTGGTAGACGCCTGACTCAAAATCGCGCCACAGACTTGTCTAGAGTGACATAATCCGGTCAAGACTCGTAGCACGACCACCTACGAGGAGGAATCCCGGTTGACCCGCAAGCTCACCCTCTCCCTGCTGCTCCTCTGGACCGGCGCCGTCTTCATCGCCGCCGGCCTGATCAATATCGGGCGCCCCGCCACGGCTGCCGCCGCCGGCGGCACCGACCCCGCCTACCTGCAGGCCAACCTGATCCGCCTCCACGTGGTCGCCAACAGTGACTCCGACGCCGACCAGGCCCTCAAGCGGGCCGTCCGTGACGCCATCCTCGCCGAAGTGACCCCGCTCTTTGCGGGCGCCCGCACCCGGCCCGAGGCCGAGGCGGCCATCGCCGGAGCGCTTGACCGGATCGAAGCCACCGCCGCAAAGGTGATCGCTGACCACGGCCAGACCTACGGCGTCCACGCCGAAGTCGGCGAATACGCCTTCCCCGCCCGCTCCTACGGCGAACTCTTCGTGCCCGCCGGGCAGTACAGCGCCCTCCGTGTTACCCTGGGCGAGGCGCAGGGCGCCAACTGGTGGTGCGTCCTCTTCCCGCCGATGTGCTTCCTGGACTGGACCAGCGGCGTCGTCCTGGAGCCCAAGCCGGGCAGCGGCGGCACGGAGACCGTCACCGTCCCTAAGAACGTCATGGTCGAAGATGTCGATCCGGCGAAGCTGCCCGTAAAGGCCCGGTTTGCCATCATCGACTGGGCGAAGGAGAAGCTGAAGGGCAAGAAGGTTGCCCACACCGACCGGTAATTGGACGTGCCGTCCTGCATAGGCTCATCACATAAGGAACCTGTGTGGAGGGAGGGCACGTATCATGGCCAGCACCAAAGCGTCCGACCTTCGCAAGGAGGTCATCGACATTCGGACGGGGCGCCGCATGGGCGAACTGATCGATGTGGAGATCGACGACGAGACGGGGCGGATCACGGCCATCGTGGTGCCGGGCGGCGAGGCGAAGCTCTTCGGCCTGCTGGGCTCGGGGCCCGATGTGGTGATCCCCTGGACGAAAATCCGCAAGATCGGCCCGGACTGCATCCTGGTCGAGGTTGACCAGCAGATGCCCGTCATGAAGGAATAGATCTACATCAACGCCCCCTGCCGCCCGGGCCTGTTGCGAAAGTCAACGCTGATGAGTACAGGTGCAAAAGTATCAAGCGCCAGAGAGCCTTGGGCTTCTGGCGCTTGTCGTGTGCTTCCCTGGGGGCCCCAGGTTATGGAACCGGCGTAGCCGGACGGACTCCGTCCGACTATGCACGCCGACCCCTTTGAAAACCGTGCGCGGATGGGCGGAGAGGTTCCACGACCCCGGTTTCGGGGCAAAAACCCCTTCTCCGTCCGCCTACGCACGATCGTTGACTGCCTAAGCGTGCAAAGCCGGATGGAAAGCGGTTGCCACCCTGGTGGTGGCGCCACCCCAAGGCGGTCGGGAAGGCCGGTGTTCGCAACCTCAGTTTCCCGCACCTTCGTAGCGGCTCAGACCCCAGCGCCACATGGCGGCACCCGCCCCCAGCGCCGCCGCCGCCAGCCCCAGGCCGGCCAGCGCTGTCCACCAGGGCACCGCCTCGACGCCCGTCAGCACAGCGGCGGGGAAGTGGCCCGTAAAAGCCACCGGGAAGACCCAGGTGATGATCACCTGCAGCCAGCGCGGGTAGATGCCGGCGGGAAAGCGGGCTAACTGGGTCAGCCCTTCCAGGCCGCCCATCAGCCCGGGGTAGGGCGTCCAGAAGCTGAGCGAATAGACCGCGGTCAAAAACCCCAGAAAGATCGCCGTGCCGCAAACCATCGCCAGCAGCGCATAGGCCGCCACGGGCAGGCTCCACCGCACCCCGGCGCTCTGCGCGGCGCCCAGCAGCACGGTGAGCGAAACCGCCACATCGCTGATCGCGTTCAGGTTTATCCGGGGCAGCAGCTGCACATAGGCGCTGGCTGGCTGGACCAGGAAACCATCCAGTTCCCCCTGCCGGACCATATTGGGCAGATCCCGCAGGCCGCTGGCCAGGAAGTTGGTCAGCCCCAGCGTCAGCGAGAAGAAGCCATACAGCACCGCAGCCTGGGCCACGTTCCAGCCCCCCAGCGCCGGCACCTGCGCAAAGATCAGCCAGAGCGTGCCCAGGGTGGCCATGTGCTGCAGGATCGATGCCGCCACACCGGTCAGGAAGTCGGCCCGGTACTGGCCTCGGGCGACCAACTGCATCCGCAGCAGATCAACGTAGAGAACGACTGAGCGCATGGGCTACCCTCCCGGAATGGTTACCTTGCGCAGGCTGTAGTGGAAGAACCAGTTGGCCAGGGCGAGCAGCCCTGCCGCCCAGAGCGCCTGCACCCCCAGCGCCCGCCAGAGCGTCGCCCCGTGCAGGTGTCCCAGGTAGATCGACGTCGGAATATGGACGCCCGCCTGAAACGGCAGCCAGTCCACCACCTGGCGAAGCCAGCTAGGGAAGAGGCTCAGGGGAATCAGGGCGCCGCTGGCGAAGGCCATGACCACCTGTTTGGCGTTGGAAATGCCCCAGATGGAACCGTCCGACCAGAACGCAAGGGTCCCGATGATAAAGCTGATGCCAAAGCTGATCACGATCGCCAGGAGCAGGCTGAGCAGCAGCGCCGGCAGTGCGGATAGGGCCGGCAGCCTGACGTCGAAGAAGAGGAGGCCCGTCACATAGACCAGACCGCCGCTGATTCCGCCGACCGCCCCCAGCCAGCCGATGGCATGGCAGAGGTCCTTCCACATGTAGACCAGGGGCACCACCAGTTCACGGATGATATCGCCGCTGCGGATCCAGTAGGCGATCTGCTGCTCCATCACGGAGTGGGTGACGACCAGCCGGAAGACCTGGGCAACGAAGAGATACGAGATCATCTCGGCCTGGGTCAGGCCGCCGAAGGTATCGGCCTGTGCGTAAGCCGCCCGCCAGATGAAGAACATGACCACAATCTGCAGCAGGTCGCCCATGACCTGGAGGGCGTACTGCGTCCGGTTTGCCACCACAAACTTGGCGGCAATCTGCACGGTGGGCCAGTAACGGTCAAACTCTCTCATGGCCGTCCTCCATCTCGCCACGGTAGATGCGCTGCACCACCTCTTCGATGGGGTTCTCATCCACCTGCAGGTTGATCGGCTCCAGGCAGCCCACGACCCACCGGATGACGGCGATGGGTGTCGCGGCAGCCCGCGGCACGGTGGCGATCAGCCTGGGGCCGGGTTCGATGCGGGCCGCAACCCCGGGGAGCGCCGCCTGAAGCAGCCCCGGTATCTGCGGGTCGATCGTCCCGTCCGGCGGGAACTGAAAGGTGACGCGCACCCCGCCGCCATGCCGCTCCCGCACGGCTTCCAGCCGGTCGTCGAGGATCTTGCGCCCCTTATCGATGACGACGATACGCGGGCAGAGGTCCTCGATGTCGCCCAGGTCGTGGGTGGTCAGGATGATGGTGGTGCCCCACTCCCGGTTGATATGGCGCAGGAAGCGGCGGACCTGATGCTTGACCACCACGTCCAGCCCGATGGTCGGCTCGTCTAAATAGAGAATGCGGGGCCGGTGCAGCACGACGTTGGCCAGGTTGCAGCGCATGCGCTGGCCTAAGCTGAGCTGCCGGGCATGAATGTGGAGCAGCGAACTGGTCCCCAGGAACTGGTCGCAGAGATTCAGCCGCTGTTCATAGTCGCTCCGGCTGACCCGGTAGACCCGCCGGTACCGCTCCATGGTGTCCCGGACCGGCACATCCCACCAGAGGTAGTTGCGGTTCCCCCAAACCACACCCACTTCCTGATTGTTGGCCAGCCGTTCCCGGAACGGGTCCCGTCCCAAGATGCGGAGGTCTCCGCCCGAGGGGTGGAGCACGCCCAGCAGCATTTTTATGGTCGTCGACTTCCCGGCGCCGTTCGGCCCGATGTAGCCGACGATCTCGCCTTCGCTGACGTTCAGGTCGACGCCGGAGACCGCTTTCTTGATTTCGTACCGAGGCGCCAGTAACCGCTGGATGATGGATTGCCCGGGCGCCGGCAGCCGGAACTCCCGTGACAGGTCGTGGGTTTCGATGGCGAGCAGGGGGAATCACTCCTCTGTGGCGTTGGTCCGGTACTCTCGGTACATCGTCCGGAAACTGACCCGGGCCCGTGCGGCCCGGCCTGACGCATCAAGCTCGAACTGGATCGGCGTTTCGTAACCCAGCAGCGGCCAGTGGAAGAGGAAAGCGTGGTCGCCTACATACCTCGTGGCGAAGCGGCTCGAACCCATCTCTACGACCAGTCCGCCCGCCTCGGCTAGCTTTACGCCCAACCGGCGCCCTTCATCTGATATGTACGTCCCGCAGTAGGGACGGAGGTCCGGGGGAGCGGCAAGCGTTGGGAGATCGGTGCGGCTGGCGCTCGGCGGCAGGCCGAGGACCGAATTGACGGCCTCCAGCAAGAGTTGGGGGATCGGCATCCCCGTGGCGTTGGTCAGCCCCACGGCTGTGATGCCCTGCTCGGGAACGCAGGTGATCTGGGCAGATACGCCGGGGGAGTTGCCGCCATGCTCCACAAGCGTCACGTCATGATACCGGGGCGTGATGAAGAGGCCGTACCCGAACCACATGGTCGGGTGGCACTGCACGTGCGGGTGCATCATCGCCGTGACAGATGCGGCTGACAGCAGCCGTTCCCGCCCAACCCGGCCGCCCGTGCGGAACAGATCGAGGAAACGGAGCATCTCGGTCACACTCGACCAGAGGAAACCCACGGGGCGGTAGGTGTTGGACTGCAAAGAGTCGCCGGCCGGGGCCGGGCGCCCATCGGGGGAGACCCGATACCGCACCGCCAGCTCGTGGTCGGGCGCCGGGGCCCAGGAGGTGCGCAGCATGCCGGCGGGCCGGAGAATGCGTTCGGTCACGTAATCGCAATAGGGCAGGCCGCTGACCCGCTCGATGATGGCGCCCAGCAGGGCGAATCCGTCGTTGGAGTAGCTGAAATGGGTGCCCGGGGCGCCCAGGAACGGCTGATCCATGGCGGCCAGATAATCGAACAGGTCTCCGTACGTACGAATGACCGGCAGGGGAGCCAGTTCGACCGGCACGCCGCTCAGGTCGGCGCCCCGCTCCTTGGCCGCGGCGAGTACCCCGGCGGTGGGCGGCAGGCCGGATGTGTGCGTCAGCAGGTGGGCGATGGTGATCCGGTCTGCGTGGGCGCCCAACCGGAGCTCAGGCAGGTAACGCCTGACCGAGTCGTCAGTCCGAAGGAGGGCCTGGTCCGCCAGTTGCATCACCGCTACAGCTGTGAACACCTTCGTGATGGAGCCCAGGGGGAAAAGGGTGTCTGGGGTGCAGACGAGCCCTTGCTCCGCATCGCGGACCCCCTGACCGCCGGCATAGAGCAGCTCGCCTCTGCGGGCGATGCCCAGGGCAAGGCCGGGCGCCCCGCAGCGGCGGAGCCCTTCTCGTGCATGATTCTTCAGGTGCTCGGGCAGATCCGACACGGCGACCAACACCTCTTTACGGGCCAACGATGAGATGGTTGATTCGCTTCAGTGACAGGAAAATTCCTGCACCATGGATATTTCGATCATAAGGGATTTGTTGGTCCCGGGGCGGCGGCTGCATTCGGCGCCCCGGTCGGCAGGGGGCGCTCCGCCCATCGCCGAACTAGAAAGGGAGGAGGTGACACGGCGTGATTCACCTGCATGGCTCCATGGTGCCCCACGGGGCGTCGGGCTTTTTCTTTTTGTGGGCGATGGACAGGCGGCTCGACGCGGGCGGGCGCCGGCGGGCGCTTTCGCAGCACCCTCAGGCCGTGGCGCCGGAACTGCTCTTTCCCGTGCTGGCAGGGTTGCCGCACGTTCATGCCGTCACCCTGACAGCCCTGCTGCCCGATGGCCCGGCGAAGCTGCCCGGGCTTGCCATAGCGGCGGCGGCAGCGGCCCAGTGGCTGCCCGACCTGGAGCGAGTCCTCGGCGGCGGACCCATGCTCCCCGCCCAGAGCCTGCGGGCCTGGTCGGTGGCGGCCAAGCTGCTGCTGGAACTCCTGGCCCGGGGCCGCTTCGTGCCGATGCTCCGGGCCGAGGCGGGGTGCCTGACCGCGGGCTGGCAGCTGGTCGCCCCCGAGCCCGGCGATGCCGACCGCCTGACCCGGCTGGAGGCAGCCATCCCCGGCATCTGCCGGGCGCTGGTGCCCCCGGACCGGAGCCACAAGAACTACCGCCCCCCGGAAGCGGGGGCGCTCCTTCAACTGTTCCTGCGCACGGCCACGGGCGCCCTGGCCCGGCAGTTCCTGGACGGCGTGCCCGACCGGCCCGCCGCCCGCACCGCCGGGTCAGCTGCGGCCTCCCTGTCCGCCGCCCAGAGCTGGCTACTCGCCCTGACCGGCCAGGAAGGCAACGACCTGCCCCCCGGCCTGCCCGACGGCACGGCCCTGTACCAGGCGGTAGATGAATGGCTGGCCCCCGTCACCGGCGAGCGGGGCCACGGCGCCCTGCGCACCGGCCTCCGCCTGCGCCCGCCCGACGCCGAGGAGACGCCCGAATGGGAGATCGAGCTCTTCCTGCAGAACGGCGAGCTGCCCCCGGCCCGGGTATCGGCCCGTACCGCCTGGGATGCCCTGGGCGCCGACCTCGAAATCGGCGGGGGCAAGTACCGGGCGCCCGAGCAGCGGCTCCTGGCCGACCTGCCCACCCTGGTCCGGCTCTTCCCGCCCCTGGCGCCCCTGCTCAATGAGGCGGCGCCCGAGTCGATGCCGCTCTCGGCCGACGAGGTCTCCCACTTCTTGCGGGAAGGCGCCTTCACCCTGCAGGAGGCGGGCTTCCCGGTCCTGCTTCCCGAGGGGCTGGTCCGGCCCGCCGGCCTGTCCGGCAAGCTTACGGTCAAGCCTTCCGGGGGTGGCGATTCCCGCTTTGGCCTGGGCCAACTGGTCGAAGTCGACTGGGAGCTGGCCCTGGGCGGGGCGCCCATCGACATGGACGAACTGCGCCGCCTCGCCGCCCAGAAACGTGGCTTGGTTGAGCACCAGGGCCGCTGGGTGCAGGTCGACCCCGACGCCATCGCCGCCGCGCTCAAGCATCTCGAAAAGCAGAAGGAGCCCGTGCCCCTGGGCGCCGCCCTGCGCACGGCGCTTTCACAGGACAAAAAGGCCCCGGTTAAAGTGGAGGCGGCCAAGGGCCAGGCCTGGGTGGCGGATCTGCTCACCCGGCTTCAGGAGCCGGCCACCATCGAGCCGGTGCCGGCGCCTGCCGGCCTTCGTGGGACCTTAAGACCCTACCAACAAAGGGGTCTGGACTGGCTCGCCTTCCTGCGCCGCTACGGCCTCGGCGCCTGCCTAGCGGACGACATGGGTCTGGGCAAAACCATCCAACTCATCGCCCTGCTGCTCCACGAACGGGAGCAGGGTCTGACCGACAAGCCATCGCTCATCGTCTGCCCGGTTTCGCTGGTGGGAAACTGGCGGCGGGAACTGGCCAAGTTCGCCCCGTCGCTTCGGGTCATGATCTACCACGGCGCCGGGCGCAGCGCCAAAGCCTTCGCCGAGCGGGCCGCCGCCCACGACGTCGTCATCACCACCTATACGCTGGTCGCCCGCGAAGCCGAGACGCTCCGATCGGTGAATTGGGCGGGCGTCATCACCGATGAGGCACAGGCGCTCAAGAATACCGGCACCCAGCACGCCAAAGCGCTGCGCTCGCTCTTTGCCGAGTACCGCATCGCCTGCACCGGCACGCCGGTCGAGAACCACCTCGGCGATCTTTGGTCGATTCTGGCCTTCATCAACCCGGGCTTCCTGGGCGCTGCCGAGGAGTTCCGCAAGTCCTACGCCCTGCCCATCGAACGTTTTCGTGATGAAGAGGCCGCGGCCCGCCTCAAGCGCCTCGTCCAGCCCATGATTCTGCGTCGCCTCAAGACCGATAAGTCCATCATCGCCGACCTGCCGGAGAAGTTGGAGATGGTCACCTACGCCGGCCTCACCCTGGAGCAGGGGGCGCTGTATGAAGCCGCCGTCCAGGAGACGCTGGAGAAGGCGGAGGGGGCGGCGGGCATCGCCCGGCACGGGGCCGTCATTGCGGGCCTTACCCGGCTCAAGCAAATCTGCAATCACCCGGCCTGCCTGCGGGACGACGGTGGACCCCTGGAAGGGCGGAGCGGAAAGTTGGACCGCCTGACCGAGATGCTGGAGGAGGGCCTGGCAGAGGGCGACCGGGCGCTGGTCTTTACCCAGTTCAGCCAGTTCGGGCGCCGGATGCAGGCGTATCTGGCCCGCCGGCTTGGCTGCACCGTCTTCTTTCTGGATGGGTCAACGCCCCGCAACGAGCGGGACGAGCTGGTGCAGCGGTTCCAGGCCGGCGAGGCGCCCATCTTCATTCTGTCGCTGAAGGCCGGGGGCGTGGGGCTGACGCTGACCGCCGCCAACCGGGTCTTCCACTTTGACCGGTGGTGGAATCCAGCGGTGGAGGACCAGGCGACCGACCGGGCCTACCGCATCGGGCAGACCCGGGAGGTGCTGGTGCATAAGCTCGTCACCGCGGGCACGCTCGAAGAGCGGATTGACGAACTGCTGGCGGATAAGCGGCAGCTCTCCGCACAGGTCATCGGCACCGGCGAGGCGTGGCTCGGGGAGCTCTCTACCGATGAACTGCGCAGCCTGATCAGTCTGGAGCGGGAGGG
>JARBUG010000027.1 GCA_029239785.1 Symbiobacteriaceae bacterium | reverse complement strand
TATCGATTACCCTTGATCCCAGATAACAACCTCATGGGAAACAGAGCGGGGTGAGTTTGTTGCTGCAAGCCACATGGGTGGCGGAACGGGTGAGAGGCTGGCTGGATTCGCCGGCTGAAGGGACGGTTCACAGTCTCTTCCGCCGGGTCTGCAACGTGGCCTGGGGAGAGTGGCTCATTTCTGTGCACACGGCCGCGACCGGGCGCCTCCCCGGCGGCATTCAGGTGGCCGGTGACCCGGATTTTTCACAACTGGGGCTCAGCGCCGGACTCCCCGTTGTATGGAAACCAGACCAGGCGTGTTTATATGTAGGGGGTCACGCCTTATCGCTGGGGAGCGTCGCAACGGTGACCATGGCGGCAGCGTCTGCGGCGGCGATTCCGGCGCCCGCCCATCTAGAGGCCCGGCGTGCGCTGTTGCTGCAGTGGATCAGTTCCCATGGCAGGGGCTCGCTCGGGGCGCAGGCAACCAGAGCCCCCGTTGGCGTTGGCGGCGCGATTCAGGGTGCGGCTGCCAGGGCCGCGTGGGTGCGTGGCACGAGCCTGTGCGACAGCCTCCTGAACGGCGCGGAATCTGCCATTCGTCCGGACGTGACGGCACTTCTGGGATTGGGGGAGGGTCTGACGCCCTCCGGCGATGATTTGTTACTGGGAATGATGGCGGCTTTTTCACAATGCCAACTGGCCACTCAGCCGTCCCTCGCAGCCTGTGTGCAGCGACTGATAGAGTGTGTGGACGATCTGGCGCCGCGGGCGACAACCCTGATCAGTGCGAACTACCTGCGGCTCGGCGTTCTGGGGGAGTTTTCGGAGCGGCTCGGTGATACGGCCGCTGCCCTGTTCGGCGAATCTGCCGGCAGTGAGGAGATCGGTCCGATCATCGTACGGTTGTTGGAATCCGGCCATAGTTCAGGTACCGATTCAGCCGCCGGGCTTTACCTGGGCATGACGGTGCTTTCGGCCCAGCAGCGGCAGGCGAGTTTTAGGGGGACTGTGCAGTGAGTACCGAGCGCCTTTCGCAACAGATTCAGTTCATCTTGGAGATCGATAGATTAAAGCAGGTCCTCCGCCAGACGAAGATCATGGGGGGCCAGCGGCAGGAGAACAGCGCCGAGCATTCGTGGCAGTTGGCGGTAATGGCCCTGGTGCTGGCCGAGTATGCCAACGAGCCGGTCGACCCTGCACATGTGGTGAAGATGCTGCTTGTGCACGACGTCATAGAGATCGATGCCGGCGATACCTGGTCGTTCGACGACAAGGGGTATTTGGATAAGGAAGAGCGGGAGCGGCTGGCGGCGGAGCGAATCTTTTCGCTGCTGCCCGCGGACCAGGCTGGGCCCCTGCGGGCCCTGTGGGACGAGTTCGAGGAAATGGAAACGCCGGAGTCCAGGTTTGCCAACGCCCTGGACAGGCTGATGCCCATGCTCCACAACTTCCATAACGAAGGCGGAACATGGCGCCGTGATGGGGTGACCTTGAAGAAAGTGCTTGCCCGCCAGAGCGCCATAGCCAAGGGGTCTCAGGCGCTGGGCGACTATTCGCTGGCGCTGCTGGAGCAGGCGAAGAAGCTGGGTATCGCCCCGGTTGAGCAATAGGTATGGCAGAGGGGGCGCCTGGTGCGCCCCCTCTGCTGTCGACCGTATTGATAACACCTCTCAAAACGTCCGAAGGGTGAAGGATGGAGGGGTGGCCTGATGAGAAGGGTATTGCTCCAGCTACTCGTCGTCTTGCTTCTGACACTCGGCATGGGGAGCCGGGCGCTGGCCCATGCCACTTTGCAGCAGGCGCGTCCGCAGCCGGACATCACCCTGGACCAGGCGCCCGCCCGGGTGGAACTGACCTTTACCGAGGAAGTGGAGGCCGGGTTCGGGGCGATTGCCGTGTATGACCACACGGGCGCCCGGGTCGACAAGGGCGATGCAGCCCTGGACCCGACCAACGTCACCCGCGTGCTGGCCTCGCTGCCGGTGTTGGGGGATGGGCTGTACACGGTGTCGTGGCGGGTGCTCTCGGCCGATGGGCACCCGATTTCCGGGACTTATGGGTTCACGGTGGGCCAGGGCATTGCGGGGGCGACGTACTTTCAGCCCGAGCTGCCGGACCCCGACCGGCCACCCCTGGGCGTGCTTGTCGGATATTGGCTGGCCGTGGCGGGGCTGATGGCGGCGACCGGGCTGAGTCTGGCACAGGGGCTGATGGGCCGGGGCGAGGCCCCGCCCGCCTATCGCCGGCTGCTCCTCATCGGCCTGATCGTTGCAGGGGTAGGCTCGTGCGTATACCTGATTTCGCGAACGGCACAGGTCGCCGGCGTCTCGGTGGCTGCTGCCCTCAACCCGGTCCTTGTGTGGCGTCTGTTGATGACGGTGACCGGTCGGGCGGTGCTGGCCCGCCTGGTCCTGCTGGCGGCGGCAACGACAGCCTTTCCGTTGGTGGCGAGGCGGTGGTGGTTGGTCGCCATGGGCGGGGCGCTGGGCCTGCTGACGTTCCCCTTGAGCGGTCATGCTTCGGCCGTGGCCCCGGCAGGGGTGGCGGTTGTGCTGGACTGGATTCACCTGCTGGCCGCTGCCACCTGGGGCGGTGGGCTGGTCTATTTGCTACTCGTCCTGGTGTCTGGGGAGCAGACCTTGACCGGGCCGACCGGCCGCATGGTCCAACTCGGCGCCCTGGTCCGCCGCTTCTCCGCAGTGGCAGCTGCCAGCGTTCTGCTCCTGGTTGGAACTGGTCTCTACCCGACACTGCTCCACGTGCCTTCCATGAAAGCGCTGCTCGAGACCCTGTACGGGCTTACCCTGCGCAGCAAGTTCATGCTGGTCGCAGTGCTCATCGCCCTGGGCGCCGTCAATTTGATCATCATCGGGCCGCGGCTGCGGCGGGGACAGAATCTGGAACGCTGGCTGAAGGGGCTGGTTGCCGCCGAACTGGCCGTTGTCGCAGGGGTGCTGGCGGCCACCGCCCTGCTCACCAACGTGGCGCCGGCCCGAGTTGCCCTGCCCCCGGAAAAACTGAGCATTGGCATGCACACGCAGGATTACGCCGCCGTCTTTCGTATGGATCCGCTGGCGCCCGGGTACCGCGTGCTCAACGTAGTTCTCGGCGAGCATGACGGCACCCCCCTGCCCGATGCGACCAAGGTCGGACTGACCGTCACGATGATCAACCAGGACGTGGGAAAGCAGACCATCACCGGGAGATCCCTTGGCGAAGGGAAGTACCAGTTCGACAACGTGCTCATTGGCATGCCGGGTACCTGGTTGTTCGAACTCCAGGTCCAGGAGCCCGGGGCTGCAGAACCCAGGAAGGTAAAGCTCGATTTCGAGGTCCCCGAAAAATAAGGCCCCGACCGAAGCGCCTGTACCCTCCTGGCCCGATGACATCGACCAGCAGCCTCGTGCTACAGTGAGAGCGATTATCAGCCTGAGAGGCGGTGCTCCCCATGTTGCGACGCATGATGGCGTTTTTGCTCGCGCTGCTCCCGGTTCTGCTTGTTGCCGGCGTTGCCAGCGCACACGTGACGGTCGTGCCGAAGCAGTCGGCGGTGAACGGGTTTGAGCGCTACACGGTCCGGGTACCTACCGAAAAGGCAGTGCCAACCACCAAGGTGCGGGTGGAACTGCCCGAAGGCTCAACCTTCAGCAGCGTCCTGCCCCAGCCCGGATGGACCTTTGCGACCGAAAAGGATACGACCGGGAAAGTGGTCGCCCTCGTATGGTCGGGCGGCGAAATCAAGCAGGGCGAGTTCTTCGAATTCGGCATCAGCGTGCGGAACCCCAAAACGGCCGGCGTGGTTACGTGGAAGGCCTACCAGACTTACGCCGACGGCAGCGTGGTTGCGTGGGCCGGGCCGGCGGGGGCTGACCAGCCGGCGCCGACCGTTACCCTGGTGGAGGCGCCGGCGGAGGCAGGGGGCCACGGCGCCGCCGCACCTGCTCCGGCCCCGTCCCCGGCGCCCACGGCGCCAGCCGCAGGCACCAACCTTGGCGCCTGGCTGGGCGGCGCCGCCCTTCTGGTTTCGCTGGTGATCCCCGCCCTGGGTAGCCCAGCGGCGGGGATCAACATCTTCTATGGGTTCTGTTGCTTGCCAGTCGTCAGCTGCAGTTTCCCGTCCTTCACACCGACGCTGCCCTGCGGGTAGTAGATCGCCCACAAGGCCTGCAACTGCTCGGCGGGCATCCGCACACGGCTGTCGCGCCGGATGATGGGCCCCCGAACCGTCCCCTTCACCGGGTAATCGGTCTCGCCCTCCGACCAGGCCACAAAGACGCCCTCAATCCTGATCAGGGCGACCCCTTCCTTGGGCAGCCCGAACATGCCGCCCACGAGGCCCAGTACCCGAATCAAGTCTACTTCCACGAGTTCGCCGTTCTCAATCAGAGCGGCATCGGCCATTTCTTCTACGCCGTCCAGTACCGCCGGCTTGAGCCCCAGCTTCGGGCCCGGCGGGTTTTGCCCATGGTCGCCTGCATGACCGGCGGCCACGACTGCGGTCTGCCCCGCCGCACTATGCGCAGCAGCATCGTGCGAAGCGCTGGCGCAGCCTCCCAGAACGAGCGCCGTGACCAAGACAGAAACAACATACACAGGCCGCATCTTCATAACAGCCGCAACTCCCCTCACGCGAGCGTTCCTCATCATCTATTCTACCGACCGTCAGGAGCCGTCCGCATCGGATGTCGCGAGTAATCGCGCCTCAGGTGCTGCAACGATCTGGCAGCGAAAATCACGTAACTTCCTTTCGGTGTTCGACTGCCTCCTGCTAGATTGGGTGTAAATCCCAACAAGTGGGGGGAGTCTCGTTGGCCATTCGTTTGCGGATGATCAGCGCCGTCCTCGTCGTTACGCTGTTGACGGCCGTGGTGGCGCCCGCCCTCATGCCCAGGCGTTCGGAGGCCTTTATTGATCTGTTGATCACCGTTGGTGCCGTGATCGCCGGCGGCAAGGTCGCGGGCGGTCTGGTGGAAGGGGCTGTGGATAAGGCCGAAGATGCCGCCCGGGGCATCATGCAGGAAGCTGCCACACAAATCAACAAGCTGATTCAGCAGTTGGAGACGACCTATGGCAACGCCCTTAACACCACCCTGGATTCGCTGGATTCATTTACAGGCCAGCAGTTGGCGAAAGTGGCCACCCTCTTTGACCAGATCAACCAGGCGCTCATGGAAGATGTGGCGGTCATTCAGCAGGCCGTCATCGATCTGCTCAAAGAGGTCAACCAGATGATCCAGCAGACGCTCAGCCGCCTGGAAGACCTGATTGTGGTCGGCGTGCGGGGCGCCACGTTCGTGATCGACAAAACCACGTACAACGCCGCCTTCCTGGTCGCCGTGGTTCTGCTGGCGATTGGCCTGATCGTATTTACGAAGCTGCTCTGGTCGGGCAAGGTGCCCAAGGGTTGGGTGCGCGTCGTGGCGCTGAGCTTCATGGCCTTCTACATTCTGCTTTTCAGCGCCCTGATGGTGCCGCAGACTCGGGTGTACGCCATCACCATGGTGGGCCAGGGTGACAAGTTGAACGAAATCGGTCCGGGCGCCCGCATTTTCACGGTAACGCCCGCCAAGGTGACGAAGGGCGCCCAGGTTGATGTGACACTGATCGGCGCCAACTATGACGCCGGCGGTGAGCCGAAGGTATTCTTTCAGGGGCAGGAGATTACCCCGCAGGCCTGGAGCGACACGCACATCGTCGTGCGCCTTACGGCGAGCCAGACGAATGTGGACGGCGCCCAATCCATCAGCGTGAAGACGGCCGATGGCAAGTCAAGCAGCCCGGCCATTCTGACCTTCGCGGCGCCGCCGCCCCCGGCACAGGTGGTGTCGTGGCGGCTACTGCCCACAGGCCGGGCGTATGAGTACAAGCAGTTCGGGCCCGTCACGGCCACATGCGTGAGCCCCAGGTTCGTTCCGGTGTTCTTCGGTAAGGAGATAATGGTCGACAGCGGCTGGGAATTGGCCACCGACGACGCGCATCGCGGCAGTGTGGATACATCGCTGGCCGGCGACGTGCCCAATCCGCCCCTGGGATTCTCGGAGAGCAACGTGAAACGGACGGGCAGCGGAAATGTGCAGCGGGTCATTACCTACCTGCCGTCGGCGGGCGCCGCCTCCAAGACGGGGATCAAGGTGGACGGAGTCTGCTCCGGGCAGTCGTTCAGCGGCAAGATCGAGTTCAGTGCCGACTACCGGGTATGGGGCCGCAAGCTGGTCCAGAAAGATGGCACAGCTGTGTCGGGCGGCCCGTGCACGGCCCGGGGCATCAGCCGGTGTGCCACCTACCCGGGCGACAAGCTGGCCATGTTCCGGGACGGGCGCCCCGACAGCTACACCCTCATGGTGACGGTCAGGACCGGCGCCGGCCAAACGGTGAACAAGACCATGGTCTTCACCCCCGGCACGCCCGGGCAACGGCTGACGGTGGATGATGTGGCGATTTGGATGGAGAACAGCGAGCTGTGGGTTCACGGGCCGGGCGGTTTCCGGCTGCCGCCGAACCTGATCCTGCCGATCGCACCGCTCCCGATCAAACCGCTGCCGATATTCCGGTAGGGCAGGGGGCGCGTTGAAAGGGCACCGGCACAGCACCGGTGCTCTTTCGCGCGCCCAGAATCTAGTCGTTGTTCACATAACCTCCCACCTGTAAGATGAACATACGTTCATTTAAAGTACGGGAGGTTCACATACATGAAGCGGTTTATGACGCTCCTGCTGCTCTTTGTGCTCCTTCTGACCTGGATTCCACGCAGCGTCCATGCCGCCGTGAACGTCGGCCGGACGCCCGTTATTTTCGTACCCGGCATCGCCGGCACCGAGCTCTACAACGATAACGAACTGGTTTGGCTCAATACCTGGCGTCTGGTTGGCAGCCAGATCCCCATTCTGAATCTGTTTCAAATGAGTTGGCTCCTGCCCCTACGGCTGGCAGCCGACGGCACGGCCCCCTACTACAGCTCCAGCCGCATCCGCACCGGCGACATCATGCGGCGCAGCCTGACCAACATCTACGGTGAACTGCTTGCCGCTCTCAAGCAGGATGGGTATGTCGAGGGGCAGGACCTGTATCTCTTTCCGTACGACTGGCGGATGGATTTGACGCTGACGGCCGACCGGCTTGGCGCCGAGGTTGATCGGGTTCTCGCCCGCACCCGCACCGACAAGGTCGTGCTCCTGAGCCACAGCATGGGCGGCCTGATCGCCCGTGATTACGTAGTTCGTGGCGGCGCGGCTAAGGTGGAGGCGACCATTTCCATGGCCACGCCCTGGCTGGGGGCGCCCATGGCCTACCGGGCGCTGGCATACGGTTGGGACATGGGGCTGAAACTGCCGGGCACCAAGTGGTCGGCCCTGGCCCCTAGGGATGTCAAACTGCTGGCCCAGAACTATCCTTCGGTTTATGCGCTGGCTCCCTCCCGGCAGTACTTTGACTTGTATCCGGGGGGCTATTTGACCCGGGGCGGGCGGGCGCTGGGGTATGCGGGGTCGGTCTCCAAGGGACTTGCTCCCCATAACTCGGCCCTGGCCGGCCGGGGCGCCAGTTACTACGACCGGCTTTTGGACGGCAGTAGCCACGGTGTGCGCCAGTTCGTGATTGCCGGGCGGGGGCGGCAGACGCTGGTTGGCATTACGGAGCGCAGGGACTGGCTGGGCGCCACCCACAAAACTGAGCGGATGGCTGACGGCGACGAGGTTGTGCCGGCATTGAGCGCCGACCTGGGCTACGGGCAGGATCCGGCGCGGGCCGAACGCTACCTGGGCGACCTGGAAGCGGTAGCGTATGCGAACGAGCCCCACATTTTCTTCACCGGCGCGCCGGCTGTGCAGACAACCGTGCGCCAGTGGTTGCGAGGTCTGAACGATTAGGCACTTCAAAAAACAACCTTCAACCTTTGCGAGCTAAGAAGAGGAGAATCCGGTCAATGACACGAATGGATTATTCACCATTGGAACGTGGAGGTGTTGTTCGTGTCCTACCCGCCTCAACCGCCCCAGGCGCCACAAGCTCCGCAGCAGCCGCCCCAGTATCCCCCGCAGTACCAGCAGGGTCAGTACCCGCAGGGACAGTATCAGCAGCCCTATGGTCAGTACCAGGCCGTCCAGCCTAAGACGAATACGCTGGCCCTGGTCGGCTTCATCATGTCGCTCGTTCTGATTGTCTTGATGTGGTTTACCAGCTGGTTCGGCCTGCTTGCAAACCTGGCGGCATTTATTCTTTGCATTATCGGCAACAGCCAGATCAAGGCTTCGGCCGGTACCCAGACGGGTAAGGGTTTCGCCGTGGCTGGCATCGTCATTACCTCCATCCTGTTTGGCTTGTTCGTGTTGGGCTTCATTGTAATCGTGGGCCTTGGCCTGAGCATTCTCGGCGGCATGGGGATGCTTTAGAGCGACGTCACAAGATGAGTACGAAAACTCCCCCCAGCCCAGGGCTGAGGGGAGTTTTTTTACGGCCGATATGCGGGGCGAACCCAGGGGTCCAGCAGGTCACGCATGGCATGCGGCCGCAGCACTGCAACGGGCTCGGACTCCACGGCGATGCGGGGTGCGAGCGCCAGCTTGGGCGCCGGAGCAGGTGCCGCGGCCACCGGCAACGGCGCCGGGACCCGGGCGGTTGCAGCCACGGCTGCCCCGGTCGGCACCGGCATGGTGCCCCGGGCGATGCGCAGGGGCCTCCTGGGCACGGGCGGCTCCGCAGGCGTAACGGCGCCCCCGGGCCGTGGCACCGCCACGCCCCGCAGCCGGGCAAACTCGGCGGCGGGCATATCGCCGCGCATGCCATTGCATTCCTGGCAGGCGCAAATGCAGTTATCCATTGTAGTCCGGCCGCCCTTTGACCACGGCACCACATGGTCCATGGTCTCCCCGGGCTGTCCGCACCAATAGCAAATGTAGCGGTCCCGCTCCAACACCTTCAGGCGTATGTAGCGGTACGCGAACGGGTCAAACCGCAAACGGATGCGGCCAGGGCCGATCCACTTAGCGCGGTTCAGCCGCACTTCGCGCTCAGCCACCTTACGGCGGCAGGGCGTCAGGACCCGCCCGCGGCTATCGATTACCTCAATCAACTCAAACAGAAGAATTCCTCCCGGATCTCATTATGCCCCTTCGGGTCCGGCGGCAAACCGGCCCTCGCGGCGGAAGACGAGCAGAGTAAGTGCGGCGGCACCAAGGGCCAGTACACCGGCCAGGCTGAAGGCGCCCATGTAGCTGCCAGCGGCGAGCATGACACCAAAGACCTTTGCCGTGACGGCGCTGCCCAGGTTGCGGCCCAGCATGGCGTAACTGCTGGCGGTGGCCCGCTCAGCCTCAGGGGTAACCCCCATGGAGAACGCATTCCAGAGCGACATTTGCATGGTACCCAGTACCGCGCGGGACCAAAAGACCGACAGAAAGAGCACGGGTGTCGTGGCGGCGCCCATAAGCAACAGGAAGATGCCCTGCGCTCCGATGCAGAGCACGTAGCCCTTGAAGTCGCCCAGGCGCTTGCTTGTCCAGGGCACCAGCACGGAGCCGAACCAGCCGACAACGCCCGCCACCACCAGGACCGTGGCGATGAACTCGGTCCCGAACTGGAACCGCTGTGACAGAATGACGTTGTTGAAGTTGAACATGAGCGCCGAGTAGGCGCCGCCGAAAATGCTGATCAGGCCGATCATGACCGTGGTGCGGGTGGGCTTCAGGTTTGGCCCCCGCCGAGACAGGGCCCGGGCGCCCGGCCCGGCGCCGCCCTGCGGCCGGAACGGCAAAAACGCCCGCACGGCGCCCGACATAATCGCCGAAACGCCTGCCGCCACCAGCGGCCACTGGTACTTGGTCAGCGCTCCGTGCGGCATCCAGTCCACCAGGAATCCTGCCAGCTGAATCCCCAGGGTGTTCCACACGAAGAAGTTGATCATCATGAAACTGAAGACCGCAGCCCGCTTGTCCGACCCCACCTCGCCGGCCAGGAGCGGGCTCTCATTGACAAACATCAGCGTGTTGCCTACCGAAAAGACCACCCACGCTGCCATCATGAACGGAAATGTGGGCAGCCACGGCATAACCAGGTAGGGTATGCCAAACAGAATCGACCCGACCACGTAGAACCAACGGCGTCCCCACCGATCGGACGCGAGCCCCACTGGAATGGCCAGCCCCGCCATGACCAGCGACGAGACCGCCTGCAGTTGTCCGATATGGTCTGCCGTAAACCCCGCATCGAGCATGTGCAGGTTGAACAGCGTGGAGAAAATGGCCTGAGCAAATCCAAAAAAGATATCGGTTAGATAGAAGAGCTTTACCGTACGGGGAAAGGCGATAAAGTCGGTGTATAGATCCTGAACGTAAGACATGAATATTGCTCCAGTCGATACGGCTTGCGGCATCTCTCCTAGTGTATCATATTGTTTGCTCGCGTTCGGTTGCGAACTTGTGTTCGGAAGTGGTACAATTTCGGCGTCTGCATTGCGAGACGAGTTGTGGTAAAATCGTAATGTTGCACGCCGCGTTTGACGTTACGCATGCGTGGGGCAGAGGAGGGTTCCTATGGCGAAAGATAAAATCATCGTGAAGGGTGCGCGCGAGCACAACCTGAAGAACGTTGACATCGAAATTCCGCGCGAAAAACTAATCGTCTTTACGGGTGTTTCCGGTTCCGGCAAGTCGTCCCTGGCGTTTGAAACAATCTATGCCGAGGGGCAGCGCCGGTATGTGGAATCGCTCAGTTCCTACGCCCGCCAGTTCCTCGGGCAAATGGACAAGCCGGACGTTGACTATATTGAAGGTCTCTCACCGGCCATCTCCATCGACCAGAAAACCACCTCCCGTAACCCGCGCTCCACAGTGGGCACGGTTACGGAAATATACGACTACCTCCGCCTGCTCTTCGCCCGCATTGGCCGGCCCCACTGCCCGACCTGCGGCAAGCCCATTTCGCAGCAGACCGTCGAGCAAATGGTCGACACCATTCTGCAAATGGAAGAGGGCACCCGCATTCAGGTGCTGGCGCCGCTGGTGCGCGGCCGCAAGGGCGAGCACGAAAAGATCTTCGAAGATATCCGCAAGGGCGGGTTCGTCCGCATGCGGGTGGACGGCGAAGTCATGGACGTCACGGCCGAAGCGCCCGCACTCGACAAAAAGAAGAAGCACACCATCGAGGTCGTTGTGGACCGCCTCGTGGTGCGGTCCGACATTGGCAAGCGCCTGGCCGATTCCCTCGAAACGGCCACCAAGCAAACCGGCGGCATCGTCACCATCGATGTTATCGGCGGCACCGAGTTGCTCTTCAGCCAGAACTTTGCCTGCCCCGACTGCGGCACGTCTATTGATGAGCCGCAGCCCCGCATGTTCTCCTTTAATAACCCCTTCGGCGCCTGCCCGGCCTGTACCGGCCTTGGGCATAACATTGAAATCGAGCCCGAGCTGCTCATCGACCGCACCAAGTCGATTGATGACGGCGCCCTTGTGCCCTGGGCGAACTCCACCCAGCAGTGGTTCATGGGCATGGTGGACGGCCTCTGCGACATTCACGGCATCAAAAAGAACGTGCCGCTGAACGAGCAGGACCCCAAGTTCGGTGAATATCTGCTCTTCGGCTATCCTGACCAGAAGGTCAAGTTCAAGTACGAAAACGCCTATGGACAAGTCAAAACCTACGAAGTCATCTTCGATGGTATGGTCAAGCACCTGGAGCGGAACTACAAGGAGACATCCTCCGAGTACATCCGGGAGCAAATCGAAGAATTCATGTCCCTCAAGCCCTGCCCGGCCTGTAAGGGCAAGCGGCTCAAGCCCGAGTCGCTGGCGGTCAAGGTGGGGGGCATCTCCATCGCCGATGTGACCGAAATGGACGTGCTCCATCTCCGGGAGTTCTTCAGCCGACTGGCCCTGACGTCCCGAGAGCAGATCATCGGCAATCGGATTCTGAAGGAAGTCAACGAGCGGCTTGGCTTCCTGGTCAACGTCGGGCTCGATTACCTGACACTGCACCGGGCGGCGGGCACCCTTTCAGGCGGCGAGGCGCAGCGTATCCGGCTGGCGACGCAAATCGGTTCGCATCTGGTCGGTGTGCTCTACATCCTGGACGAGCCGTCCATTGGCCTGCACCAGCGCGACAACGAAAAGCTGATCGCCACGCTCAAGCGCCTGCGTGACCTGGGCAACACGCTGATCGTGGTTGAGCACGATGAAGACACCATGCGCACAGCCGACTGGATCGTCGATATCGGTCCCGGCGCAGGCGTGCACGGCGGCGAAATTCTTGGCAGCGGCCCGCTGGATGTGATTCTGGCCAACGAGGGGTCGGCCACCGGCGCTTACCTGAGCGGTCGCAAAGAAATTCCCATTCCGCTGCAGCGGCGCAAGCCGAACGGCAAGTGGCTGCGGGTGATTGGCGCCCGCGAAAACAACCTCAAAGACGTGACGTTCAACCTGCCGCTGGGCACGTTTACCTGCGTTACCGGCGTGTCCGGCTCCGGCAAATCGACGCTCGTCAACGAGATTCTCTACAAACGGCTGGCGGCCGACCTGAACCGTGCCCGCCAGCGGCCCGGCGCCCACGAGGCCATTGAAGGGCTTGAGCACCTCGAAAAAGTGATCGACATCGACCAGTCGCCCATCGGGCGGACGCCGCGGTCCAACCCGGCGACCTACACCGGCGTTTTCGACCTGATTCGCGACCTGATGGCCCAGACCCCTGAAGCGAAGATGCGCGGCTACAAGCAGGGCCGGTTCTCCTTCAACGTGCGGGGCGGCCGGTGCGAGGCGTGCAAGGGCGACGGCATTCTTAAGATCGAAATGCACTTCCTGCCCGATGTGTATGTGCCCTGCGAAGTCTGCAAGGGCGCCCGCTACAACCGGGAGACGCTGGAGGTCCATTACAAGGGCAAGAACATCGCTGAAATTCTTGACCTGACGGTCGATGATGCGGTCGAGTTCTTCCGACCCATTCCGCGCATCTATAAGAAGATGCAGACCATGCAGGACGTTGGCCTGGGCTATATCAAGCTGGGGCAGCCGGCCACGCAGCTGTCGGGCGGCGAGGCACAGCGGGTTAAGTTGGCTACCGAGCTATCGCGGCGCTCGCAGGGAAAAACGATCTACATCCTGGACGAGCCTACGACCGGCCTGCACACGGCCGATGTGCACAAGCTGCTGGAGGTGCTCCAGCGCCTGGTGGACAACGGCGATACAGTGCTGGTCATCGAGCACAACCTCGATGTCATTAAGCAGGCCGACTGGATCATCGACCTGGGTCCCGAAGGTGGCAACCGCGGCGGCGAAATCATCGCCGAAGGCACACCGGAGCAGGTCTGCGAAGTCCAGGGCAGCTACACGGGCATCTTCCTTAAGCGGCACATGGACCGCCAGCGGGAACAGCACGCCATGGAAGTGGCTGCGGGCGACGACTAAAACAGGAGCGGAGGCGCACCAAGGCGCCTCCGCTTTTTCGTACTAACTGGCAGGCAACTGGAACGGCCCTGGACCGTAACCCAATGGCCGGCTTCCCGGTGTAGGGCTCTGCCACGTAGAAGTGCTAGGTCAAGAAAGAACGTGACTATCGGCTAGAAGGACCCGGTCGGAATCTGCCCCCCGGTGAGCCGGAGTATCAGTCCCAACAGCATGAAGAGCGAGAAGTCCAGGACCGTGTGCGCCACCATGAGCGGCCCCAGGTTGCGCCGGAACCAGAAGTAGGCCGCTGTGGGAATGCCCAGCCAGATTGCCTTGGGCAGCGATGCGGCCCAGCCGTACCCGGGAACGTGAACCAGCCCGAAAACCAGGGCGCTGAGCAGAATGCATGCCCACCATTTCAACCCGGCCCGCTCCAGCCGGGTAATCAAGTAGCCGCGGAACAGGACCTCCTCGCCTATGCCAGCCTGAAGCGACAGGCCCAAAGCCGACAGCGTCATGGAGCCCATATCAAGATCGCCGAACGTAGAGAAGGTATTCACGGCGCCTTGGCCGGCCTCGGGGTTGTATAGCCCGGCCGCAATCAAAATGACCACCGTAAAAATACTGCCGACAATATGCAGGAGCAGCACGCCGGGAATGACCGCAGCGTCGTACCCCTTCCAGGGCGCAATCAGGCCAAGGCTGCGCACTCCGCCGCCGTCTGCCACCGCAAACGCGAAGGCGACCAGCATAATGCCCGCCTGCGTAACCGAGGCCGAAGCCAGCGGGCTCAGTTTCATGGTGAAGGCGATCCAGGAGGCAAGAAACTGGATGGCAAAGAAGGCCACGACCAGTCCAACCAGCCAGAGAATGGGCTTTAGACGAGGGCCTGTCGCTTTTTGTTGAACGTTATCCTCCAAAGAGATAAGCCTCCGTTAAGCTTTTTAGTGATATACTATATGGGACCGACGTATCGGTCATCATCAATAGGTATTTCGGCGGCGCGCTCCCCGTGCCCTTCCGACAAGGAGAGAGTATTGTGCCGGCACATCCTACATGTCCTTACTGCGGCGCAGCGCTTTCAGCGGGCGCCCGTTATTGTGACCGCTGCGGCACACCACAGAGCCAAACATCGGCTGTTGCACCGCCCCTCCGGCGTCGCTCCCGTCAGGAACGGCACGTGGCGGTGTGGCTGCTGCTAACGGTCTTACTGCTGGTCTTTAGCGTCGGTTCGCTCGGCGGATTCCGCTATCGGGCCGGCAGGTGGCCGGTGCTGCCCGCAGCAGTCACCGGAACGGATCCCTCGCTTCCCGGAAAGTCGCTCCCCAACCTGAGCCAGGAAAACCCGCAGGAGACCGCCGGGTATCTCCGGTCCGTGGTAGCCATTTCGACGACAGATCAGAAGATGGGCTCGGGCTTCATCATCGACGAAAAGGGGCACGTGGTGACGGCCCAGCACGTGGTTGACGGCGTCGGCTGTGTGACCGTGACCGATGATGACGGCCACCAGCACCAGGGCACGGTGCTGAATTACGACATGGCCCTTGACATCGCACTGCTGCATGTGAAAACCCTGGAGAAATGGCCCGACCGGCTGGAAATGTCCACTGAGAAAACACCGGCCCGGGTCGGTGACGAAACATACGTGATCGGCCACCCGCGCAGCACCGGCAACAACACCCGGCTCTCGGCAACCGTGACGAAGCTTGACGACCCGCAGCGGGCAGAAGGCCGGTATCATGAGGGCCTGGTGAAATTCGGCGGCGTGACCGTGGTTAACGGCACCAGTGGTGGTCCGCTGGTGAAACAGTCGACCGGTCAGGTGATCGGTGTCACGATTCTCTCCGGCGCTCCGGCCGAGGTCGGATGGGCTCGGCCCACCGCGGATATCGTCAATATGGTTCGCGAGTGGTCGGCACTGACGCCCACCGCCGGCTGCCAGCCGACAACGGCCATTCAGCCCATCAGTCTGACGTTGGTTACGGTTACACCGCGCACCGGCAACTATGACGTGGAAGGCGAAGAACTCGCCGACGGCGTCGAGATGGCGCTGCGTGACAACCGGGAAGCGCTGTTGAGCGTTGGCTACGACGTCTCCATCAAGCGGCTTGATGATGCCGGTTCACCGACCCTGGCCCGCGATCGGGTGACGATGGCGGTACAGGACCCCGAAGTCATCGGCGTTGTGGGCAGCCTGGAAAACCAGACGACCCGGGCGATTGCCGAAGCGCTCTCGCTTACCGGTGTGCCGTTGGTGGCGCCTACGGCCGGCGCCGATGATTTGGCCGACCGGGGGTTTTCCCATTTTAACCGCGTCGTTGCCAACAGCGGCCGGCAGAACCCCGCCCTTGCCAACTTTGCCAAAGGTCAGCTCAGGGTCGGCAACGTGTTCATTTTGGAAGACGGGTCGCCAGATGCCGCCGTCCAGGTGAAGGCGTTTACCGAAGGGGCTGCCGTGATTGGCCTCCCGCTATCCGGCTCCCTGAAGGTATCGGCAGCCTTCGATGCGGCGGAGTTGAAGAAGCACCTGGCCGATGCCCGCGCTGAAGCGGTTTACTACGCCGGCAGCAGCCAATTGGCGGTGGACCTAATCCGCTCCTTGCGCTCCCTTGAGGTGATGCTGCCGTTCCTGGGCACCCAGGAGGCCTTTGCGCCGACCCAATTCCTGCCGTACGTTGACGCAGACGCCCAGGGTGTTTATTTTACCCGCCTGACGGCCGAACAGGTGGACCAGTTCAAGCGCAAATATGAACAGGTTTTTGGCAAGGCGTCCCGCGGGTACGCAGGCTATGGGTATGACGCCGCCTACGCGATCATCGCGGCCCTGCGCAAGTATGGGGCGGAGCACCCGGCCCAGCGTCCGGCCCGGGCCGATTTGGCCCGGCTGATTCGGGAAACCCGGGGCCTGCCTGGCTGGTCAGCGCTGATCACCTTTGAAAGCAACGGCGAAAACCAGACGTCGTGGGTGCACGTATATGAGTGGCGGATGGGGCGCCCCGTCCACACCAGGAAACAGTAGGTTGGCACAAAAACGCGATGTTTCGAAAAACGAAATAATGAACCCGGCCCCCGCTCGAAGCATCTCATTAGACACAACCGCAATGGAATCAGCCCTTTACACAATGTCTCGACCATGCCAAACTGTTTGCAAGCCAGGTTTCGAGACGGGGGTGAGCGTGGTGGCCGAATTGGAGCCCGTCACGTACGGGCATGATGAGGAGATTCTCCTGATCCAACGGTGCCAAGCCGGCGATCGTCTGGCATTTGAGGAGATCTTTTCAATGTACCGCGACGATGTCTTCCGGTTCTCGTACCTCGTGGTGCGAGATGGCAGCCTGGCGCAGGATGTCGTGCAGGAAGCGTTTCTGAAGGTGTTCCGCTCCATTGAGAAGTTCCAGTTCCGGTCCAGTTTCAAGTCGTGGCTTTACCGGGTCGCGGTGAACGAGGCCATCACCATTCTCCGACGCCGCAAGGTGAAGGAAGACCTGGAGCCCATGCCCGACGTGAGCCGGGAGCGGACCGCAGGGTATGCGCAGCGCGACTGGCAGCCGGAGGAGGCTGCGATGGAAAGCGAAGAACGCGCGGTACTGCGGTGGGCGATTGGCCAGCTGGATCCCGTACATCGGAGCGTGGTGGTGCTCAAGTACTTCCACGAGTTCTCCGACACGGAGATCGGCGCCGTGATCGGTTGTCCGCCCGGAACGGTGAAGTCCCGGCTGCACCGAGCCAGAGAGTTGCTCCGCAACACCATGGCCCGCAAAATGGGCCGACCGGATCTGGTTGCGCTCTCCTACGCCCGACTCTCTAATAACCCAGTGTAATAAGTTGGGGGTGAAGCGCAGTGCGACCAAGCGACCGGACCATCCGGGACGAGTTGCGCAGGGAGGCTGCGAAAGTCCCGATCCCGGATGATATGTGGAAGAACATTAGCAGCCGGCTCGACCAGGACGCTGCCCGCCGCGAGCGTCGCTGGCAATGGCTGGTACGGGGAGCACAGTGGCGCCCGGCCATGGTGCTTGCTGTGGCGGCCGGCTTTTTCTGGTTTGCTCTGATTCCGAACCTGCCTCCGATGGATAACATGCCTGGCAACACCGGTACTACACCGACTTCGCAGGCGTCGCCCAACCGGGGCAGCCAGCAGACATACGGACCGCGCATTACCCGCCCGGCCGAGGACGAGCCCCAGCCCACGACCCAGACGGCGTCGGCGACTGCCACGGCAACCGCTCCGGTCAAGCCGTACCTGCACTTTCCGACGGTGCCCCAATAAAATCAAAAACGAAGCACCCCGGCCTGGAATGGCGGGGTGCTTTCTACGTCAGATCGCCCGTGTATGGTAAAATACGATGCAAGTGAGGTGAGGTCCGTGGACGTGGAGGCTCATTTGAAACTGCTTCCGGACCAGCCCGGGTGCTATTTGTACAAAGATGAGACCGGGCGGGTTATTTACGTTGGCAAGGCCCGCAACTTGAAGAACCGGGTGCGCCAGTACTTCCAGTCGTCGCGGAACTTGACTGCCAAGGTGCTGGCCTTGGTCGGTCAGATTGCCGATATTGAGCACATCGTGACACACAGCGAGATTGAGGCGCTCATTCTTGAGAATAACCTCATCAAGAAGCACCGACCCAAATATAACATTCGACTGCGCGACGACAAGCAGTACCCCTATTTGCGGCTGACCATGGGGGATAAGTGGCCCAGGTTGCTGGTGGCGCGCTCCATGCGTAAGGACGGATCCCGGTACTTCGGGCCTTACACCAGCACGCAGCCCATGTGGGACACCATGAAGCTTGCCCGCCGGCTTTTTCCGCTGCGCACCTGTAACGACCCGGCCAAGCACCCGCGGGGCTGCTTGCAGCTCCACATCGGGCGGTGCCTGGGGCCGTGCCTGGCCGACTTTGACAAGCAGGCCGAATACGCCCAGGCGGTCAAGGATCTGTCCAACTTCCTGGAAGGGAAGAGCGACGAGGTAGCGGATCGCATTCGGACCCGCATGGAAGACGCCGCTGAGAACCTGGAGTTCGAGAAGGCGGCCGAACTGCGTGACCAGATTTACGCGATCGATAAGGTGACAGAGAAGCAGAAGATCATCATCCATGAGGTGACGGATCTGGATGCGATTGCGTACGCCCGGCGCCACGATGAGGCCTGCGTGCAGGTTTTCTTCATCAGGCAGGGCAAGCTGATCGGCCGTGACCAGTTTATTATGACCGGGGCCGATGAAATGTCCGGCGCTGAGATCATATCAGCCTTTATTGAGCAGCACTACAGCCAGACGACTTTCATTCCCCGGGAGATCCTGCTAGTCGAAGAGCCGGAAGATTCCGAGGTGCTGGAGGCGTGGCTGTCGCAGCGGCGTGGCGCCAAGGTCAACCTGAAGCGCCCCCAGCGGGGCGACAAGCGGGATCTGGTCGATATGGTCCGTAAGAACGCCGAAGAGGGCATGACCGAACGCTACAAGGAGCGGGAGCAGGAGCTGGCGGCCACCGAGGGCGCCATGGAACAACTGCAGGCGGAGCTGGGTCTGCAGAAGCTGCCATATCGTATTGAGTGCTTTGATATTTCGCATACGCAAGGGTCCGAAGTGGTCGCGTCGATGGTCGTGTTCGAAGGCGGCAAGCCGAAGAAGGATGATTACCGCCGCTTCAAGATGAAGGTGGACCGGAACAACGACTTTGCCAACATGGCCGAAGCGGTGACCCGTCGGTTCAAGCGGGGTCTGGCCGAGCGGGAGGCCGCCATGGAGGGCAGGCTGAAGGAGATCGAGGAAGGCGTAGCCGCCGAGGAAGGCGCCGAATACGGCGGAGCCGGCTCGGACCCGAAGTTTGCGCTCTTCCCTGACCTGCTGATAATCGACGGCGGTAAGGGCCAGTTGAGCTACGCCCGCGAGGCCATGCGGTCGCTGGGGGTCGAGCATATTCCCACGTTCGGCCTGGCGAAGGAAGAGGAGTTGCTGTGCGAGGAAGGCCGGGAAGCGTGGATCAAGGTAACCCGGGGCTCGCAGGCGCTCTTTTTACTCCAGCGGGTGCGCGATGAGGCGCACCGGTTTGCGATTACGTATCACCGGAAGCTGCACCGGAAGGCGGCGGCACATTCCCGGTTGGATGATGTGCCGGGGATTGGGCCGAAGCGGAAGAAGGAACTGCTGAAGGCGTTCGGGTCGATCAAGAAGATCCGGGAGGCGACGGTTGAGGAACTGGCCGCGCTGCCCGGCATGACCCACGATGCGGCGCAGGCGGTGCTGGAGCACTTGGGCGGCCAGGCCAAACTCGAATAACGAAAGAATCCCGTCCGGTGGGTAAGATCGGGCGGGATTCTTGTCTAGATCTGAAACCTTTATGTATGGCTATCGTCGAACTGGTGAAGGCACATGAACTGAAGCGACTTCCTTGGACCTTGGCATCATCTGTTCTTTGACAGGGTGCTAATTCTGGTCGTACGATAATGGTCTCGGTCTTACTATATTCCTTCCCTGAAAGGGTCTGGCTGTAAAATGAAGAGGACGATATTGCCGGTCGTGCTCGCTGCCTCGATCTCGCTGACGGCCTGCTCGCGGGCTGCCGCCCCGAATCCGGCCCCGGTTGAGGTTCCGACGACGCCCCCTGCGATTACCGCACCGCAGACACCGACCACCCCTGGCGTGAAGGGCCCGATTACCGAGGTTCCTGGCCAGAGCCAGAACACCGGTGCCAAGCCCGATAAGCCCCAGCAGGATCCGCCCACTAACGCGCCTGTGACTCCGCCGCCCGCCGGCGGCTCCACAGGCGGCACCCAGCCGATCGGGCATGTTGACCCGAAGCCCATTATTAAGTGGCATCCGCGCGGTATTGGTCTGCCGTTGACGTCGGATGATCCGGCCGCCCAGGGTAAGAAGGTTGTGGTGCTGACGTTTGATGACGGCCCCACGGACACCGGCTCCACTGTGAGCATTCTTGAGACGCTGGCCGCCGAGAATGTCAAGGCCATGTTTTTTATTACGGGCTATGGTGCCAAGCATATGGATCTGGTTAAGCGGATTCATCGGGAAGGCCATGTGCTGGGCCCGCACACGGTGACCCACGCGAACCTGCGTGAGCTGAGTCCCGCCGGCGTCAGGGAAGAGCTGGACCCGGTCGTGAAGGTGATCGAAGAGGTGTCGGGTCAGAAGCCGAAGTGGCTCCGCCCGCCGTATGGAGCTTACAATCAGTCTGTGATTGATATTGCAAAGAATGATTACGGCATGGAAGTTCTGACGTGGACCGACGGTTCGCTGGACTGGGAAGGGACCAAGGGCGGCTACAAGGACCCCAATCTCGTAATCAAGGATACCATGGGTCAGCTTCATCCTGGTGCGGTTGTGCTGATGCATGATACGCTGAAGCATACGGCGGAAGCGCTGCCTGAACTGATCAAGAAGATCAAGGCCGAAGGATATGAGTTCGTGGTGCTGCCCAACTAATCGCTGCTACTACCAGGAGCTCCGGTGCGTGACGAGGTCACGCGCCGGAGCTCGTTTGCTTGCGTGCCCAGAGCCAGGCGGCGGTGCCCACGATGGCGGCAGCGACCTGGAGGGTGGTGGCGCCGGCCCCGGTCAGCATGCTGGCAGCAGCGGCGGCGGCGACCAGGGGCGAAAAGGCCCAGGCGCCCGGCGCCCGCCACCCGAGCAGGGCGGCGGCGAGACCTGTGGCCAGGGGGCCAGCGGCGTAGTCAAGCAGGCGGGGCCAGTCCTTTCGCCGCCGCAGCCCCCAGGCCACGGCCGCCACACCTCCCGCCAGCCCCACCGGCAGTGCCAGCGGGCCGTACGGGAAGACCACCAGCAGGCCCGGGTTTGCCAGGTAGGCGCCCGGGTCCATCAATACATACACGAGCTTGGCGCTGAGTACCCCGCCCACGAACAGGTTGGGTACGATATCCTGCGCGGCGCCCGCCTCGTCCGGCGCAGCCCCGGCTCGGCGGGCGGCCCGGCCCGTCAGCCAGTACGCCAGCAATCCTCCGGCCAGCCCGGTGAGTGCCACCGCTGCCAGGGGCACCGGCCCCAGCATGATCACATCAGGCAGGAACGACATGGCAGCATCACCTCCCGGAGGCCTTCAAGTACGAGACCATGGCGCTGTGCGTCAGCGGCCCGCTCACTCGGGCCGTAATCAGCCCCTCGGGGCTGACAAAGAGCGTGGTGGGCAGCGAAAGCACCTGGTAGTCAATCGTGGCCCGCCCGTCTGCATCCTGCACGGTGGGCAGGTTGTATCCCAGTTCGCGCAGGTATCGTTGCGCGATCTCCGGCGAGGATTCGGTGTTTACCGTAAGAATCGCCGTATTCGCAGGCAGGCTGGCCGACAGCCGCTGCAACTCCGGCATTTCCAGCCGGCACGGCCCGCACCACGAAGCCCAGAAGTTGAGCAGCACCGCCTTGCCCCGCAGATCTGCCAGGGAAACCTGCGATCCGTCCAGGGCAGGCAGCACCAGCGGCGGTGCCTGCTGGCCCACGCTGGGGCCAACCCCTGCGGCGGCGCTGCCAGGTCGGAACGCACCGCCTACCAAAACCAATGCCCACATAAGGAGGACAATGCCGGTCAACCATCGGCCCAAGGTACGATCACCCCTTCGTCCCTAAGACGTTTGCGCCGGGCGAAGCGATACTTTAAAGTAGTCCTTGCGAGATTTGAAAGGGGGCCTTTAACTTTTTTGATTCAGCCCCCTTGACGATGCCAGGTGATCGCGCATAATATGCGAAGTGTAAGGACCACCTTAACGATTCTAAAGGTGGAGTTCAATAAAATGAAGGTCGGCCGAGTCGCCGATGAAAGGGTGAAGAGGAATGAGAGCCAACCGCATGATCAGCCGGTGCCCGGTCTGCAGCGAAGAACTGGTGGTCACTCGCCTGCGCTGTGGCCACTGCGAGACCTCCATTGAAGGGAGCTTCGAGGTCAACCGGTTCGCCCGGCTCTCCAAGGAGCAGCTGGAGTTTGTGGAGATCTTCCTGAAGAGCCGCGGCAACATCAAGGAAGTGGAGCGGGAACTGGGCATTAGCTACCCCACCGTGCGGGGGCGGCTGGACACGGTGCTCGAAGCCCTGGGCTACCGGGTTGACCCCGCCGCTGTTGAGGAAGTGGCGCAGGGCAAGGCCGGCCGCCGCAAGGAGATTCTGGACGCCCTGAACCGGGGCGAGTTGAGCAGCGAGGACGCTATTAAACAGCTACGGAACTTGTAGCGAACTTCTTAAGGAGGAAGGGCCATATGACGATCGTATTTGCCGGGGTCCAACTATCCATTACCCGCGTGGCCCGGCCCGGTACCCCGGCGGAAGCGGAGCGGGAGCTTCAGTGGAACCGCATGGTCGGACAGGTGGAGCAGGCGCGCACCGATGGTCGCAGCCTGAAGGAGTTACACGGGGTCTACAACAACCTGCACTAAGGCGGTGTGAACGAGTGAGCGAGGAACGGAAGCTGATTCTGCAGATGGTGGCCGACGGGAAGATCACCCCTGACGAGGCCGACAAGCTGCTGCAGGCGCTGGATGATTCGGAGCGGGCGGCCCACAGCGCTGCCGCCGACCGGGCACAGCAGGCTGCGCAGGCGGGCACGGGCTCGGGTCTGGGGCTGGAGAACCTGGGCGCCGTGATCGACAAAGCCGTCGAAGAAAGCATGAAGTCGCTCGAAGGCACCTTGCGGGACCTGGAGCTTGACCTGGCCCGGCGGACGAACGACCCGTCACGGGATCAGTTGGTCTCCCGGATGGAGGAAAAGATCCGCCGGACGGCCGAGCGGGCCGTGGAGCGGGCCCGCCAGGCCGACGAGCGCACCCGGCGCATCGCCGAGCGGGCCGAAGAGCGGGCCCGTGAAATGGCCCGCCGGGCCGGGGAGCAGGCCCGCCGCTTTGAGGCCCGGGCCGAGGAACACGCCAACCGCTGGGCGCTGGGTGTCGCTAACCTCGGCGACCAGATGCGGGACGCCGCCCGTATCGTCAAGGTCGGCATCTGTATCGATAAGGTTTCGGTGGAGCGGTCGCAGACCTTTACCCTGCCGGCGCAGCCCGGTGACCGGTTCCTGCTGGGCAACCGTGTGGGTGATGTGAAGGTTGAGTTCTACGACGGCGAAGCCATGGAAGTGAACGTCCACGGTGTGTTCTGGGGCGAGGACGATGCCGATGCCAACATTCGGGCCAACGCCTTCCAAATGGAACTGGTCCGCCAGGGCAGCGAAGTGATCATGCAGGTCCTCCGGCCGAGCATTACCGCCACGGGCTTTATTTCACTCAAGGAATCCCGGCTCGACTACGTCGTCAAGCTGCCGCAGGGCACGAGCATGTCTGTTAGCTGCAAGGCCGGCGACCTGGTGGTTGTGGGCGCCGAGCGGGTCGGCCAGTGGAACCTGCTGACCAAGGTCGGCGATGTCGATCTGAAGGTGGCGCCGACGGCGGGCTTCGCATACGACCTGTCGACCAACGTTGGCGAAGTGCAGCTGTCTGTGGCTAACGACCAGCCGAACGTGGAGACCAAGGAGCCCGTGCGAAAGGGCGCTTACAAGGTCGGGCGGGTCGGCGACGGTTCCGGAAGGATCGAGGTCTCCGTGAAGACCGGCGATATTCGCATTCTCAACTAGCGAAGGAGCGTAGGAGCAGATGGCACAGGAAGAACGGCTCCTGATTCTGCAGATGGTTGCTGACAAGAAGATCACTGCCGCTGAAGGCGTGGAGCTGCTCCGGGCCCTTGATGCGAAGGATGCGGTTCCGGGAGCCGGTCTGACACAAGGGGTTCCTGCAGCCCCCGCGGCATCCGCTCCGCAGGCAGCGCCCCGGCCCCAGGTGTCGGGCGTTACGTTCCACATGGCGCCCACGCCTGCCACACCGCCCCTGCCGCCGGTGCCGCCCATGCACGCCGGCCATTCCACGCCGCCGCCCGGGGCGCCCGCCGTTCAGCCGGTCCCGCCCATCGAGCCGGTGGCGCCGCACCAGCCCCACGCAGGCAACCTGGGCTCCGGCCTGGCCTCCTTTATTGAAGATATCGTGGAAAAGGTCTCCTCGGCCTTCTCCGAGGTGGTGGAGCCCCGCTACGAGTTCACCTACGAGCTTACCGGCGAGTTCCCCGCCGACGGCGTGGTGCCGCTCCGCATTCAGACGGGCAACGGTAAGGCGCTGATTCAGACCTGGGATGAGCCGGGCTGGAAGGCTGTCATTCTGGTGAAGGCCCGGGGCAACAATGAGGAAGACGCCCGGAGCCGGGCCCGTGATGCCTACAGCGTAAAGTCGACCACCGGCTTTGAGTTGGAGGCCCGGCGGCATGATTGGACCGACCTGGCCGTGAACGTGACCCTGTACGTGCCCCGGGGCCTCAAGTACAGCGTCGATACCCGCACCGGCAACGGCCGCGTGGAAGTTCACGGCATCGACATCACCGACGGACGGATTACCACGGGCAACGGGCACCTGGTTTGCAACGCCAGCACAGCCGAGCACCTGGCTCTTCGCTCCGGCAACGGCGCCGTGGAGATCGAGGGCGACATTTTGCTGGTGGAAGCCGAAACGGGCAACGGCTCCATGAAGGTCCGGCCCCGGGGCGCCCGGTCGCAGAACTTCCGCCTGCACACGGGCAACGGGTCGATCAGGGTTGACACGGCCACGCTGCCGGCCGAGGTGGGCTTCAAGGTGGAGGCGCACACCGGCATGGGCGGCATCAACCTGTCGATGCCCGGCCTGATTTACGACCGGGATATTCGCACCGTTGGCCACAAGCACATCGTCGGACGGACGGCAAACTACGAGCAGGCAGCGGTCAAGGTGACCATTGCCGCCAAAACGGGCATGGGCTCGGTCACCGTCGGCTAAACCGAAGGAGGTCCCGACGTGAACGTTTGGACGCAAATCTATCAAATGACCGAAGGCGCCGGCCTCCGGGTGCTGCAGAAGAATGGCGAGGTGCGCATTTCCGGTGTCCCGGACAGCCACCAGGTGAAGCTTACGGCCAGTTCACTCACCCGCCCGGATGTGGCGGATTACATCTCCGTTACGGAAGACCAAGGGGTTATGACGGTCGAGGTCAAGGCGGGCAGCGGCTTGGCTTGGGTCCTTGGCGGGGGACCGTCCATCAAGTTGGATTTGGAAGTGCCCGTTGGCACGGCCTGCACTGTGGATTCGGGCTCCGGGCCGGTGGAAATCCGTTCCACAGCCGCTGCCGTGCAGATTGACACCGGCAGCGGGCCGGTGAAGGTCCTGAACGTGGGCACGGCTCGCATCGAGACCGGCAGCGGCCCCGTGCACGGGCACAACATCAGCGGGGCGGTCTCTGCCGAGACGGGCTCCGGTGATATGGACTTTGGCAACGTGAATGGTACGGTTTCTCTGGAGACCGGGTCGGGCCCCGTAACGGTGCGGCAGGTGCGGGGCGCCGTGCGCCTGGAGACCGGCTCCGGCTCCCTGGTGGTCGAAGATTTGCTTGGCTCGGCCGAACTGGAGACCGGGTCCGGCGGTGTCCGCATCAGTGGGGTACGGGGCGGTAACTTGACGGTGGACAACGGCGGCGGGCCGGTCCAACTGCGGGCGATTGATGTGGCGGAGCTGGAGGTTGAGACCGGCTCCGGCGGTGTTGAGGTGGAGTTGGTGCGGGTGCATCCGGGCGGCACGTATGGCGTTGCGTCCGGCTCCGGCGGGGTGAGTGTTACCCTGCCGCCCACGGCGGATGTGACTGTGTACGCCGAAGCATCGTCGGGGCGGGTGGCATGGTCGGGCCTTGACCTGCGGGTAAAGCATGAGGAGCGCGGCGAACTGGAAGCCGTGCTGAACGGCGGGCAGGCGCAACTGCGGGTGGAGGCCGGCTCGGGCGGCATTCGCCTGGGCCCGCTTTCCGGGGCGCACCTGGCGCCGCCCCAAGCCCCGGTGCTCACCCCGGCCGGCGCCCAGGTGATGGGGGCCGTCAAAGGCGACCCGGCGCTGGAGACCAGCGACCAGTTGCGCCGCATCGTGCAGATGGTGGAGCAGGGGAAGCTGACGCCGCAGGAAGCCGAGGAGTTGCTGCGGGCGCTGGATGAGGAGGAGACGGCATGAACAACGAGCGTCTCCAAATCTTGAAGATGGTGCAGGAGGGCAAGGTTTCGCCCGAAGAGGCCGCCAAGCTGCTGGAAGCGGTGGAGCAGCCCGATGCGAAGCGCCCGAAGCCCAAGGTTGTGCGGTTGATGATCATGGAGGGCAGCAAGGCCGGTCAGCTTGTGCTGAACATCGGGATGGTGCAGTGGCTGTTCAAGCTGCCCGGTACGATGATTCAACTTGGTGCCTACGACAAGGATGCCATTCTGGAAGCCATCTCCCGCGGCACGCCAGGTAAGGTGCTCGAAGCGGCAGAAGGCAACAAGCGCTTTGAAATCTGGCTGGATTAACAACGGGCCGGGCAAGTCCACGCAAGGACTTGGCCCGGCTCCTTCCTTTAGATCTGACAGGAATCTCCATACGTCTGGCGAAATAAACCTGGACAAAGAGGAGGCGGTCCGGTTGCGTCTGTTGGTCTCCTGGGCACTGAATGCGCTGGTTTTGCTTGGGCTTGCCTATGTGGCGCCACGGTTTGGCGTGCTGAGCGGCTTCGCCGTGGAAGGGTTCGAGGCCGCCGCCATCGCGGTCGCCATTCTGGCCGTACTGAACCTGACGGTGCGGCCCATTCTGAAGCTGCTGTCGCTGCCTATCACGTGTCTGACTTTTGGCCTGTTTACCCTGGTCATCAACGCGCTGATGATGTATCTGACCGGCGAGTTGGTGACCGGCTTCATCGTAGGCGGTCCGCTCAATGCGCTGCTGGTTTCGATTGTGTACGCCATCGCCAGCGCCATACTAAATGGGATCTTCAATCCCAAAGAGGATGACTAGCTGTTGATCAAACTCGTAGCATTGGATGTAGACGGCACCCTTGTAGGCAAGGATGTGCAGATTCCGGAACGGACGAAGGCGGCGATTGGCAGGGCGCGGGAGCGGGGCGTAGCCTTCGCGATTGTGACGGGGCGGATGTACCAGTCCAGCGCCCGGTACGCTCGTGAACTGGGCCTGGAGGGAATGCCCCTGGTCGCTTACAACGGCGCCATGGTGCGGGAGTACCCATCAGGCCGGCTGATTTACCATGAGCCTGTGCCCGTGGAGGCCTGCCGGGCGCTGGCGGCCTTTTGCGAGGCCCACGGCTACCATTTGCAGGCGTATGTGAACGATGAGCTGTTTGTGCCCGACCTGGGGCCCCGCACGCAGGAGTACGTGGCCATTGCGGGCGTGAAGGCGAATCCGGTCGGGTCGCTCTTCCTGTGGCTGCGGGAGCCGTCCACAAAGTTGCTGATTATCGATGACCCCGCCCGAATTCCCGCCATTCAGGCGGAGGTGAAGGCATTGCTGGGGCCCTCGGTGAACGCCGCCCCGTCGCATCCGCAGTTTTTGGAGATGGTGACGGCCGGCGTATCCAAGGGGAAGGCGCTGGCGGCGGTTGCGGCGAGCCTGGGGGTGGCGCGCGCTGAGGTGATGGCGGTGGGCGACGGCATGAACGATATGGACATGCTGACCTGGGCCGGCACCAGCTTCGCGATGGTGCATGCGCCGGAAGCCTTGCGGAAGGTGGCAACCCACGTAACGACGGAGGGCCCCGGCGACGGGGTCGCTGAAGCCCTGGAACGAATGGGGCTGGTATAGCATGAGAGCGGGCCTGCTCCCCGGGTTGGGGACAGGCCCGCTTTTTCGTTGTTACCGCCCCATCATGATGCCGCCCATGGGAACGCCGTAGGGCATGACACCCTTGCCATAGGCGGTGGGCTGCATGCCGTAACCTACGGGCTTGCCGTACCCGGCGGGCATAGGCTTCGCATATCCGACGGGCATGCCAACGCCGGTCTTGCCGTAAACGCCGCCGTGCATCTGGGGTTCGGCCCTTTCGTACCCGCCGTAGCTCAAGAGCTGAGGCTCGGCCTGCTCGACGGCACGGATTGCCTCGCGGACAGAGATGCCCGCACCGACAAGGGTGGCCATGAGGGCGATTTCGCGCAGGGTATGGTCGAAGGGGGCGCCGGCCTGCAGTTCCTGAATGCCGTGCTGCACGATCGGTTCAACCTGCCGCAGGTTCCGGGAGAGCTGCTGCATGAAGGGAACACCTCCGGGCTTATCCTATGCGCCCGGTGACATATTGCTATCAGTCCGCACCTTGCCCGTGTCGCCATCCACATGGAGGAGCTGGCCGTCGTGCAGGAGGTTCATGGCGTCGCCCACGTTGACCACAGCGGGAATGCCATACTCCCGGGCCACAATGGCGCCGTGGCTCAGGTAGCCGCCTACCTCCATGACCACGGCCGAGGCCCGCAGGAAGAGCGGAGTCCAGGCGGGGTCGGTGGACGGGGCGACCAGCACCTCGCCCTTGCGCAGGGCGGTGCCTTCTTTGGGATGTCTGATGAGGCGGGCCGGGCCCCGGGCCTGCCCGCTGGAGACGGCCACGCCCTGGAGCACGCCTTTTTCCGGCTTTTGGCCCTGGGCGGAGGCGTTTGCCCCGCCGCCCTCGGACCCGGCCCGCAGGTTGACGACCGCCCGGTCGCCCATGATCACGTCAGGGTTGGGGAGGGCCAGGAGTTCGTCCCGCCGTGCCAGGCGGTGGGCGATGATCTCCCGAATGCCATCGCCATTCCACTGGGCGGAGAGCAGCGAGGCGATTTCGTCGCCGGTCAGAAAGAAGACCTCGTTGGGTTCCTGGAGCATCTGCTTTTCGGTGAGCCAACGCCCGACCGCCAGAGCCGCCAGGCGGGCCGGGCGAACCAGCCGGACCAGGGCCGACTTGGCGCCTTCACGGAGGCGCATGGCTTCCCGGGCTTTGGCCAGGAGGAAGCGGTAGAGGGAGAGGCTCGGTGAGAATTTCAGGGCCGCCGCCACTTCTGCCTCGGCAGCGGCGCGCTTGGCGCGGGCGGCGGCGCCCGGGTCGCGGTCGGGCAGGCCCTCGCGCAGGTGCGTGCGAATTGTCTCCAGGACAAAGTCTGGTTCCTCAGACCAGCGGGGGTTCATGATCTCCATTTCGTAGACGCCGCGGTGGCCGAACTCCTCCAGGAAGCGGTCGAGCTCCTTGAGGGTTTTGGTGCCGCGCAGGGCGGTGCGGAACTGGCCGGGCTGGAACGGGGCGGCGTCTTCGAAGTACGCCAGTGCAGCCGGCTCGCCGGCCGCAACCCGGGCGATTTCGACCATGCGGTAGCCCTGCTCGGCGCTGGTGATGCCCTCAGCCCCGGCAAGCAGGGCCGAGGCGAGCGCCTGCCCCCGGCCCGGGAGCCGCTTCTCCAGCAGCTGCGTAAGGCGGGCGCTCCAGAGGCCGCCTACGTTGTGAATCATGGTCTCGGGCAGAAACTCACGCCGCTGCTTTTCCACCGCCCAGAGCTGCTTGAGGAACATGAGCCCGTGGTAGCGGTCGCTGAAGCCTTCACGCTCGAAGTTGCGGCACCAGTCCCAGACCTTCTTGAATGTGCCCTCGGCGGTGCGGGCGGAGCGACGCAGAAGGAGGCCCATCCGGCTCATGTGGGCGAAGCGCTGGCGGCCCAGCCTGGACCAGATGGGGGCGGGCCGGGGGATCAGAATTTCGGGCTGGTGCCCGCCCAGGGCCCGGTTGGTCTCGGCGGGGGGCCAGCCGAAGGCATCCCAGGCGGCCCATTGGAGGGCAGAGAGGTTCATATAGGCCCGCCCGTTGTACAGGCGGCTCCAGGTCAGCCCTTCGGGCAAGTCGTAGCCGCTGCGCCAGAAAATCTGCCGCAGGAGGACTTCAACCGTCAGCGAATTGAACCACCAGCCCAGGGGCGATTGCACGCCCGGCATTGCATCTTTGAGGTTGGCGTTGGACCAGATGGTCGGCTGCCCGGCGAGCGCCGGGAACGTGGCCTCTGGCAGGGCGGTAATCGGGCGGGCCTGGGTGATGACCAGGCGGAAGCCGTCGTGACACCACTCCACGTCTTGTGGTTGAATGGCCTCGCCGAGGGTATCCTGAATCCGCCGGACCACCCGGCAGAGCTCTTCAAGCTGGGGCTTTTGCAGGACAGGCTCGCTGCGGCCCATCGCGCCCTGTTCGCCCAGTTCCTCGGTGTATGTGCCGCCATCGATCGCCGGTCGAACGGCATGGTGCTTCAGTCCGATGCGGCCATCGACCAGCTTGACCGGTCCCGTGTGGTCAATATGTAGATGATATTCGTCGGCCTCTACCGAACCGGCGACGATCGCCTCGCCCAGGCCGAAGGCGGCGTTGACAACGACCCGGTCCCGGCGCCCGGTCACAGGGTCGGCCGAGAACGCAACACCCGAGTAGAGCGACATGACCAGTTGTTGGATGACCAGGGCGCCGCCGACCTGCTGGTCGGTGAGGCCCATTTTGCGGCGGTAGGCGACGGCGGTGGGCGTCCAGAGCGAGGCGTAACAGCCCCGGATGGCGTCTGCCAGCGCATCTGGACCCATGACGTTCAGGAAAGAGCGGTGAATGCCTGCAAACGAGGCGGTGGCCGAGTCCTCGGCGGTGGCGGAGGAGCGGACCGCCAGAGGGGCATCAGCCGGGACACCAGCCTGAGACAGCACCGCGGCGATTTGCTCGGCCAGGCCCTCGGGCAGGGCGCCCGCCTCGATGCGGGCTCGCAGCGCGGCCAGGCGTTCGGCGCCAGCCACGTCAGCCGCATCTTCGGCTGCCAGGGTGGCGAGGGCATCCACATCAGACATCAAATCATTAGAACGAAGGAAATCCCAATAGGCATCAACATTGACGACGCACCCATTGGGAATCGTAAAACCAAACTGAGCCAGGCGCCCGGTGTTCCAGCCCTTGCCCCCGACCCGGGCGGGTCCGGCCACCGCCGCTTCTCTAAAGGTTAGTACATACTGCATATGCATCCCCCCCGCTGCCATTTTATCATCAACCCTGGCGGCGTATCGAATTGCCGCTTCGCATCGTTATGATTCAGGTGACGTAACGTTCGGTGCGCCTGCCGTCCAATATCCCGGGAGGTTCCGCCAACATGACACAATCAGGCTGCAATTATTCACCTGCGCTCCTGGACCTGCTGCGCAACGGTGAGGTGGACGTGGATTGGATCAAGCTATCGCTCGATGAGGCGCTCGAAGCCGAAATTGAGCTGTGCCGCCCGTTCCGGCCCTGTTTGGTGCACACGCTGCCCCGGGCGGGGCTGGCGCCTGCTGCGTTTGACGCGGTGGATTGGGCGCGCCTCAGCCGGGCAATTGTTGCCGCCGGCTCCCCGCACGTGGCGATGCATATCGAAACGCGCAAGGCCGACCGGGGCAGTGACGACTTGGTCGCGCGCATGGTTCGTCAGATGCGTGTGGCCGCGGAGCGGCTGCCCGTACCCGTGCTGGGCGAAAACGTGGTGTACCGGAAGGGCAGCGACATTCTAGGCATGTCCGCCGAGGCAGATGTGATTTGCACGGTGCTGCAGCAGACCGGTTTGGGGCTGATGCTGGACACCGCCCATCTGCGCTGTTCGGCCTATAACCAGGGGTGGGACGCTCGAGAATATGCGTCCGCCCTCCCGCTGGACCGGGTGCGCGAGATTCATGTGGCAGGCATTCGGCGCCGGCCGGATGGGCAGCTCAACGACAGCCACGGCGAAATTGAGGCGGCGGATTATGAACTGCTGGCGTGGCTGCTGGAGCGTACCGCACCGCAAATGGTGACGCTTGAGTACGGCGGCACCGGCCCCATTTATGAACGGCCCGGGATGAGCGACCCTGACGCCCTGCGGCGCCAGCTCACCCGTCTGAAGGAGATGCTGTCATGAGCCTGCGGAAAAAGTGGTTCACGCTTGTGCAGATCGCCTATGACCTGGTGATGAAGCTGAATCCCCGGAAATTGGCGGCACATGCCGTCATTCAGGATGAACGGGGCCGTGTGCTGCTTTTGCGGTCGCGTTATGCTGATCGATGGATGTTGCCGGGGGGCGGGCTGGACCGCCGGGAGAACCTGGACGCTGCCGTGTTGCGGGAGTGCCGGGAGGAGCTTGGCGTCGAGGTTGCGGTTGATGGGCTGACGGGGATATACTACCATGCGCACAACAGTGCGTACGTGGCGGTTTTCCGGGTCCGGCTGGTGAGCGGCGAGGTACGGCTTTCGCACGAGCACAGTGAGTTTCGCTGGCTGGAGCCGGAGGAATTGCCGGACCGCACCCGCCCCATGGTGGAAGATGCACTCCGGTACGAAGGGCAACCCATTCTGCGCACATTCGGGTGATATACAACGTGGCACTGACAACACTTGCAGTATGGCGGACGGGGCCCGCCTCCCTTGTCGGGGATGGGGCCTCTCGCTGGAACGAAGCGATTTTCGCACGCCATTCGGTGCGGACATACGATGGCACGCCCCTGGCTCCGGACGACGCCTCGTCGCTCGCCGGCCTGCGGCCCGAGCGCCTCGGCGCCGCCCGGGTCCGGCACGTCCTCATCCAGGGCGACCGGGCCCTGGAGCGCATCATGCGGGGCCTGGTGGGCAGCTATGGCCGCATAGCCGGGGCCCCGGCCCTCGTGGCCCTCATCGCCCAAAAGAGCGACTCGGGCCACGCCCCTGCCCTGGGCTACCTTGGCCAACAGGTTGTGCTCGAGGCCGTAAGCCGCGGCCTGTCGACCTGCTGGGTCGCCGGGGCCTTCCGCCGGGCGGCCGTGGGCGAGTTTGCCGAGCTTGCCGAGGGGGAAGAGGTGCTCTGCATTTCCCCGGTCGGGCGCCCGGCGGAAACGACCGGCCTGCGGCGCCTGCACGATGCCTCGCTGAAGTGGATCACACCGGGGTACGGCAAGCGAAAGCCCCTGGAGGAGATCGTCCGGGGCGAAGTGAGGGCGCCGTGGCTGCAGGCCGCACTGGAGGCGGCCCGGTGGGCGCCGTCGGCGGTGAACCTCCAGCCCTGGCGGTTTCGTGTGGACGAGAGTGGCGGGGTGGCCATCGAGTGCCCCGCTGGGCCGGACAGTAAGCAAGCGCTGGATTGCGGGATCGCCATGGCGAACTTTGCTGTGGCGGCCCGGGCGCACGGGGCGCCGGGGGCGTGGGAGCTGCGGTAGCGGGCGCCGGGGGCGGGCGCCGGCACCCCCCCCCCGAGACGCGGAATCCCACCCAGACCGGGGTTCCGGTTCCGAAAGAAAATATCACCTACCGACAGCGGCAAATCGTGATGTTCTCTTTCGGAATCCGGGGATTAAGGCTGATTCTACGATGCACATGACTGTAGTTGCCGCAGAAAACAGGGTCCCTTGGCGAATCTTATCGATCCTTGTCGACAGGGAGCGGCAATCTCGGCTTCGTCCCGGCAAAACGGGCGTCAGCACCGGGTTTCCGAAACAAAATATCGGTTTGAACCCACTTGCGCCGTGGAGTTTTCTTTCTGAATCCCCAGGGAAGCGCTGCTGGGTAACAAAGGACCCTGGCCTGCCAGAGACGCAGGCCAGGGTCCCGTCATTTTCGTGGTCTGGGGTGCGCCGGCTAAGGTGTCCTGCCGAACACGGCAGTCAGCTCAGACGACACAGCGTAGGCATACAGCAGCACCGCCGGAACGAGCACGGCTACGAACGCCATAATCGAGGGGCGCCCCGCACCGCCGCCCGGCTCCGCCCGGCCCGGCTCCGTCACCGTCGCCCCGCCGCCCTGGATGGTCCCAAAGCTGCGCACCAGGCCCCACGCCGTCAACCCCAGCACCAGGGCCAGACCCCCCAGCACCGGCAAGCCCAGCGCCCCCAGCGAAGGAATCCCCGCACCATAGTACGTCAACGCCAACACTGCGCCGTTATTCACCAGGTGCATGATCATCGACGTATAGACCGACCCCGACCGCCGCACAACCTCACCGAACATCAACCCCAGCAACACCAGGGGCACCAACCTGATCAACGAGAAATGCGTCGCCCCAAACAGCAGCGCCGTCACCAGCACCGCCGCCCGCGCCCCCAGCGGCGAGAGCGCATGCTGCAGGAACCCCCGATAGGCCAGCTCCTCGCAAATCGCCGGCGTGACCGCATGCGTAACCAGTGCTAGAACAAAGGGCGTCCGGGAAAAGTTGTAGTACTCGGGCAACGCACCGCCTGCCCGCTCGACAACCATCGACAGCAGCACACCCAGCACCTGCAGCAGCGCCAATGCCACCAGACCCAGCCCTGCAGCCTTGACCGCATCCAGCGTCGAAATGCGCCGCAGCCGGAAGGCCGACCGCACAGGCGAGTGGTCATACAAAACAAACCCCAGCGCGAGCACCACATTGAACAAGACCTGGTTGACGATCGACCCAAAGCTTCCAAACGAGCCCTGGATCGTCAACCCGACGGTCCCCAACAACAACACTTTGGCCGTGTAAAACAGCGCACCCTGCACAGGCGTCTGTGTCGAATCTTGTTGCACCAACCGGACCTCCCAGCAGGAGATGAAATCATGACCCGGAAACTTATTACGTATTCCGAGAGAAACACCTGCAAATCTACCTCACAATCTCTCTGCAACTTTTTGTAGATCGAACTGAAGGGTTGCCCGCGAACTCGTCGTCCAACTCGATAGAACGGCGGCTGAGAGGTTGTGTCAAATGCCTACCTTGCCTGATGAACAACTGGCCTTCCAGGTACAAGAAGGGAATACGCAGGCATTTGCCGACCTGGTCGACCGCCACAAGGGCCGCGTTTACCGCACCCTGTTTCAGGTGGTCGGAAACGACCAGGATGCGCAGGACCTTGCCCAGGAAGTCTTCCTGAAAGTTTACCGCTCCCTCGCCGGGTACCGTGGTGATGCGGCATTTACCACCTGGCTGCATCGGCTGACGCTCAACCTGGCGTTCGACTGGCTCCGGGCTCGCAAACGTCGCCCGCTTCAGGTGCCGCTGGAACCGCCCGCCGACCCCGAAGAACGGCCCGTCCGAGAGGTGGCCAGCGCCGAGGAAGGTCCCGAGGACCTGGCGCTCCGCCACGACCGGCACCGGCAACTGCACACGGCCATTCAGGACCTGCCCGATGATTACCGCGAAGTCGTCATGCTGCATCACTTCCACCACCTGAGTTATCAGCAGATTGCCGAGCGGTTGGACGCCCCGGTCCGGACGATCGAGACCCGTCTCTATCGGGCCCGGCTCTTGTTAAAGAAAGTGCTAACGGAAGCGGAAGGAGGTGGCAGCAGTGAAGTGCGAAGAAGCCCGGCGGTTGCGGGACGCTTACTTGGATCAGGCGCTCACTGAAGACGAAACGCAGGCATTCGAAGCGCATGCTGCTGAATGCGAAGCTTGTTGGCAGGAGCTGGTCGAGTTGCGGGATCTGGGGTTTGATTTGAACGACCCCGAACTCCAGCAGCTGGTCATGAGCGAGCCTTCGCCCCTCCCCATCGACTTCACGGAGCAGGTGATGGCCCGGGTTGAGGCGGAACGGCCCCGGGGGATCAACGTTGTCTGGCCATGGATCAGGCGCAGATGGTCGCACCGTCAGGTCGCCAGTGTTGCTTACGCGATGAGCGCCACGGCGGTGGTCATCTCCGCCGGCGAGTTGCTGTATGTGTGGAACAAGTCGTCAGATACCGTCGCACTGCTGGCGGTAAAGAGCCAGGCTTACCTGGAAGCGGCCAACGCTTACTTCGGCGGCCTGGGTGCCTATGTCGCAGCGGCCTGGCAGTGGGTCACTCAACTTATGTAAATCGGCCAAGGAGGCTTGACTCAATTGAATTGCGCGTACCACATGGACCGACCCGTGCAGGCCATTTGCAGCAAGTGCGGGCGTCCCATCTGCGATCAGTGCACTCTTGAAGTAAACGGACAGGTCTTCTGCAAGCCCTGCATGGAAGTCGATGTGCGGCGCCCGGCCGCCGCCCCGCGGGAGTTCAGCGGCAACGCCCGGTTCTGGCTCTCCATCTTCCCGGGCCTGGGGCACCTCTACATGGGCCTCTTCCAGCGGGGGATGCAGCTGCTCGTAGGGTTCATCCTGGGCATGTTCATCTTCGGAAACCTCTTCGATGAGCTGGCGGGGTTCTTCGCAGCGGCGATGATCTTCTTCAGCATCTTCGATGCCCGTGAGGCCGACATCCGGCGGTCGCAGGGGCTGGAGGTGGAGGACAAGGGGTTCGTCGACATCAAGAACCTCAAGTTGGAGTGGAACTCTCGCTGGATCGGCTATGCGTTGATCGGCTTTGGTGCTCTGGCCCTGTTTAATGTGCTGATCGATGATTTGCTGCGGATCTTCCTGGACAGCCGGGTTTATTATCAGGCCGTCCAGGCGATCAAGGGATCGCTTGCGGGTATTCTGGCGATCGCCGGCGGCGTATGGTTGTTGCGGCGGAACGCGTAGGCCCCCGCCGAGAGGGCCTAGGCCCCCTCAATGGGGGCCGTAGCCCGGCAGGTGTGGGCCGATTCGTGACCGGCCCACGCCGAGAGGGACTAACCGGGGAAAGATAATCCACAGGCAGACCGAAAACGGTCTGCCTGCGCTATTTCTTTTCGGGGTGCATCCGGCCTATAATGGGTTCTCGGATGGACAGCGGGAGGTGCGGACATGCCCGAGCATAAGCGGCTTGCCCTCGGCATTGACCTGGGTGGGACCGCCATTAAGGTAGGCGTCGTGACACACAAGGGCGAAATCATCGGACGGGGCGAACGGGCGACGGAGGTCCAGAAGGGTGCCCAAGGGGTTATTGCCAACATGGCTGCGGCCGCGCGTGATGCCATGGATGCGGCCGGCGTGACCGTCGCGGACCTGGAAGGGGCCGGTGTCGGCGCCCCGGGCATCTGCGATGCTGCCCGCGGTATTGTGGTGCGGGCGGTTAACCTTGACTGGGATAATGTTGAGGTCGCGGAGGCGCTGGGCAAGGCGCTGGGCCTGCCCGCGTACCTGGATAATGATGCGAACTGCGCCGCCCTGGGCGAGCAGTGGTGCGGCGCCGCTTCGGGCAGCCACCACGCCCTCATGATTACCCTGGGCACGGGCGTGGGCGGCGGTCTGGTGCTTGACGGTAAGATTTATCATGGTTTCCGGGGCTGGTCCGGCGAGTTCGGCCATATGCCCGCTGTGGATAACGGTCCGGCCTGCAACTGCGGCCGCCGCGGGTGCGTGGAGACGGTCGCCTCGGCGACGGCCATGGCGAACTTCGCCCGCCGGGAGATCGAGGCCGGCCGGGCGCCGTACATGGCGGCGAAGGCCGCCGAGCAGGGCGGCAAGGTGGATGCCCGGCTGGTGATTTATGCCGCCCGGGAAGGTGACGCCGCGGCTGTGGGCGTGCTGCGGGAAGTGGGCGAGCATCTCGGTCTGGCAATGGCCGGCCTGGTGGGCGCGCTCAATCCTGAGTTGATCGTGGTCGGCGGCGGCGGGTCGCATGCCGGCGACTTTGTGCTGGAGCCCATGCGCAAGGTGATTCGCGAGAAGGCGATGCCGGGTCCGGCCGATGTGGTCCAGGTGGTGCCCGCCGAGTTGGGCAACGATGCCGGCCTGATCGGGGCGGCCTCGCTGGTCTGGCGCTAAGGTTATCATTGGTTGATATCGAACATCCCCCCTCGCCAACTCGTATTTCATACGAGAATGGTTTGATGGGGGATGTTTTGTTTATGGCGAGACGCAGCCTTGTGGGAGCCAGGAGGATCTCGGTGGCGCGAGATCGGGTGCAGTATCCATTGTACGGTGACCGGCCCGGGTGGCGGGTCGGGAAACCGGGGAGTCTGTTCGGGAATGCTGCTTCGGGCACACAGATTCGGGAGGCGTGCCGGGAGCGGTTGGGGATGCCCGACCCGACCTGGGTGCGGGTGACATTCCGGGACGCGGGCGATGAGACGCTGCTGGTGATGGAGCCGGTACTGCCGCCTGCCGATCCGCTGCAGCGGGAGCCGGATACGTATCCGCTGAAGTGGTCCGCGCACAGGGCGCCGATTGTCCGGCGGCTGAAGCTGTTGTTCGAGGCGGCGCAGTTTGAACTGCGGCCCGATGTGTGGTACCAGATGCCCACGGAGGTGGGTGAGGACGAGGGCGGTGCTGTGGTGTTTGGGAGCTGGACGAATGCGAGCTTGCTGCCCCGGGAATCGGAGGGCGATGAGGAGGCAGCTGCGGGGGAGCAGGGGCAGGGGTGATTGGCCCGCCGTTGCGGGCAGTCCGTGTGTGGATCGACGCATTCGGGGTGCGATGGGTGGCGGGTCGGGTCCGGCATAGGGCTGATCCCTGTGTGACCCCGGGGCGATGCTGAGCTGATCGTGAGGCGATCCGGTGGCGATTCGAGGCAATCCGAGGCAATCCGTAGGAGGCCCGTGAGCGACCCGGGGCGAGGTGAGGGCGCCCCGGAGGAAGCTGGGTGCGATCCCGGGCAGGGCCCGGGGCGCCCCGGTGAAATCCTGCCGTGCCCCACGAGCGACACCGGTGCAATCCGGGGGCGATCCGGCGCAACCCCGCATCAACCGGAGTGCTCCGGTGCAGGCTGGGGGTGAGGTGAAGTGGGTTGCGACCCGTTGCCAGAAGTGTGATCGTCGGCGGATTAGTGATATCGTTGCTCCTACACGGGGTGTCGCCCGCCGCGGCCGGTACCGAGATGCGTGTCTGTGATCCATCTATCTTTCCGACTGATGCCAGGAAGCACGTGACTGCCAGCCTCAGGCAAGCCCTCGGCGGCGGACAGTTCCAAAGCGGCCCGTTCCTCTTCTGTCTCTTCCTCTACGCCGACCCGGCATTTCAGCCGAACGCGAATCACCCGTCTCGGATGACAGATGTCCCCGGCGTCGGCTCGGCGGCGCTTTGGGTGTACCAGGGGAGCGAAGTGGGCGGGCGTTTTGCTGAGTCCCACGGGGTCCTGCCTGGTGGGACCCAGCCGAGGGCAGGATATGACCGCATCCGGCCGGGGGACTGGGGAGGCAGGTTTGGCGGCTTGGTGCTTCCGAAAGGCAGCCGGCCTGGCGACCGGGTGCATCTTGCGATCAGGATGTCTGCCCCCGTTGAAACCTACGGCGGGCAGATCTCGTTCAGCGAGCCTTAGATTGAAAAAGACAGCCCGGCGCTGATGACGTCGGGCTGTCTTATCGCCCACTTTTGCACGCGGGGTTCCGTCAGAAGCGAGCGCGGATGGTCGGAGGGCACAAAAAGGCCTCCAAAACAGGGTTTTCGCCTTCCTCCGCCCATCCGCGCACGCACATTGCCGGTGCCTCCATGCAAAAGTGGTCGCAGGGGGCGGCACAGGGGGGCGGCGCAGGGGGGCGGCGCAGGGGGGCGGCACAGGGGGGCGGCGCAGGGGGGGCGGCGCAGGGCAGGTACGGGTCGCCCCTTAGCAGTCCTAGCAGGAAACAGTCCCAGGACATGGTGGTAGCCCCCCTGCTCGCCCTGGCGATCCTCGTCAAACTCAAATAGAGAAGCTCCCCGGTTGCCCGGGGAGCCTGGTTACACGACCGGAAAATCACCCACCCGATGCCATTCATTGCAGAACGGGCACCGCACCCGCGCCCAGGGCGGGAAATCGCCCATGTGGTGGTTGCAGCACGTAACGCTGTGCATCTTGACCGCCTCGGGCTCATCGTCGGCGCCCATGACTTCGTCGATCGCTTCCTTGGCGGAGCGGTGTTGACGCCCCTTTTTCTCCTGGCCCTTGGGCGCCGGACGCCGGGCTGCGATGAGCGCGTCCAACTCACGGATATCCTCGCGCAGCAACGCCAGGAACTCATCGGTGTTCAGTGACCGCAGCTCACGCTCGGCGAGATGATGCCGGATGGTCGGCCGTTCCATGGCCACCACTCCTCTGCAGGGCGGAGAGACCCACGCCTGCGAAAATCAGACCCGCTCCCAGGAAGAAGTACCAGTGCAGCGTTTCTCCGAGCAGTGCGGCGCCCAAAACGGCCGCCACCAGGGGCTGCGCAAAGAAGAAAAGCGACCCGGTGCCCGCATCGACCATGGAAAAACCGCGCACCCACAGGTAGAAGGCAACAGCGGTTGAGATGACGCCTACGTACGCCACGCCCCACCAGACCAGGGCCGGGGCTGAAGGCAGGGTGGCCGGCGCACCAGCGGCCCACTCGGTTACCCAGGCCACCGGGGCTGTAAAGAGAAGCCCCGCCAGGGTGGCATACAGCGAGACCGTCAGGCTGCTGTACCGCTCGGTGGCGACCTTGCCGAGCACCGTGTACAGCGCCCACGTGACCGCCGCCCCGACCAGACATAGGTTGCCCAGCCCGAGTGCGCCGCCTCCGCCGCCCCCCGACTCCGGCCCAACCACCGCCAGCACGCCTGCCGTGGCCAGGCCCAGGGAGGACAGCTTCCAGACCGACAAACGCTCCTTCAGCAGCCAAAACGCAAAGAGGACGATGAACGCGGGCGAGGCAGAGGTGATCAGCCCGCCATTATGCGCGCTCGAAAGCTTGGTGCCCCAGAACTGCAGGCCCAGCGACAGGGTGAACCCAATCAGCCCGAGCGAGGCCAGCAGGAGCCGGTCGCGGGCGGCCACCCGCCACTCCCGACGCCACAGGGCCAGTCCGCCGAAAATGACTGCCGCAATGGCCAGCCGCATGACCAGCAGCGTAAGCGGGGGAACGTATTCGAGCACATACTTGGACACAACGTACATACCGCCCCAGATCGATGCGGCGATGGTCAGATACAGGGCGCCGAGCAGCCGCATAGCTTTCCCTCCGGGACGCTGTCGTCAATCTTTCCATTGTTTTTCAACAGGGTTGACACAAATCCTTTCCAGCCCGAGGAATACTACAGCCAAAGGAGGCGGCGCGGTGAAGATTATCGCCGATTTGCATACGCATACCACCTTCAGCCATGGAAAAGGCAGCGTGTACGACAACGTGACCACTGCCATGATTCGGGGGCTGCAGGCGGTGGCAATCGCTGACCACGGGCCCCGGAGCGCCCCCTGGGTGGGCGCCTCCATCAATGCGTTTCGCCGCATGATTGCCGAGGTCCGCAATTTGGACCGCCGCACCATGGGTCTCAAGGTGCTGGCGGGGGCGGAGTGCAACATTACCTCGGCCCGGGGGCACCTGGACCTGCCGCTGGAGATTCGGGCCCAACTGGACATTGTGCTGGCGGGGCTCCACCCGGGCATTCTCCCCCGCTCCGGGAAGGACTGGCTGGCCCTGACCGGCGCCAACTGGTACGCCAAGGTGAACCCCGGCTACCGTAAGCGGGCCCGGGTGGCGAACACCAGGGCCGTCATCGAGGCGGTGCTTCGTAACGATATCGATGTGGTCACGCATCCTGGTTATCATCTCGATATTGATACGGTGGAACTGGCCAGGGCGTGTGCCTTTCGGAATACCGCCCTGGAGATCAACGCCCGCCACCATGAAATGACCGCGGAGTTCTGCCGGTTGGCGGCCGCCGAGGGCGCGAGGTTCGTCATCAATTCGGATGCGCATGCGCCGGATGCTGTGGGCAACGTGGCGCGGGGGCTGGCTGTGGCCCGGGCAGCGGGCCTGGGGCCGGAGCAGGTGTTGAACCTGGAGGGCGGCGGCCTGTTCGAATGGCTGCGCCAAAAGCGTGGCCGCTCGCAGTGGGCGGAGTGGTCGGAGCAGCGCCCGCTTGACCAGACGGGGCAGGGGCGGACCGGCCGCCAGGAGCGCACAGGTCGCCAGCCCAGCTACTACACTGATTGGGCGAATCAGGGCAAGATCCATTAGCTCCCGGCCTGTCAACAGGAGAACCCTGCGCCGGAAGCGAAATCCACACTGATTTCAGCGGACCGGCAACGGAGTGTGATCTCGTATGAAACAAGGTATGCGGCTTGTGATCGTGACCGGTATGTCCGGCGCCGGCAAGACTCAGGCGATCAAGTATCTCGAAGATCTGGGCTTTTTCTGTGTCGACAACCTGCCGCCGGCGCTTATGCCGAAAATGGCAGAGCTCTATGTACAGACGGAAGGTAAGCTGAACCGTCTCGCCCTGGGCATAGACATTCGCGGCGGCACTTTCTTCAGCAACAGCGTGCAAGCGCTCGATGAACTGGAGAAGGCCGGCTTCACCTCTCAAATTCTGTTCATGGATGCGTCTGACGCCACGCTGGTCTCCCGGTACAAGGAGTCGCGCCGGCGGCACCCCCTGGCGCTGCAGGGGCGGCTCATGGAGGGCATTCGCAAGGAGCGGAAGCTCGTGCAGGAGCTGCGGGGCCGGGCTTCCAAGATTATCGACACCAGCAAGCTGAAGGTCGCCGAACTGCGCCGTGAGCTGGCCGATTTCTTTACGGTGGAGAGCGAGGGGCTGGGCCTCCACGTCAACATGGTGTCGTTCGGCTTCAAGCATGGCAGCGTGCCGGATGCGGACCTGGTCTTTGATGTGCGCTTTCTGCCGAATCCCCACTACGTGGAGGATTTGAAGGCGCTCACCGGCCAGACGCAGGCGGTTCAGCACTACGTCATGAAGTGGGGCGTTACACAGCAGTTCTTCAAGCGGCTGACCAGCCTGGTCGGGTTCCTGCTGCCGCAGTATCTGGCCGAAGGCAAGTCGCATCTGACCATCGCGATTGGCTGCACGGGCGGGCAGCACCGGTCGGTCTGCATCGCCATCAAACTGGGCGAGTGGATTCGGGAACGTGGCTTCTCCGTAAGCGTGGAGCACCGCGATGCCCCCCGGGAGCTGCAGGACGAGTCGCACCATGACCTCATGGAGGCGCTGCCCACCCTGGAGGAGGAGGCGCCCGATACGCTGGAGGAGGCCGACCTCGGCCTCGACTTCGAGGATGACGAGAACGTGGATGCCGAGCTGGAGGTTGTCGACGAGTCTGGCGCCGAGGCTGCCGACGAGGGCGGCGAGGAAGGCGATTCCGATCACGAGCCCAGGCAGGGGCCGGTGCGGGAGGAAGCCTAAATGAGGCGTTATCTTCGTTGGCTCTTGCCAGGTCTGGGCCTGAAACGGTGGCTTTTCGTCTCCGTGTTTGGTGTCTTCTTGCTGGGTCTGGGCATTTCGCTGGCCATTCGCATCAACCTGTACGGCATTATCGGTGCGTGGCTGTTTGAGAACATCTCATATAGCGCTGCTATGTTCTACTGGGGGCCGATGGTGGCTGGTCTGGTCGGCCTGCTGATTGGTACGGTGCTGACGATTTATGGTGTGGTGCGGGTGGTGCGGGCGGTTCTGCAGACGCTGACCATTCCCGCCGAGGGGATGGCCGAGGCCTACTACCAGCGCCGGTACCTGCTGCGGGGACCTAAGGTGGCGGCCATCGGCGGCGGCACGGGCATACCAACGCTGCTGCGTGGCATGAAGCAGTACACGGCGAATCTGGCCGCGGTGGTGACGGTGGCCGACGACGGCGGCTCCTCGGGCCGGCTGCGCACCGAGTTTGGTATTCTGCCCCCGGGCGACATTCGCAACTGCCTGGTCGCCCTGGCCGATACCGAACCGCTTATGGAGAAGCTTTTCCAGTACCGGTTCCACCAGGGTAGCGGGCTGTCGGGGCATCCGTTCGGGAACCTGTTCATTTTGGCGATGACGGAGACCACGGGCAACTTCTACGATGCCGTGCGGGCGTGCAGCCAGGTTCTGGCCATTCGCGGCCGTGTGATGCCCTCCACGCTCGACCATGTGGTGCTGAAGGCGCAGTTTGCCAACGGCCAGGTGGCGACGGGCGAATCGATTATTGGCACGGTGGGCAGCCCGATTCGGCGGGTGTTTCTGGAGCGGGTTGAGCCGGAGGAGACCGGCGGCCCCATTCGCCCGCTGGACGATGCGCTGCGGGCGATTGAAGAGGCCGAAGTGATTGTGCTGGGGCCGGGCAGCCTCTTTACCAGCATCATTCCGAACCTGTTGGTGCCCGGTGTGGCGGATGCGATCCGGCGCTCTAAAGCTTTGAAGGTCTATGTATGCAACATCATGACTGAGCCCGGCGAGTCGGATGGGTTTACGGTGTCCCAGCATGTGAAGGCGCTGATTGATCATGCGGGGTACGGCATCATCAACACTGTACTGGTTAACAACGCGACTATTCCGGAGCAAGCGCTGAACAAGTATCGCTCTCGTAAGGCCGAACCCGTGACGATTGACGTGAAGGAAGTCCAACGACTCGGGGTCGATGTGGTCCAGGTGAATCTGCTGGGCCAGAACCAGGAGTATCTGCGGCATGATTCGGACCGGTTGAGCTGGCACATTTCCCGGCTCTTCCTGGACCGGCGGGTGCACCTGGAGCGGACCCCGTGGGACTTTTTCCTGCTGCGTCAGAGATTGCAGGAACGGAACTACCGGGAGGAGATGCGGTAGATGCAGACCGTGGTGGGGGCAGGGTGTTGGCCGGGGCGTGCCGAGGGCACGGTGGTCTGGCTCGGTGGGGACCGGGGTCAGGGTTCTGGTGACGGCGCCGCGCCGGGCCACACGGCGGACCGGGCGGGCGAAGTGCTGCTCTTCCGGGCCGCCCTGGGGCAGGCCGTGGCCGATTTGGAGCGCTGGGCCGAGCGGCAGCCGAACCTTGAGGGGCGTATGCTGTTGCAGGGCTATAAGGAAGCCCTGCTGGAGGAGGCCTGGAGCCGGCGGGTCTGCGCCCTGATTGACAGCGAGGGCCTGACCGCCGACTTGGCGGCCGCTGCGGCGGCCCGCACGGTGGCCGCCGTCCTGGGGCGGAGCCCGGAGCTCTATGACCGCAAAGAGCACTTGGAGACGGCGGTTCGCTGGCTGGCCGGGCGCCTGGCGCCGTTTGTCATGCCGCCCGATGCGGTGGTTGCCGCTGACGCCCTGTCGCCGGTGGAACTGCTCGACCTGGGCGGGCGCCCGGCCCTGGTCGCCTCGCCCGTTGAGCCGCCCGTGCTCGGCGACGGCCCCGTGGTGTGGGGCGTGCCTCAGCTTGGCCCTGCTTGGGCGGGCAGGCGGGTGGCCATCGACCAGGCACGGGTCGTGCTTGACGCCCCGGCGCCCCGCTGGTGGGCGCTGGAGCATGACCAGATCAACGGAATCCCCGTTTGCTATGTGAATGGCGATATCGAGGCGGTTGCGCGCATGGCCCGCAAGGTGGGGCGCCCGCCCATCGCCCTGGTGCGGCGGCTTGACGACCTGGCGGCCGTGCCGCTCTTTGCCCGCGACACGGCGGGCGTGGCGCTGGACCTGGACCGGCTCGGGCCCGGGCCGAAGCTGAAGCATCCCGGCGTGCAGGTCCTGCTGCGCCGGGCGCTGGAGGCCACCCGGGAAGCGGGCCTGCCCCTGCTCGCAGGCGGCGAGCCCGCCGCCAAGCATCCTGACACCTGGCTCGCCTTCGGCTTTACCGCACTATACGGACCGGGACGATTCCGAGGAGGCGCACAGCATGCTGTACGAGGAGACGCGCAGGGCGGTCTGTGAAACCGCCCGCCGCATGATGCGCGACGGGCTGGTCAAGCTGACGTCGGGCAATATCTCCAGCCGAATTCCGGGTACGGCCCACATTGCCATTACCCCGAGCGGCATGGATTACGAGACCATGACCCCCGCAGACATTACCGTGGTCGACCTGGAAGGCCAGGTCATTGACGGCGCCCGGCGCCCTTCCACCGAGACCCCCATGCACCGTCTGGCCTACCAGCGGCGCCCCGACGTGGGTGCGGTTGTTCACACCCACTCGATTTACGCCTCGGCCTTTGCCTGTCTGGGCATTGACATGCCCGTCATCTCCACCGAACTGGCCATGGTCGTGGGCGGCACCATTCGGTGCGCCCCCTACGCCAAGAGCGGCACCCAGGAGATGGCCGAAACCGCCGTAACCGCCCTGGGTACCGAGGACCTGGTCGTCTTCTTGCAGAACCATGGTGTGCTGGCCGTCGGGCGCACCCTCCGGGAGGCGTACAACACAGCCGTCGCCCTGGAGGAGGCCGCCATGATTTACTACCTCGCCCGGCAGATGGGCACGCCCATCATCATTCCGGCCGAGGAGCGCGACCGGATGTTCCGGGAGTTCCGGCGCTCCTACGGGCAGCCAAAGGGCCGGGAGGAATGAGCGGTGGCGGAAGAGCAGTCGTTTTCGTCGCAAGTAAAGGATGAGTTGGCCCACAGCCTGCCCGAACTCGGCTGCTGCCAGCGCATGGAGCTGGCGGCCATTTTGCGCGCCAGCGGGCGGGTGAGCATTGGTGGTGCCGACCGGCTCTCGGTGACCGTTTCCACAGACCACGCTCCCGTCGCCCGCAAGGTGATCAAATTGGTCAAGGCGGCGTTCCCCGGCATGCAGACCGAAGTGCGGGTCCTGCGCCGCCGAAGGCTTCGGAAAAACCTGATGTACCAGGTGCGAATCCCCCCGCAGCCGGGGCTGTTGGAGTTACTGAAAGAGACAGGCGTGCTGACCCGGTCCGGGACGCTCACAGACTGGTCGAACCTGTCACTCCTGCACCATGACCACTGCCGGCGGGCCTACCTGCGCGGCACCTTCCTGGGCACGGGCTGGGTCTCTTCCCCCGAGCGCCAGCACCATCTGGAGTTCACCACCACCGAAACCGAGGCTGCCGAAGCCCTGGGGCAGATGCTTTTTGGCTACGGCATTCCCGTGCGTGTGAACTACCGGAAGGACAGTATGGTGCTCTACCTGAAGGACGACGACCACATTTCCCGGTTTCTCGGCGTAGTGGGTGCGAATGAGTCGCTCTTTCGTTATGAAGATATCCGCGCCAAAAAGGAGCTGCGCAACCACGTCAACCGGCAGGTAAACGCCGAAACGGCCAACCTGACCAAAACGGTGGACGCGGCCCACCGCCAGATTGAGGCGCTGGAGCAACTGTCAGTAACCGGGGGGCTTGCGCTGCTCAATCCAGCGCTCCGGGAGCTTGCCATGCTGCGCATCAATCATCCTGACGCCAGCCTGAAGGAACTCGGCGAAATGTGCCACCCGCCCGTTGGAAAGTCCGGCATTGCGCACCGCATGCGGCAGCTAATGGCGCTTACCAAGACGGAGGAGCCGTAAGAACAAATGCATGCGTGAAGATACCAACAATGGCCTTGACAACGGGTGGGGGACATGAGAAGTTTATTCTGATATAGCATGTGCTTAAACGCAGACCCCGCGTGAGGAGGGACTGCATTGCGCGAACGCTGGCTCGGGGCCCTGATCGGACTTGCCTCAGCAGCCATATGTTATGGCCTGGCCCGACTGAACGCGGGCTGGGTTGTGGCCGCGTTTATGCTGGCCGTTCTCGGGTGGGTACTCGGCGGTTACATGCGGCACTTGCGGCGAATGGCCGAGCGCGATGAACTGACGGGCGTCTTTAACCGGCGGCCGTTCGAGAGCATCCTCCGGCTGGAGTGGGAACGGGCCGTGCGCTACCGCCGCCCGCTCAGTCTGCTCTTCATCGATGTGGACGATTTCCGTACGGTCAACAAGCAGTACGGCCACCTGGTGGGTGACGAGGCCCTGAAGGCCGTAGCCCGGCAGATCCGCCAAAACACACGCCGGACCGATACCGTGGCCCGGTGGGGTGGTGAGGAGTTTGTCGTGCTGCTGCCCGAAACCGATATCGAGTCGGCGGCGGTGCTCGCAGAGCGCATCCGTTCTGTCATCGCGCAGCACGTCATTCGTGAAAGCGACTGGAGCATTCAGGTCACCATCAGCACCGGCGTGTCGGGTGTGCCGGGTCAGGCCAGGTCTCCCCGCGAACTCCTGCGCCTGGCTACCGCTGCCGAAGCGGCTGCGAAGATGCAGAAGAACGCCGTCCGTTGCGTGTCGTAAAATAAGCCGCCCCCGGTTCAAGGCCGGTGGGCGGCTTTTTGCTATTCCGACAGGAGCTGGAGCGTCGCTACACCGAGAATCTCCATGCCGATGGGGAGCGATGCTTCGTCGATGGTGAACTTGGGGTGGTGGTGCTCCCATTCGGCGCCAACCGCCGGGTTCCGGGCGCCGACCCACAGGAAGGCGCTGGGCACCTTGCGGGCATAGTAAGCAAAGTCCTCGCCGCCCATGGTCGGACGGGGCTCGTATACCTGGTCGGGACCAAGCACCTCTTCTGCTGCTGCCCGCAGGACCGCCGTGATTTCCGGGTGGTTGACCAGGGCCGGGTAGCCCATGTTCCAGGTAATCTCCGCCTTGGCGCCATACATGGCGCAAGTGGCTTCCAGGGTGCGCTGGACTTCGTCCTGGAGCTGCTGGCGCACCTGTGAGTCGAAGGAGCGCAGCGTGCCCTTCAGTTCCGCACTGTCTGCGATGATGTTGAACGCCGTGCCCGCATGGATTGCGCCCACGGTCACCACCGCCGGCTGAATGGGGTCAACTTTGCGGCCCACGATTGTTTGCAGGTTAACGACAGCGTTGCAGGCCACCATGACTGCATCAATCGTTTGGTGAGGAGATGCCCCGTGGCCGCCCTGGCCCTGAATGCGGGCGGTAAAGGCGTCGGAGTTGGCCATGAGGGCGCCTTCGCGAATGCCCGCCTGGCCAATGGGAATGTCCGACATGAGGTGCAGCCCAATGCAGACCGCCACGTCGTCGAGCACGCCAGCCTCCACGAATGCCTTCGCGCCGCCCGGCGCTTTCTCTTCGGCCGGCTGGAAGAGCAGCTTGACCCGGCCCGGGAAATCCCGGTGCTCGGCGAGGAACCTGGCGAGGCCCAGCAGAATGGCCGTGTGCCCGTCGTGCCCGCAGGCGTGCATGACGCCCGGGCGGGTGGAAGCGCAGGCCAGGCCGGTCTCTTCGGTAATGGGCAGGGCGTCAATGTCGGCGCGCACGGCAATGGTCCGGCCGGGCCGGCTGCCTTCGATCACGCCCACAAGGCCCGTCGGTGTGGGGCGGGTGTAGGGAATCGACCAGGCGTCGAGTCGGGCGGCGAGCCATTCGGTCGTCTGGTACTCTTCGAAGCTTACTTCCGGGTGGGCATGCAGATATTGCCGCCACTCGACGAGCAACGGAGCAAATGCTCTGGCCGCTTCCGTTAACCGTTCCCGCATGCTGCGTCCCTCCGTCATATACATATGATTCCTACATTCGGACCCACGTAGCATTCCTCCTGTCGGGAATACTACTTGTCATGAACCTTTGCCAAGCCTCGGGTTCATGGTACAATAGACAGGGCGTGGTTAGAATGGCGTAAGGTACGCCTCTTCACGCTTTTCGACCGTTCAGGGCATCCATTAAGCAAAGCAGGTGATGAGGTGACCTCTCAGCCACTCGCCGCCCGTGTGAAAACGCTTGACATATTCTCCGCAATTGCTGACGACCTGCGGCAGGTGGAATCAGCCATTGAGGAAGCGCTGGCGACCGAGGACGCGATGTTGGACGAAGTTTCTACCCACCTGCTCCACGCCGGTGGTAAGCGGATTCGTCCGGCACTGGTGATGATGACCAGCAAGTTTCCCGGCGCCCAGCTTGGGCGGGCGATTCCGGTTGCCGTAGCCGTGGAAATGATTCATATGGCCACCCTGGTTCACGATGATGTGGTCGACAAGGCAGAAGTCCGCCGCGGGCGCCCGACCGTGAATGCCAAGTGGTCCAACCAGGTCTCGGTGCTCACCGGCGACAACCTGTTTGCCAAGGGCTTCTCCATGCTCGCGCAAACTGGCAATACTCGCGTTGTGAAAATCATGGCCGACGTGGTTTACGAGTTGAGCCGCGGCGAACTGGCTCAGCTGGCGTCATACTTCCAGGTCAACCAGACCGAGGCCGATTACTACCAGCGAATTGCTCAGAAAACGGGCTACCTGATCGCAGCATGCTGCCGGCTGGGCGGCGTAGTGGGCGGCGCGGAAGAGCGCCAGGTAGAGGCCCTGTATAACTACGGCATGGGCGTCGGCCTCAGCTTCCAAATTGCCGATGACCTGCTCGATTTTCACGGCAGCGCCGCCAAGGTCGGCAAGCCCGTGGCCGGCGATCTGAAGACCGGCATTCTCACTTTGCCTGTCATTCATGCCCTGAAGCATTCGCAGCATGCGGATGAACTCCGCCGCATGATTGAAACCCACAACATTGGCGATACAGAGATCGATCGGGTGAAGGCGATTTTGGATGAGGCGGGTTCATTTACGTACGCCCGCCAGCAGGCCGATCTCCACCTGAACAACGCACTGGCCGAGTTGGAGCATCTCCCGGAGCTTGCGACGCGCAGCGACCTGCAGGTGTTGGCCGACTTTGTCATAAACCGGCAGTTTTAAGCGTGTTTTGATCGCAAGACACCCTTATCGCTACTCGTCCGCCGAGGAGGTACCAGCATGCGGAAGCCTAAAATTCCCGAAGCTGCTATCAAGAGGCTACCGGTATACCTGCGGGTCTTGGAAGAAACAGCGGCGGCGGAGATTCAAATCATCTCCTCGGCTGAGTTGGCTGACAAGACCGGGTTCTCGCCGGAACAGATTCGCAAGGATTTGGCCTACTTCGGCGCGTTCGGGACGCGCGGTGTCGGTTACGATACGATTCTGTTGAGCCGTCGCATTGCCCGCATTCTGGGCCTGCACCAGGGTGTGCATGCGGCGCTGGTAGGTGCCGGCCACTTGGGTTACGCCCTGGCCCGCTACAGCATCTCCCGGCATAAGGACGTGCGCATCACCGCCATCTTCGATACTGACCCCGCCAAAATTGGCACAGAGATCATGGGGGTTACCATTCGCCCCATGGCGGACCTGCGCCAGGCGGTGAAGGATCAGAACATCAAAATTGGCATTCTGACCGTGCCGGCAACTGAGGCACAGGCTGCCGCTGAGCAGTTGCAGGAGGGCGGCGTCGAAGCGATTTTGAACTTTGCGCCCGCCAAACTACGCCTCGGGCCCAACGTATTCGTTCAGAATATCGATCTTACGATTGAACTGCAGAGTCTCGCCTATTACACTTCGGCCAGCGAAGAGGCGGCCGCCCAGGTTGTCGAAGAAACGTCATCATCGATCGATTCTTAATCAGGCAGAATCTACAGCAGGGGGGGCGAAAGCCCCCTCTTTCTCTACATGGAAGCTGGCTGGCATGGTATCATAAGAGAACGGGCGGTGCGCGGCGCACCGGTCGTCGGGAGGTGATCGCCCATTTTCAAAACGCTGGCCGATACGTTGGCCGAATTCGGCATTCTTAGCCAGTGGGACTATTTCCGAACGGTACTGGACGTTGCCATTGTCGCTTACATAGTGTACAAACTGTTCTCCTTCATTCGCGGGACCCGGGCGGTCCCCCTGATTAACGGCCTCTTTACCCTGGTAATCGGATACTTGGTAGCCAAACAGCTTGATCTGTATACAATCAGCTGGCTCCTGGAGAATGTCTTCGTGGCCGCATCGGTCGCGATTCCCATCATCTTTCAGCCTGAACTTCGGCGTGCGCTGGAACACCTGGGTCGGGGCAAACTCCTGCCTACGCCTAACCGGCAGCGCGGCGAAGACCTGAAGGGCGAGGAACTGCGCAAACTGATTGACCAGGTTGTTCGTGCTGCCGAAATCCTCGGCCGTACAAAAACGGGCGCCCTTATTGTGCTCGAGCGCGAAACCGGTCTGGTCGAATATATCGATTCGGGTGTGGCGTTGGACGCGGTTGTCACCTGGGAACTGCTGACCAACATTTTCGTGGAAAAGACGCCGCTGCACGACGGCGCCGTCATTATTCGCGCCAACCGGGCTGCAGCCGCGGCCTGCTGGCTTCCCCTGGCCGAGGCCTCGGTCCTGGCACATGACCTGGGCACCCGCCACCGTGCCGGTGTGGGCGTTACCGAACAGTCGGACGCCGTCACTGTGATCGTTTCGGAGGAGACGGGCACAATTTCGGTGGCGCAGGGCGGCAAGCTGATTCGCCACCTCGATGAGAAGACGCTCCGCGAGATGCTCACCTCTTTGCTGGAGGCGAATAAACCGACCGGCAATCGTGGCTTCTTCAACTGGGGGGCCGCATCATGATGGAGCGGTTATTGCGTCACCCCACGTGGCTTAAGGTTTTCTCTGTGGCGCTGGCCTTGTTGCTGTGGGTCATGGTTATTCGTCAGTACACCAGCGAAGATTCGCGGGTGCTGGAAGTCCCGCTGCAGGTCATTAACCATGCTGACTTCCAACTGGTTGAGGGACCGAAGGACCGGGAGCGGGTCGTAACCGTTCGCATTGATGGCAAGAACTTATTGGTGAAACGCCTCCGGCCGGATCAGATCACGGCGAAGGTCGATTACTCGAAAATCACAGAGCCGGGGCGCACTCATGATGTTGAAGTGCAGGTATCCGGGCCGTCCAATCTGAAATTGAGCTACTCGGCCACGCCGCGTACGGTGCCGGTCCAACTGGTCAAAATGGAGCAGGCAATCTTCTCGGTCATCGTTGTGCCGGATTCGTCGGTGAAGGTGCAGGACGACCGGGAGTGGCTGTGGACGGCCAAGCCGGCGGTGCCCCAGGTAATGCTGGGCGGCAGCAGTGTCCTGCTGGACGCTGTGCGCGGCGCCCGGGTGATTATGGAACCGGCTGACCTGGTCCCCGGCCTTGAGAAGGTGACCAAAAAGGTCGTTGCGACCGACGCCGATGGCAAGCCGGTCAATTTGCCGGACCAGACGGTCGATGTGCTGCTGACCTGGACCGAACAGCCGCCCGGTAAAACGTTTACCGTGAAACCTGTGGTGAAGGGAACGCCGCCGGTCGGTATGGAAGTGGGCAGCCTTGCCGTTGAGCCCGATGCGCTCCAGGTCAGGGCCGCGGTGCTGGGCGGCAAACTGCCCGAGCAGGCAATCATCGAGACGGAGCCAATCGATGTGACGGGGAAGAAGACGACCTTCACCACACAAGTGAAGCTGATACCCCCCGAGGGAACGACCGTCACCACGAATACGGTGAATGTGACGGTAACCATGCGTGAAGCTACCGAAGACCGTCTGATCAAGGGTTTGCCGCTGACGGTGCGCGGCACGTTTGGCAAGGGTGAAGTGACTGCATCTGTCACCGCTGTGCAGGTGCGGGTACGCGGCCTGCATTCGCTGGTCAACCCGCTCGGCGCCGGTCAGGTCGTCGTTTATGTCGATGTGGAGGGGCTTGACGCCGGAAAGCACATGCTGCCGGTTAAGGTTGAAGTGCCCTCACAAATAACGGTTGTGGAAACCGATCCTGCGACGGTCGAGGTCACCATTTCGACGCCATAATCGCTTGCGGCCCGCTTCTGCTCCAGGGGAGGCCGGGCCGCGTGGTACATCATACGGTTTGAACAGGAATTGTCGGAAGAAAGGGGCTCTAACTGCCGATGCCCAGAATGTTTGGCACCGACGGTGTTCGTGGCATTGCCAACACCGAAGCACTTTCGCCTGAATTGGCCTTCTCGCTCGGTCGCGCCGCCGTCACCATCGCATCTGAAGGGAACGCCCGCCGCCCACTGGCAGTTATTGGCCGGGACACCCGGCGCTCGGGTCCCATGCTCTCGGCCGCCCTGGCCGCCGGTATTAGCTCGGCGGGCGGCGATGTCGTCGACCTGGGCGTGGTGACGACCCCGGCTGTGGCCTTTGCCACCAAGCACTTGCGGGCCGATTTCGGGGTCATGATTTCCGCCTCGCATAATCCGGCGCCTGACAATGGTATCAAGTTCTTCTCCCGCGATGGCTTCAAGCTGCCTGACGCGGCCGAGGACCGGCTCGAGGCCCTGGTGCGGACACAGCCAGACACCATGCCCCGCCCCACGGGCGCCGATCTCGGAACCATCCGTACCGATGAAGCGTCTATTGAAGCGTATATCAATCATGTGGTAAGTACCGGGCGGTCGCTGAAGCGGCTGCGGGTGGTGGTCGACTGCGGGCACGGTGCGGCGTATCAGCTGGGGCCCGAGATCCTGCGCCGATTGGGCGCCGAGGTCATTGCGCTGAACACGGCGCCTGATGGCCTGAATATCAACCGTGGCTGCGGCTCCACCCACCCGGATGAGTTGCAGAAAATGGTTGTGGTGCATCAGGCCGATGTGGGCGTCGCGTTTGACGGCGATGCGGACCGCTGCATCGCGGTGGATGAGCGCGGCGAGATCGTGGACGGCGACCAGATTATGGCGATTTGCGCGCTGGACGCCCACACCCGGGGCGAGCTGGCAAAGGACACCATGGTGGTCACGGTCATGTCGAACATGGGCCTGAAGCTCCTGATGCGCAAGCACGGGGTGAACCTGATTGAGGCCAAGGTGGGCGACCGTTATGTGCTCGAGGAGATGCAGAAGGGCGGCTACGTCATGGGTGGCGAGCAGTCCGGTCACGTGATCTTCGGCGAGTTCTCGACTACCGGCGACGGCATTTTGACCGCTGTGCAGTTGATTTCAATTCTGGCCCGGGGCAGCCGGCCTATGTCGGACCTGGCCGGGCAGATGCAGCGGCTGCCGCAGCATTTGGAGAACGTTCGGGTCAAGAGCAAGGAAGGCTGGGACAGCAATCCCGCCATCGCTGCGGCCATTCGCCAGGCCGAGGACTCCCTGGGCGACCAGGGGCGGGTTCTGGTACGGGCCTCCGGCACGGAGCCGCTCATTCGGGTGATGCTCGAAGGGCCGGCGCTGGACGACATTCGCACGATGGCCCGCCAGATCAAGGATGTGATTCACGCTGAACTCCAGTAAGGCAAGGGTCTCCAACCGGAAGCCCCCGCAGCGGACGAAGGTCTACCGGGCTGGGGGGAGTCGCGGCAAGGGGAGCCGGTCACGGCGGGCTTCGTCGGGCGGCCTGGGGCGGGTCCTTACGGGGCCCGTCGGGCTGATTCTGCTCGGGGTGCTTGTGGTGTTTGGCCTCGGCTACTGGGTGAAGAACTATGGCCCGGCGGCGGAAGCCACGCCCGAGGGGAAGGGAGCAGTGACGGCGCCCAAAACGGGGGACGCCGCACCGCCTGCGCAGAACCAGGCACCGGCGGCGCCGGTTCAGGCGCCCAAAGCGACGCAGCAAACCCCGGCGCCCGCGCCCGCCGACCCGGCGAAAGATATCGCGGCGAAGCGCAGCCATATTGACCGGTCGGGCGGGGCCGCGAAAACCGCGCTCCTGACGATCTACTACGCCGACGGGCTGAAGGCTGCCGACACACTCCAGCCGGTCGAGGTGCTGGTGGAGCAGACTCCGTCGCAGATTAAGCGGTTGTCGGAGTTGATTGTGGCAGCCCCGGAAGACCTGAAGTTATTCAGTGGCGTACCGGCAGGCACCAAGGTGCTGAGCGTCAATTTCAACAGTGCGACCGGTGTCGCGACCGTTGACCTGTCGCCGGAACTGGCCAAGACACAGGCCGGGGATCTGGCAAAGATCAAGGCGTCGTTCGTTTACTCTCTGACGCGGATTCCCGGCGTCAAGTCGGTTCAGCTGTGGATGAACGGCCGGCCCGCCGTGCTGCATCAGCAGGAGTGGAGTCAGCCGATTTCGGCCGCTGAGGTCGATGGTCAGAAGCTGTTTACCGTGGCGCCTGTGCTCAAGTTTCAACCGTAAGCAGGGGTGGGGATGGGCGCCTTGCCTATCCCCTGTATTTTCCCTTGACGCGTAACGGCACGGTTGCGTATAGTGATGAGAGTTATTCCAAATGCTGTGAAAGGGGGAATTTCGCCCTACAATGGCCGGGCGCCGGGGTTGCGCAAAACTGCATAAGGACACGGTGAATGAAATATAGCGCCAGGGCTTGCGCAGCAACGGTTTGAGCGCAAGTCGACGAGGTGGGGGATCTCGGATTCTTCGGCGGGTGACCCCCGGTTGCTCACAACCGTTAACGGCTCTACAAATCCCGAGAGTGATTTCGGGGACAAAGGAGTCAGGTGAGGTACGAGACGGCTTTTTCGTCTCGCACTTTGGTATTCGCCTAATAAGCGGGCAGCAGGCATAAAGCTGCCCTTGGTAGCCGTGTCCACGATTGCACCCACTTCCGGTGGGTTCTGTGGGCATGGCTTTTTGCATTTTTATCAGGCGAGGAGGACCTACACGCATGTGCGGCATCGTTGGATATATCGGCCATAAGCCGGCTCTGCCCATTCTGATCGAGGGTCTGAAGAAGTTGGAGTACCGAGGCTACGACTCCGCGGGTGTTGCGGTGATTCAGAGCGGCACGGCGCGGGTTGAAAAGAGCCAGGGCCGTCTGGCGAACCTCGAAGGCAAGGTCAACGGCGACTTCAGCGACGGGGTCATCGGCATTGGGCACACCCGCTGGGCTACGCACGGCCGGCCTTCGGATACGAACTCTCACCCGCACAGTGACTGCACGGGTAAGTTTGTGGTCATTCACAACGGGATCATTGAAAACTACGTGCAGCTGAAGGAAGTGCTGCAGCAGCACGGTCATGTGTTCAAATCGCAGACGGACACCGAGGTGATTCCGCACCTGGTGGAGTCGTATTACAAGGGCGATCTGGTGGATGCCGTACGCCATGTGGCCAAGATGCTACGGGGCGCCTATGCCCTGGCGGTCATGTGCCAGGACGAACCCGACAAGATCGTGGCGGTCAAGGAAGCCTCACCGCTGGTGATCGGGCTTGGCGAGGGTGAGAACTTCCTGGCCTCCGACATTCCGGCCATTCTCAAGCACACCCGGCGGGTGATTGCGCTGGAGGAAGGCCAGATGGCCGTTCTGACCCGCGACAGCGTTACCCTGACCACGGTGGACGGCGAGCCCCTGACTCCCAAGATTATTGACGTAAACTGGGACCCGGGCCAGGCCGAGCGCGGGGGCTATGCGCACTTTATGCTCAAAGAGATTCACGAACAGCCCCAGGCGATTCGTGACACCCTGATCGGCCGCATCTCCGACGACAACACACAGGTGATTCTGCCCGAAATGGGCCTGCCCGCCGAAAAGGCCCGTACGCTGCGCAAGCTGGCCATTGTGGCCTGCGGCACGGCGTCGCACGCTGGTTTTGTCGGCCGGTATTTGATTGAGAAGCTGGCCGGCATTCCGGTCGAGTGGGATATCGCTTCGGAGTACCGGTACCGCGACCCCATGGTTGATTCGGACACCTTGTTCGTGGCCATTTCGCAGTCGGGTGAGACCGCCGACACGCTGGCGGCCATGCGGGAAGCGAAGCGGAAGGGCGCCAAGGTCCTGGCGATCACCAACGTGGTCGGCTCTTCCATCGCCCGTGAGGCGGACTGGGTGCTCTACACGTGGGCAGGGCCGGAAATCGCCGTGGCATCCACCAAGGCTTACACCACCCAGTTGATCACCGTGACCCTTCTGGCACTGTGGCTCGGCCAGCAGAACGGCAGGCTGGCAGCAACAGATGCGAAGGAGATTATCACCTCGCTGCGGGACCTGTATACCCAGGCGGCCTATGTGCTGGAGCACATGGAGGAGCCGATCAAGGAGGTCGCGGCCCAGATCGCCCGCAAGGAAGATGTGTTCTTCATCGGGCGGAACCTGGACTACGCGGTCGCCCTTGAAGGCCAGCTGAAGCTGAAGGAGATCAGCTATATCCATGCCGAGGCTTATGCGGCGGGCGAGTTGAAGCACGGCACCCTGGCCCTGATCACCCGGGGCGTGCCGGTTATTGCCCTCAACACGCAGCCTGAGCTGGCGGAGAAGACGATCTCCAACATTCAGGAGGTGCGGGCCCGCGACGCTTACGTGATCGGCATCGCCGTGGAGGGTGATGATCACACGAAGCACCATTGCGACGAGGTGTTCTATCTGCCGCGGTGCCATAAGCTCCTGGCGCCGGTGCTGGCGGTGCTGCCGCTACAGATGCTGGCCTACTATGCGGCCACGGCCCGGGGCGCCGATGTCGACAAACCCCGCAACCTGGCCAAGAGCGTCACTGTGGAGTAAAAACCGAACCGTGTCTGCAGCAAACAAAAGACGAGGCGATCATCGCCTCGTCTTTTGTTATCATACAGAACGACATTATTTGGTTATGTAGAAATTACGTCCCCAGAAAATTTTCCGCAGATCCTGGAAGGAGAAATGACATATACCGTCCAACAAATGGTGTAGTTGTCTATACCACCTGCAGAGGAGAACATACTCCTCCCTGCGGAGGGTTTTGAAGGGATGATGGGTATCGAAACTGCTTGGAAACAGAGCGACGCCCCGTTACACAACCGGATTCGCACGTAC
>JARBUG010000182.1 GCA_029239785.1 Symbiobacteriaceae bacterium | reverse complement strand
CCGAGAAGGCCCGGCAACCCGACTAGCACACCTGGCCACATCCGTGCAGTCCGTGTAATCCGTGGCGAGAAAAATGCCCAAAAATCCGCGCCATCCGCGCCATCCGCGAAATCCGCGGCAAAATACCTGCCCCAAAATTCCTATAAAAATGTCCGGTTTAGGTGCGAACATTTCACCCACCCGCACCGTTATTAGAAGTGTCTCGGTGCTTCGGCCTTCTGCTTTCCTCCTTCATGTACCCGGGCGTGGGACCCCCGGGGACACTTGGCCCCCGGTCAGCCATCACCTGCTGACCGGGGGCCTTTTCTGTGCCTAGAGCGAGAGCCGCCCGGCCCGGGCCCGGTACCGCTCCACCAGCGCCATGTTGCGAGCGTCGGCGCCATCCAGATTCCCGCTCAGGAAGATCGGCGGCTCCACGCCCCGCTCCACAAGCAGTTCCACCACCCGGGCCATCACGGCGTTCAGCACCGCCGCCCCGATCACCGTAGAGACCGGGCTGAACTTGACCGCCACACCCGGCAGTTCCAGCACCGCATCGCCGGGAACACCGCAGGTATCGATCACCACATCAGCCACATCGCAGAGCACCTGGCCCGACGAATGCCGGGACTTGGCCGACCGGCTGTAGGCCACCGAAGTCAGTGCGACCACCGTCAGCCCCCGCCGCCTGGCTTCCTGGGCGACATCCACCGGCACCGGGTTCCGGCCCGAGGTGGAGATGACGATCATCACTTCGCCGGCCCGCAAATCCTGCTGGCTCAGGGCGGCGAGGCCGTAGCCCTCCATGCGCTCGAACTGCGAGCTTTTCACGGCACCGCCGCCGAGCGCCAGACCGGCGTCCAAAATGGGGTTGACGCAGGCCAGCCCGCCGGCCCGGTAAAAGACCTCTTCGGTCAACATCTGCGAATGGCCGCAGCCAAAGAGATGGACCACACCGCCCGCGGCGATGGAGGCAGCGATTCGTTCTGCCGCCTGCTGGATCGGCCCGCCCTGGGTGGAGGCGACTTCAGTGAGCAACCGCTGTACTTCCGAAAAATAGGTCTCGTTGAGCATATAGGTAGATCCCTCCGGCGGGGGAAGTTCTCTACTCTGCGCCGGAACTCCTGTCCGCAGGAGTCCGGGTTCTACCTGTGAGGGCAAAGGCACCAGGGCATCTCTCACCCAATTCTTTTAATAGCACGGGCGCCGAAATAAAAGCGTCCGGACCGCTACAAGAAGAGGAGTTGAGAGTCTAGCTATGTGGAAAGAACGTCGCCTGGAGTCCCCGACCCCTGACACCGTCCGCCTTGGCTTCGACTACACCATGGAACAAGATGCGCTCACCATGCAGGAGGCTGGCGGCTTCACCCGGCTGAGCCTGAAGAACGGCCACCGCGCCGCCCGTCCGGGCGCGCCCGAAATCCCCTACCTGATGCTCCACGTAGCCATCCCCCAGGGCGCAAAGGTCGCCGGCGTCACCGTCATGGAGCCCGAGGAGCGCCACCACGAGCGCGCCATGTTCGTTATGCCGGCGCAGCTGCCGGGTATCGCCGAGCTGCGCTTCAAGGAAGACGAACTGCGCCGCCGCTTCGGTGACATCCTGCAGACCAAGCCCCTGGAACTGCAGGAGCGGACCCCCGAGTTCATCGCCCCGGACCCGGAGTTCTACCAACTGGAGAAGTACTACCCGCTCGAGGTGGCCGAGAACACCGGCGAGCAGGCGATTGGCCCGTACCGGATTCTGGCCCTGCGCATCAACCCGGTCCGCTACAACCCCGCAAAGGGCGACCTGATGATCGCCCAGCGCCTGACCGTCGCCATCGACCTGAAGAAGGGCGGCCGGGCGCTGAAGCCCCGGTACAGCCGGGAGCAGCTCGAGTTCTACCACGAGCTGGCCGAGCGGATCGTCATCAACCCCGCCCTGCTCCCCCGCCCCGAGGGCTACAAGGCGCCGGGCGCCCAGGCGGCGTATCTGATTCTGACCAACAGCGCCATGCATAAGGAGTTCGACCGCCTGGCCGAGTGGAAGACCGCGTGCGGCCTGCCCGCCCGGGTGGTTACCAAGGAAGATATCATGGCCGGCCGCTTCGGCGACTTCACTGCCGGCGCCGGCGGTGCCGCCCGCGACGAGGCGGAGATCATCCGCAATTTCCTAAAAATGGCCTACAGGACCTGGGGCGTCTGCTACCTGCTGATCGGCGGCGATGTGGATGTGATCCCCGTCCGCGAAGTCGCGGCGCTCTCGCACTACAACTGGTTTACGAAGCAGTCCGCCGCCACGCCGGATGAGAACCGCTGCGTCTACAATGCGACCAAGAAGCAGATGAATATCCACATGGAGACGGCGATCACCTCCACCACCCCGCTGCTGGCCATTAGCTCCGGCCGGCGGATTCCCTACAATCCTGCCGCTTCCACGTCCAGCCTGGGCTGGTACTTTGCCTCCAGCAACACCTTCGCCGTGGCGAGCCCGGTGCCGACCAAGTACGTGGTGGTGAAGGGGCCGACGACCACCATCAACGACCCCAGCGGCTTCTACAAAATCACCGACACCTTCTCGATTCCCACCGACCTCTACTACGCCAGCCTGGAGTCGTCGCGGTATAACAAACTCGACCGGCACGACTGGGATGCGCTGAACAACGGGCTCTACGGCTACTACACCGAAACCGGTGAGCCGAGCGGCATCCACTTCATGTTCAACATCTGCGTGGGGCGGGCGCCGGCCGCGACGGCTGATCAGGCCAAGGCCTTTGTCGACAAGGTGCTGCGCTATGAGCAGTTTGACGGCATCAGCAACATCGCTACCCGCAGGGCGATTTTCGCCGCCGACTACTGGGGCGGGCCGCGGGTGGTGACGGAGAATCCGTCGGCGGATAACCGGTACGCGCTGGCAAACAGCACCACGTGCCGCATCACGCTGAAGGATCTGCCGGGGTCGGACATCGACGTGATCGCCGATGATGGCGGCGGCGTCTACCGGCTGGTTCCGTATCGGATGAACGCCGACGCCACGCACCCGGGCTGGTACTTCGCCCAGAACGCCGCCACCCTCGCGCCGAGCGGCTTCAGCATCTTCGGCATCGAGATTCGGATTCCGACCCGGCACATCGTGGTGCGGGGGCCGGCGGGCACGCTCTCGCCGAACAGCTACTGGGTAGACAACGGCGCCGCGGACGGCAGCGTCGTCGAGAAGGAGCAGGTGCGGGCCCTCTTCCGGGGCCAGGCGCCGCAGGTCGACCTGCATACCCGGCTCTACCGTGACTTCGCCTCCACTCCCGCCCCCATGGGTGGCGAGCCGGTGGTGACCGGTGTGCTGGACACGGCATCGCTGACCGCCCAGATGAACCAGGGCGCGATGTTCCTCTCGCTGACGGGGCACGGCTGGAACGGCGGCTGCTGCACAGTGGGCGGCGCACAGGCCGACGCGCTGTCGGGCGGGATGAACCTGCCCGTGGTGGTGGCCGACTCGTGCTCCACCGGCAACTTCCAGGCGAACGACGCTTTCGGCGAGAAGATGGTCCTGAACCCGAACGGCGGGGCGATTGCCTACCTGGGCAACACCCGGTACTCGTGGATTGGCATGGGCGATGATGTGGAGCGCCTTTTCTGGGACCGCCTGTTCGTGGGCAATCACACGGCGAGCCTGGGGACCGGGTTCGGCGCCCGGTTCATGACGCTGTACGGCGGCACCGGCTGGACGGTGCTGTGGAAGTGGATCATTCTGGCCCAGAATCTGCTGGGCGATCCGTCCCTGCGGCCGTGGGCCGGTGTGCCCCAGCGGATTGCGCTGCGGGTGGCTGCCAAGGCGACGCCGTCCACGACCCTTCGGATCGGGGTGACGGATGCCGTGGGGCACCCGGTGGCGGGCGCCCGGGTCTGCGTGTACCAGGCCGGGCGCCTGGTGCGGACGGGCTATTCCGATGCGGCGGGCCGGGTCTCGGTCTCGCTCTCCGGGGCCGCCCGGGGCGCTGTGACGGTGACGGCTGTGAAGGCCGGGGCCGTGCCGGTGCAGCAGATGGTGACCGTGGTGTAGCGTCCTTGTGACCACGCTGCGGGTTGCGCGAGGAGGCCGGGGTGCTCCCAGTGGGGCGCCCCGGCCTCCGACCGCGTCTGCATGGTGACACCGGCATTTGGCGTGCAAATGTGATCAGAAGTCTAGGGCAGCCGGTGCACCGTCCCTATGGCCGAAACAAAGTACTCACCCCGCTGGTGGTACTGGGGCAGGTCGGCCGGCTCTGGCATCCCTACCGCGTGCAGCGTGTTGCTGCTTATTTGACGGGATACCGGCTGGAGTTGTTTCAGACTATACATTTCGTATGGTGCGAAGTGCTCCAGGTGTATGTATACTGGGAAAACCACAGAAAGGGTGATCTACCATCGACCCGCTCTTCCGTGTTCGCCAGGCCCTTGCCGCTCATGGCCTCGAAGCCGATCTCAAGCTTCTTGCCCAGCACCTGCCCACGGCCCCCATCGCAGCCGAGGCGATGGGCGTCGACCTGGGGCGCATTGCCAAGTCGATCTTGCTCTTCGCTGGCGCCCAGCCTGTTCTGGTGGTCGCCGCGGGCGACCGCCGGGTCGACCGGCAGAAGGTGAAGGCCCTGACTGGCGGCGCCAAGGTCAGAATCGCCTCGGCCGAGGAGGTACTGGCGGCAACCGGCTTTGTCGCCGGGGGCGTGGCACCGGTGGGGCTCCTACACCCCGCCACGGTCCTGCTGGACCAGAGCCTGGAACGCTTCCCGGATGTCTGGGCCGGGGGCGGCGTGCCCGAGGCCCTGCTGCGGCTGGATGTCGCCCGCCTGCCGGCGGTAACGGGCGGCAGGTTTGCGGACGTCACCGCCGACTGATCAGCCCCAGCCCGCACACCACCCGCAGCTCCGCCACCGTTCGCCCCTGCCCCAGCCAATCCGACACATCCCCCTTAGGCGGCAGCCCGGGAAGCTCCACCACCCGCGCCCCCAACCGGGCCTCCCGGAGCAGAAAACTGACCTCCGCCCCGTGCCTCGCCCCGGCCAGGTCGTTGTCGGGCAGAATCACAAACTCGGGCCGCCCGGGCAAGTCCCGCAAGGCCGAAGTCTCCGGCGCCCCCCACTTCCCCGCCCCGTTCACGTTGGTGGTCGCCGGCAGCCCGACCCGCCACAGCGCATCCGCGTCCTTCTCCCCCTCGACGATGAAGATGGCCGGGCAGCCCGTCTTCACGGCAAGGATCAAATCCGGCAGGCGGTACGGCACCCGCCGGACCCCATCGACATTCCAGACCCAGACCCCGCGCCCCATCGGGCGCCGGAGCCGGAAACTCTTCGGCTCCAGGCGCACGTTCTGATACAGCAGGACGCCGTTTTCATCTCGATAATCGTAAGTCGCGACAATCTGGGGGCGCGCCTCCGCAGACGGCAAAGCAGCGATCCGCACCGGCGCTGGCATCAAATCCCCCAGGGAAAGACCCAGCGCCTCCATCACGTCCGTCGTGGCACACCCGGCGTGGCACTTGACCAGAATCCGCCCGTCGCTCCCCGCCCGAATGGAGAGGCTCGGGTTCCGATCATCATGCGCCGGGCACCGGGCCCTGTAGTTCCGCCCCGCCCGCCGCACCCCCGGCAGCCGGTCCAGAAACTCCGCCAAGTTCATGCTCGCCCCTCCCTTCTCTTATCAGTATGTACCGAACACACGTACGATACAAGAAGAGCGACGAATTTTCTGTCATCCGAAGAAACAGAAGCCCCCTGCCCATCCAAAGATGAGCGGGGGGCTCCAAAGAGACGAAGCCTAGAACGACTTCTCCAGATCCTCCACCAACGACCCCACAAAGGCGATCGCCTTCTTGATCGGCGCCGGCGTCGTCATATCGACACCCGCGAGCTTCGCCAACTCCACCGGCGACATGGTGCCACCCGCCTTCAGGACCTGCAGCCAGCGCTCCACAGCGGGCTGGCCCTCTTCCTTGATCGCCTCAGCCATGGCCGTCGCGACCGTCAGGCCGGCCGAGTAGGTGTACGGGTAGAGCCCCATGTAATAGTGCGGCTGCCGCATCCAGGTCAGCTTGGCGCCATCATCGATCTGCACCTCGCCGCCCCAGAAATCGTTCAGCAGGGCGCCCTTCGTCTCGCAGAGCGTGGTCGCCGTAACCGGCGTTCCCTTCTCGGCCAGGGCGTAAATCCGGCGCTGCAGCTCGCCTTCAAGCAAATGGCGCACGAAATTGTGATGATAGGTCGCCAGCAGGCCCATGTTGATCCAGCGGCGCAGCCGCGGCTCGGGGTTCTGCTTCATCAAATGCTGCGCGAGCAGCAGTTCGTTGATGGTCGACGGCGCCTCCACAAAGAACATGGACGGCCGGGTGTTGACCAGCCGCTGATGCCGCTGCGCCAGCGTAAAGTGGCCGGCGTGGCCCAGTTCGTGGGCCAGAATAAAGGCGTTGCGCAGGGAGTCGGCCCAGGTGACCAGCACATAGGGATGGGCCCCATACGGCGACGAGCAGAAGGCGCCCGTCGACTTGCCCACGTTGTCGGCCCAGTCGACCCAGCCCTCGGTCAGGCCGGTCCGCATGATCTTGGTGTACTCGGGGCCCATCACAGCGAGGGCGTCCAGAATCAGCTTGGAGCCTTCGGCGTAGGTGGTCTTCGGGGAATAGGTCGGGTCCATCGGCGCCTCAATATCGGGGTAGAGCATCGTATCCATGCCCAGCACCCGCTTGCGCAGGCGGGCGTACCGCCGCATAATGGGCGCCAGTTCGGTCTGAATCGTATCGAGCACGTTGTTGTACGTCTCCACCGAGACTTCCTGCGGATGGAGCAGCATGTGCGTCGCCGATTCAAACTTGCGGAGCCGGGCCATGACTACGTTCTTCTTAACTTCGGTGGCGAAGGTCGCGGCCATGGTATTTTTATAGGCGTTCAGGCCCTTGTTAAACGACGCCCAGGCCTTGCGGCGCACCTCGATCTCGGGCATCGCCTCCAGCTTCTCCTCGTAGGTGGAGAAGGAGACCGGATAGGTGGTGCCATCTTCGCCGGTGATCGGCTCGAAAGTGATGTCGGAGGACTTGATCCGCTCGTAAATGGTATACGGCGCGCTGTGGACCTCACCCAGGGAGGCCAGGGCGATCTCCGTCTCCATGGAGAGCTTGTGGGCCTTCTCTTCGATCATTTTGGTGATGTACCGGCGATAGTCGGCCAGGCCGGGCTCTTCGGCGAGGTAGCGCTCCAGGGTGCCCTCAGGCAGCAGGAGCGGCTCGGTTTCGACGAAGGCGACGGCGGCGCCCAGCTTGGCACCTAGGGCGCCGGCCTTGGCCGCCTCGCCCTGGTTGGCCGGATTGGAACCATCCTCGGCCATATGCAGGCGGGCGTAGGTCGACATGCGGATGAAGCGGGCAAACAGCTCCTCGTAGGCGGTGACGCAAGCGAGGAAGGTGGCAGCCCCTTCGCCCAGGCGGCCCTTGTACTGGGCAACGGTGCCAATGGCCTGCTCGATGGCGTGAAGCTCCGCTTCCCAGGCTTCCCGGGACGGGAACAGGTCCTCCAGGTTCCAGCGCTGTTCGGCAGGAACTTCGGCGCGGGTCAGACGCTGTGCCATGTGTGTTGATCTCCTCTCGGTTTCCAGCCTTGATTACTGGGTGTTGATTTGACGCAACTTGGGCCATAAGTGTTCCGTCTTACGTAATAAGTTTTGTCCCCTGAAAGGAGCTTTGCGCGATGACCATCCGTGCCGTATTCTTTGACGCCGGCGATACGCTCATCCACCGCTATGCGCTCAAGGCCGAGCGGTTTGCCTGGCTCTGCCGGCAGACCGGCCTTACGCTCCCCGCCGACCCGGCGCGGGTTTTGGCGGGCGCCCGGGCCCAGGAACGGTTCTTTCAGGACCGGCGCAAACATGCGGATGCTTTCAGCAACGCCTGGTACTTCCGCCTCAATCAGATCGCTCTGGCGGGGATGGGTTACGAGGGCGATGTGGACGGCGCTGCGAAGGCGATTCTGAAGGCGGTGGGGCCAATGCCCAAGACGAGCGTGGTTGACCCCGAGGCAGTGCCGCTGCTGGGGTATTTGCGGAGCCGCGGCTACCGGCTCGCCATCGTCTCAAACTGGGACGGCACCCTGATCGATGTGCTGCGGGAGACGGGCCTGGGCGGCTACTTCGATGCCGTGCTCGATTCGGATGTGGTCGGGTCGCGCAAGCCCGATACCCGGATTTTCGATGTGGCCTGCGCCGCCACGGGCGTGCGGCCCGAAGAGGCGGTGCACATCGGCGACTCGCCCTGCGCCGATGTGGCGGGCGCCCTGGCGGCGGGGGTGCATCCGCTGTTGCTGGATGCGCTGGATCTATTCGGCGACGGGTTTGATGATCTGCCTGCGTTTGAGCGGATCGCGCTGCTCTCGGACCTCCCGGCCTGGCTTGAGGGCCGATGATTCACCGGGGGGCGATTTCGCCTGACGGCTCGGTCTTCTCGGAGCAGACGCTGCTGCTGGGCGACGTGGTGCTGCGCGCCAGCACCACGGCCCTCCTGGCCATCACCCCGGACCACGCCTGCATGGCCGGCCCACTTTACTGGGACTTTCTGCGCCGCTTCGGGCGCCCGGTTCTGCGGGTGGCCGAACAGCCCTCCGGCGCCATCGACATCTCGTTGCCGGGGCTCCGCCTGCTTTCGTTTGATACGCCCCAGGTCGTGGCGCTGAACGGGGGCTGGGCGCTGCGCTGCCCCATCAACGGCGGCGCCGCCGTCGACCCGCGGCACGCCAGGGAAGGCTGCCTGCAAATGGGCCTCACCCCCGACGCAGTTTCGCTGCGAGTGGAGGGCTATTACCCAAACCTGATCCGCCTCCACACCCGTATCTATGAGTGGACGCAGTCTGCCCTGCACGTCAGGGTGGCCCAGGGGTATCTGCCCCTGCTGGCCCGCCGGCTGCTCCAGGAGGCGGACCGCACATGATCGACCTGATTCGCCGCATGATGCCGGACGCGCAGTCCGTGGAAGCACAACATGGCACCGGCCGGGTCCGCCATCTCCGCGTAACCGTGGGCGATGGCGTGGCCCGGCCTTGCGTTTTGCGCCGGGCGTCGGGGCGGGAGCTCGCCCTATGCTTGGCGCTCGCCACGCCGGAAGCGACAGGCGCCCCGGCTCTCCTGGGCTGGGCGCCGG
>JARBUG010000181.1 GCA_029239785.1 Symbiobacteriaceae bacterium | reverse complement strand
CACCCGGAGCACCCTGGCCGACCTTGGCGCTACCATCGCCGAACTGCTGGGCGTCTCTTACAGCGGGGCCGGCACAAGCTTCGCCGGTGCGATCCGTCAGGGTTGATTTGTAACGCTTCTGTAAATATCTCAAATTTCTTCGGGAGGCTGCCGCACATTCGGCAGCCTTTCTCGTTATAGTAAAAGGGAGTGTTCTCATCCATAAAGCTTTTATCCGCACTTGTCAGGAGGAAGATCGATGGCAGCGTGGGATCGGACCGAATCTGTCCTGGCATCGAACGAACGGGCGACGGACCAACTGGTGGTCAAGGCGATCTGGTACTCGTTTGCAGTCACGGCGCCCCTGTTGGGTCTGGTCTACTTCTTCGTGGTCGGTGCAGAGGACGGCGCGGCGTTTTGGACCTGGCTGGGAACGACAACAGCGGCGCTGTTAGTTCCTACGCTCTTTCTGTGGCGGCTCTCCATCGTCGGGACGCTGCTCTCGCTCTCCTTTACGATCCACATGGCCCAGTCGGGCTGGATCATCTGGCTCTTGCCGTGCCTGATGGCGGCGCTTTACTTTCAGCCCCGGGTTGTCTGGCTGGTCAACGTGGTCTCGTGGGCCGCCATGGCCACTGCGGCGTGGCAGTTCCCGGAGACCTTTCCGGAGACGGACGTGGGCTCCATTGGCTACTTCGTGCTGACCCTGGTGCCGGTGCAGGTGATGATCGCCAGCGGCGCCAAGAAGGCCGCCCGGCTCCTGGGGCGGGTGGAGGACGAGTCGGCGGCCCGGGCCCAGGCCTACCGGGGCCTGCAGGCGGCTGTGGATGAGATTCGCCACGCTGCCCAGCGCCTGGTGGGGGCCAGTGGAGACCTGCAAACCAATACCGAAGCGGTCGGTGCCTTCTTGGACGGCGATTTCCATGGCACGGTGACGGCCGTGGTTGCTGCGAGCCGGCACCAGCAGGGGCGGGTGCAGGATGCCAGCGCCGTGATGGCGGAGCTGAACAAGTCGATCGGGCATATCGCCGCCGGTGCGCAGTCAGACGCCGAGGCGGTGGCCCGGGGCACGGCCCTGGTCGATGGCATGGCGGACGCGATCAACAACGTGAGTCAGCGGGCCGGCACGGTGCTCGATGAATCGACACGGGCTGCCGAAGAGGCGTCCCGCGGCACCGCCGCAGTCGGCGAGATGGTGCAGGGCATCGTGCGGATTCGGGCGAGTGCGGATCTGGCCGCCGAAGCGATGCAGGGCCTGCGGCTCCATTCCGGCAAGATCGGTGGCATCGCCGTGACGATCGGGGAGATTGCGGAACAGACCAATATGCTGGCGCTCAACGCCGCCATCGAGGCGGCCCGGGTAGGCGAGCATGGCCGGGGCTTCGCTGTGGTGGCCCAGGAAGTGCGGCGTCTGGCCGAACGGTCGGCCACGGAGGCCCGGGGTATCAACGCCTTGCTGACCGAGATTCAGGCTGGGGTCGACCAGGCAGCCAGGGCCGTGGAGACGACGACCGGCGAGGTGCAGGCCGGCACGGTGCTGGCCCAGACGGCCCAGCAGGCGCTGGGGACGGTGGCCGGCACGACCCGGGAGACCGCCAGCCAGGTCGGAGAGATTGCCAGGGAAACCCGGCGTCAGTCAGAGGCCGCCCGGGAACTGGTGGCATCGTTCCACCAGATCGAGCAGGTGGTGCAGGATACCAGCGCCGCGTCCGAGGAGATGGCGGCGGCCTCGAGCGAGGTGCTGCTGGGCGTGACGGCGATTGGCGATACGTCCAAGTCGACCCTGGATGCGGTGGACGGCCTGGAGCGGGGCTCTACCCGGCTGCGGGACGCAGTAGCCCGCATCCAACGGGTCAGCCGGGAACTGGGCGAGGTCGTCGGGCGGCTCGAGAGCACCACGAAGCAGATTGGTTGATTCGGCCGCGACAATGAGTGCGCCCCCCGTCGCTACTGTGACGGGGGGCGCTTCTGTTGAGCCGACCACGTCTACTGCCCGTGAACGGCCCAGCCTTTTTCCATGATCCAGTAGCCGGCGCCCAGAATGAGCGCAGGGAGTGCTGCTGCTACAGCCAGCAGGGGCGCCCCGGGAAGGTGGAAGGGGAGTCCGGGCTGCCCGGCGCCCAGCCAGATGGGCAGGCCTGCCGTAAGCAGCAGGGTGAAAGTGCGGAGCAGCGCCCACCAGGCGTTGTTGCCTGCCGCCTGCGCCGTGTCGCCTTCGCGCTTCGGGGCGGCGGCGCCCAGTTCCTGCTCTTCACCCTCGCTTGCGGTGGCCGCCGCGGCCCCGAAGCCGCCGACGGTCCCGGCGGCGAGGGCGCCCAGGGTCCAGGCCAACACCCTGAGCACTTCGCCGGCCGAGGCGCCCGCCGCCAGGGCGCCCACGGCCACGCTCACCCCGACCAGCACGGCCGAGGGCGCGAAGATGGAGCAGAACTTGGCAAGCAGCAGCCGGCGGGCAGGGACGCCTGCCAGGCGGTAGAGCAGCATCGTCCGCCGCTCCTTCTCAAAGACCCGGACGACCCAGTGGCCGTACGACATGAACCAGGCAAACAGGGCGAGCACGCCCACGTACTGGACCAGCCGCTCGGCGGGGCGCCCCGCGATCGCCCGGCCCGCAAAGACTACGCCCACCGTGCCCGCCGCCCAGTTGAGCAGCTGAACCCGTGTCATTCGGGACCGGGCCAGCTCCAGCCACTCGCGGGAGAGCACGGCCCGGAGCACATGGGAACGCAGGGGGAGCCAGCGGGAGCGGACGCGGCGGTCCACATCGGTCTCGTTCAGTTCCAGCACCTGGTAGAGGCCGGCCCGGTAGAGGTCTTCGACCGCTGCGGGCCGCACGGCCAGGGCGCCCAGCAGCAGCAGCCCGGGCACCGCGGTCAGGGCTAGCACCGCCCCGTAGACCGTCAGGCGGTACGTCCGCATGATCGCCGTCAGATCCGCCAGGGAGCCTCCTCCAGCGAGGTAGATCAGGGCCCAGGTGACCAGCGCCAGCGAAACGGCGCCGAAGAAGATCGTGCCGTTGCGGAAGGTAGTGGGCGACCAGCGGCTCCAAAAAGCGAGCAGCAGCAGCCCGGCCAGGTAGGCTGTGAGTGAGACGGCCAGGCCGAACAGGGCAAGCACAGGGAGGGCGCCCCACCGGCCTTCACCCGGCACGAGGCCGGCGTAGGCCCAGGCCCAGAGCAGGCTGTTCCACGCCCGGGCGGGCACCGCCTCGATCACCCGGCCCAGAATAAAGGCCAGAGGCCGGGCGGGGGTCATCTGAAACAGGGGCACCAGAATGCCCTGGTAAAGTTGCGCCTGTCCCCGCACGAAGCCGTTCATCATGCCGAACCAGCCCATCTGCACCGCCACCAGAGCGAGGAGGCCGCCCAGGCCATCTTCGTACGATGCCCCGGACGGCACCCGCCGGGCGACCAGCAGAAAGAAGCTGACCTGTAGCGCCAGAAAGAGCGCGGCCACCTTCATGCGGGAAAAACGGAACGACCGGTTCCAGTTCGCCCGCCAGCCGGACCGGGCGACGGACCAGGCGGTGGAGAGTACCTCGTTCATGCCGGCTCGCCCTCCATCTCAAGCGGGACGGCGTCGCCGGTCAGGGTCAGGAAGATCTCCTCCAGGTTCGCCCCGGGGCGCCCGGCGAGCTGGGCAAGTTCTTCCTTTGTACCCACGCAAATCAGCCGGCCCTTGTGAATTAGCCCGATCCGGTCGGCCAGTTCCTCGGCGATATGCAGGATGTGCGTGGTCAGCAGCACCGCCACGCCATCCTCCCGCGCCCAGCGGGCGACCAGGTCCTTCACTTCCCGGGCGGCCCGGGCGTCAAGGCCGTTGGTCACCTCATCAAGCAGCAGCACCTCTGGCCGATGAAGCAGTGCCGTGGCAATGGCCATCTTCCGCTTCATGCCAAGGGAGAAGTCGCGAATCAGCCGGTCGGCGGCATCCTGCAGACCGAGCATGGCGAGCAGTTCGGCGGTGCGGGCCTGCCCTTCAGCCCGGGGCAGGTTGTACAGATCAGCCATAAACCAGAGAAATTCCCTGGCGGTCAGCAGTTCGTGCAGAATCGGCGTGTCGGGCACGTAGCCGATGGCCCGCTTGGCCTGCCGGGGCTCTTTCCAAACGTCGTGCCCGCCGATGGCGACCCGGCCGCGGGTCGGGGGCAGCAGGCCGACGAGCATGCGCATGGTGGTAGTTTTGCCGGCGCCGTTGGCGCCGAGGAAGGCGAAGATCTCGCCGGGAGCGACCTGCAAACTCAGATCGTCGACGGCGCGGGTAGCGCCGAAGTCGCGGCCCAGGTGCTCCAGCAAAATGGCTGCCTGCTCGTTCATGGGGCTCACCTCACGGGTTACGACGATGCTGCCGTTCTCGTCGGTGCCGCCTGGGGAGACTTTTTTATTACATTTTTACGCTGATCGTGCTCACGAAGCATTTTCAGTGGGGCACACTAGCGCCACGGAGACCAACTGCGGATGAGTCCAGACTCTTGATCCGCAACAATTTGGAGGGATGCGCCCATGTCGAGACACAGCATTCGCTACATAGCGGCGCTGGGGGCGGCGGCTTTGCTCTTTACCTGTTCCGCCCCCGCACTTGCCCACCCGGACCGCTGGGGTCCCGCCAGGGAGGTCGAGGACGGCGCCAATGTCGCCGGTGATGACGACCCGTCGGTGACGACCGCCGCTGAGCCTGCCGCCCCGAAGGCGCCGGCGCCGGGCAGCACCGCTGCCGTCAATATCGAGTCGCCATCCGCCGTGCTGATGGAGGCCCGCAGCGGCAGGGTTCTCTTCTCAAAGAACGCCAACGAGCGACGGAATCCGGCCAGTGTAACCAAAGTGATGACGCTGATCGTCGCGTTCGACGCCGTTCGCGATGGCAAGGTGAAGATGGATGACAAGGTGCTGATCTCCGACGAGGCGTCCAAGCAGGTTGGCACCATCATCTTTGCAGACACGGGCGAGCAGTTCACGCTGGCCGAACTGCTGAAGTCTGTAGCAGTCGGATCTGCCAACGACGCAGCGGTGGCGGTGGGAGAACATGTGTCAGGATCTGTCGATGCCTTTGTCGAAGCGATGAACGCCAAGGCGAAGTCGCTGGGCATGATGGACACGGCGTTCAAGAATCCGACCGGCCTCTCCGCCGACGGTCATTTGACCAGCGCCTACGATATCGCTCTGATGAGCCGGTACGCGGCGCTCAACTATCCGGAACTGATCAAGCTGACGTCGATCTACGGCGAAGATCTGCAGGTTCCCTGGCGAAAGAACGGGCCGACCTTCCGGCTGTGGAATAACAACAAGCTGCTGACCTGGTATCCCGGTGCCGACGGCCTCAAGACAGGCTGGACTGAAGCCGCCGGCTACTGCCTCGCCGCGACGGCGGTCAAAAGCGACGTGCGCATGATTTCCGTGATCATGGGCGCCGACACGTGGAAAAAGCGGAATGCCGAAGCGGCCAAGCTCCTGGATTACGGCTTCTCCAACTATACGGCCGTGGAACTGGCGCCCCTGAACAAGCAGCTGGCAATGATCAGCGTCTCGCGCGGCAAGGTGCCAAAGCTGGCCGTGGTCCCGCAGTCGCTCTTTGCTGTCAGTGTGGCCAAGGGGGAGCAGAAGAAGGTAAAGACCGAGATTCGCGTGCCCAAGCGGGTCGAGGCGCCCATCCAGCAGGGCCAGGCCATCGGCGAAATGATCGCCACGCTGGACGGCAAGGAGATCGGCAAGATGCCCCTGGTAGCGGCAGCGTCGGTGCCGAAGGCGACGTTCTGGGACACGCTCGTGAACACGACGAAAAAGGTCCTCTTCCTGCAATAAGGCGCTCTGTGAAGGGCTCTGCCACCCGTGCTGCCGCTGCCCTGCGGCGGTGCGGGTGGTTTTCTGTCGGAACTTGACGACTGGTTTATGGGAAGATTGGTAGGTGCTGGCTTTTCGGGTGAAGAACTGATGAACACTGATGACTGAAAACAGACCGGGATAAAGGGTGAATCGCAATGACAATGGAGCACCTCACTGTGGGGGCCAGCCTGGTCACCCGCCTGACGGGTGAGCTGGACCTGGTAGCCGCGGCCGAATTCCGCCGCCTGGCCGACGACCTGCTGGACCGACGCAAGGTTCGTCACCTGGTCGTCAACCTGGAACGGGTCACGTTTCTTGACAGCTCTTTCCTGGGCGCCCTGCTGGGTCGGTACAAACGGCTGCGCATGGAAGGGGGCCGCATGGTCCTGGTGGGCACGCCGCCCACGGTGCGGCCCACCCTGGAAGCCGCCGGCATCTACGCGATCCTGCGCGAGGTTCCGTCCGAGTCGGAAGCGCTGAGCGGCGCCTGATTCGTCCGCATGCAGAGAGGAGGGGTACCGGTGCAGAATCGGGTCGTGGTTGAACTGGCATCCGTGCCGCAGAATGTGGCCGTGGCCCGGCTCCTGGCCGCCATGGTAGCGGCACAGGCCAACTTCACCGTCGCCGAGGTCGACGAAATCAAACTTGCCGTTTCCGAGGCAGTAACCAACGCCGTCATTCACGGGTATGGCTCGCAGCCGGAACATGTCGTCCGGCTCGAAGTCACCCTGTTCGACAACCGGCTGGAGGTGCTGGTAGAAGACCAGGGCCGGGGCATCGACGACATCGCCCTGGCCATGCAGCCCGCGGTCTCCTCCGATCCGGACCGCATGGGGCTTGGTTTTTGCTTCATGGAATCGCACATGGATTCCCTCGAGGTCGAGTCAACACCGGGGCGCGGCACCCGTGTGCGCATGACCAAAAAGGCCGGGTCTGAGCACCTGGCCCGGGCCACCGGCAGCTGACTCCCCCCATGCCACAAGAAGGACTCCTGGAGGAACGGGGCTGGCCTGATCACGTGGTCCGCGACTTGATCAGCCGAGCCCAGAACGGGGAGAAGGAGGCCCGCGACCTCCTGGTTGAGGCTAACCTGCGCCTGGTCAGGAGTCTCGTCTCCCGCTTCTCGTCCACCTCCGCCGACCTCGAAGACCTTTACCAACTCGGCTGCATCGGCCTGCTGAAGGCCGTGGACCGGTTCGATCTCACCTATGACGTCCGCTTCAGCACCTACGCCGTGCCGCTCATTTTGGGCGAAATCCGCCGGCACCTGCGCGACGACGGCCCGCTCCGGGTCAGCCGGGGCCTCAAGCAACTGGCTGGGCAGGCGCGCAAAACCCAGGAAAAGCTGACCTTCGACCTGGGCCGGGAGCCGACCGTGGGCGAAGTGGCCAGCGCCCTGGGCGTTACCCCTGAAGAGGTGGTAGAAGCCCTGGACGGCGCCCGGGCGCCCACCTCCATCCACCAGACCGTCCACGAAGGCGACGGCGACCCCATCTATCTGCTGGACCAGCTCTCCTCCGAAGGCGACGGGCGCGAAGGCCAGTGGGTCGATCATGTCGCCCTCCGGGAGGGGCTGTCACAACTGGAGCCGCGCGAGCAGCGGGTCCTGCTGCTCCGCTTCTTCAGTGACAAAACCCAAACCGAAGTAGCCGAAATGCTCGGCTGCAGCCAGGTACAGGTCTCCCGCATCGAGCGGCGTGCTCTTGAGCAAATTCGCCGCTTTATGGACGCCAGCTAAGCCCAACAAAAATCGCGGGCGCATACTTGCCGCGCAAGGTGGGATGATAGTGACAGGGTCCTGTGAGGCCCTGACCGGAAGTCGTCCGGGTGATGGGGCGCCCGCCGCGTGGCTCGGTCGGTGGGGCTTCAGCCCGGTCGGCTTCCGTTTTTCCATACCCTTGGGGGTGAAGAGGCTGCTGACCTACCATGTCTATCGAAATGGCCGCCTGACCGGCCTGACCGTTGATCCAGCTCACACGCCTATGTGGCCCGGCAGCCCGATTGAACCCGCCGAGATGGCCCTGCCGCTTACCCTGGGCACCTTACTGGCGGACCCTGTGCTCGCCCCGGAAGGGGAGGAGTCGGGTGGGGCAGGCGTGTGAATACGCCGATCCGGGTCATTCTCATTACAGATGGTGACAAGGTGGCCCGCCGTGCCATGGAGTATGCAGCAAACCGCCTGCACCTTCGGTGTATCTCCGCGTCGGCTGGCAACCCCACACCACTGTCGGGCCCTGAACTGGTTGAACTGATCAAGCAAGCTGCCTACGACCCTGTCCTCGTGATGGTTGACGACAAGGGGAATCCCGGGCAGGGGCCGGGCGAGCAGGCGCTGGCGTACATCTGTGAATCGCCCGATGTGCAGGTGCTCGGTGCCATTGCCGTTGCCTCCAACACCCGGCGTGCTCACGGCGCCCCGGTCGACTGCTCCGTCACCCGCGACGGCCGCGTGGTGGATGTACCCGTCGACAAAAACGGGCTGCCCGACCTCTACCGACCGACGTTGCGGGGCGACACCGTGGACGTGTTGAGCGACCTGAACATTCCAGTAGTCGTAGGCATTGGCGACCCCGGCAAAATGGAAGGCGCCGACTGCCTGGAGAACGGCTGCGAAGTCACCACCCGGGCGATTATGGAGGTCCTGGCCCGCACCGTCGGACAGTTGCCTGACTTTACCATCGCGAACAGCCAGTTGCGTCGATAGAAGTCCAATCCAATCAAAGCCAACCAATTTGGACCCGGCCAATCTGAGAGATGGCCGGGCTGTTGGCGCGTTGACGCGTGTAAAGGGGACGTGATAAGGTTAATGCGACTTGATCTCAGTTGACATGCACCCATTCTCATTGGGAGGACTATAGAGGCATATGCATTACTACGGGACGGCAGCCAAGAACACGCTGGGTCACCTGATTATTGGCGGTGTTGACACGCTCGATCTCGCGCGCGAGTTTGGAACCCCGCTTTACATTATGGATGAGGACTTGATCCGTCAGAACTGCCGCGCTTACGTGGGCGCCTTTGCCACGTTCTATCCCAACGCGGAAGTCGCCTACGCATCCAAGGCGTTTTTGTGCAGCGCGATGGTTACCCTGGTCGAACAGGAGTCCATGTCGCTGGACGTCGTCTCGGGCGGTGAAATCGCCACGGCGCTTAACGCCGGGTTCCCGATGGCGCGCACTTACTTCCATGGGAACAACAAGACCCCCAGGGAGATCGAACTGGCCCTGACCTCCGGCGTGGGCCGGATCGTCGTCGATTCCGTTCATGAACTGCAGCTGCTCAACCAGATCGCAGGCGCGGCCGGCATCACGCCGAAGATTTTCCTGCGTCTGACGCCGGGCGTTGGGGCGCATGGGCACAGCTATATCAGCACCGGCCAGCTTGACTCCAAGTTCGGCATCGCCATCGAAACGGGCGCCGCCATGGAGGCAACCAAGCTGGCGCTCTCCCTGCCCTATGTAGAACTGAAGGGCTTCCACTGCCATATCGGATCGCAGATTCACGACCTGGAAGGCTACCGTGTCGCTGCGGGACGCATGCTGCGCTTTGTGGCCGATGTTGCCGCCGAAACTGGTTTCGCGGCGCATGAGCTGAATCTGGGCGGCGGCCTGGGCGTCCGTTACACCGACGCCGACACGCCCCAGCTGCCCGAAACCCTGGTCAAGTTCATGACCGATACCGTTCGGCATTTCTGCGGCGAGTACGGCCTTGACCTGCCCAAGCTGATCATCGAACCGGGCCGCTCCATCGTCGCCGAGGCCGGTACCACGCTGTACACCATCGGCACCGTCA
>JARBUG010000180.1 GCA_029239785.1 Symbiobacteriaceae bacterium | reverse complement strand
AGCAGGTCGACCTCTGCCTCACGCAGAGTCATGCCCCAGGAGATGTCGCCCGGTACCAGTACGATGTCGTCAGGCGCCACCGTTGCTTCCCAGTTTTGAAAGAGCGGCACGGGATGTCGGGCCCACAGCGGGCCAAAGATATCCATGGGCTTGTTCACGGCAAAGCCCAGGTGGGTGTCTCCGAGCGCATAGACGGCCAAGGTGGCAGGATCCTCCTCTCAGGCCCCGAACCGAGGAAACATGTGCATCAGAAAGCGTACCGGATACGAGGCGCCGCCGTCAAGACGCGACCGCCCGCGGCCGGCCAGGAGGAAATGGGTATGATCCTATGGTGGGTGCTCCTTTGCTGGAACCTGTTCGTCTTTGCCACCTATGCACTCGATAAGGTTCGGGCCAAAAAAGGCTGGCGCCGCACCCCAGAAAGAACGCTCCTCTGGATTGCAGCCCTGGGCGGCGGTGCCGGCGCGTGCCTCGGCATCTACTGGGTTCGTCATAAAACGAAGAAGCCCCGCTTCGCCTGGGGCGTGCCAGCCATGCTGGCCCTTCAGGTGATTGCGCTCGGGTGGGGCTGGAGCCGGGGCTGGTGGTAGGGCGCCCCGGGGGCAGGGCGCCCCGGGCAGTGCGCCCGGGGGCAGGTTGCAGCAAAGGAGGTCGTACGCTTGACAGTCCGCATCGAAGTTTTCTCTGATTACGTCTGACCCTTCTGCTATTTGGCGGAAACGCCGCTGGCCCGTGTTGGTCAGACGGAGGAGATCGAAGTGATCTGGCGCCCGTTCGAACTGCGGCCCGAGGGGGCGCCGCCGAAAGACCGGGCCTACATCGAGAACGCCTTTACGAACTGGGTGGCGCCCATGGCCAGAGACCTGGGCGTCGAAATGAGAATGCCCACCCATGAGCCGCAGACCCGGCTTGCCCATGAGGCCGCGGCCTTCGCCCGCTCCATCGGCAAAGAGGCGGAACTGGCGGATGCCATTTTCAAGGCCCACTGGGTTCACGGGCGCGATATCGGGCGGGTGGAAGTGCTCTGCGACATCGCCCTCTCCGCCGGCATCGATCCGGTGGAGATGCGGGGCGTGCTGGAGGAAGGGGCCTACCGGCAGCAGGTGGCGGCCGAACTGCGGCTCGCCCAGCAGTACCGCATTCAGGGCGTGCCCTTTTTCATCTTCGATGGGAAATACGCTGCCAGCGGCCTGCAACGGGAGGAGCAGCTCCGCCGGGCCATCGCCACCTGCCGGGGCGAAGGGCTGATTCAGCTGGACGAGTGATCTGGGCGCCCCGCCCGCCGGTTTAGGCCGGTGTGCGGGGCGCTAGCGCGTCACCGCGCGCAGGAAGCGCTCTGTCGCCCAGGTCGCCACCTGGCCGAAGGGGCCGCTGAACGGGGCGCCCAGCAGCGCCGGCAGGTGCCGGGCAGCCCGCACCGCCTGCGCCAGGGGCACCAGGTAGAGCACCGCCGCCGCAAGCGCCATGGCGGCGCCGACCGCGGAGGCCCAGGGCCAGAGCACGGGCAGGCAGAGCAGGGCGAAGACCCAGCCCCATTCCTTGGCCGCAATGGAGAGAATCCAGAAGACGCGGTGCTGGGGCGGCAGCACAGCCAGCAGGGAAAAGGCCAGCAGCAGGGCACCTGCGATCAGTTGAAACACCAGGGTCACTCCCGTAAAACCTTCGCTATGAGAAAGATTCGCAGGCCGGCTCCAGACTCCTCCGATCTTTTTTTCAAGACGAGCGCATGTTTGGACTGTCTACATCCGTAGACAGTGCGACATGGACCATCTCATGCGGGTTGCAGCGTTCGGTGGCGGTTCGTCTTGTAATGGGTGTCCACATCCTGATATCATCTGTTTACCGGTTGAGGAAAAATGTGGATACGGTTGTTGGGGGGCGATGGTCTGCGCAGAGAGTTAGAAGCCAGACTGTTGAGTGGCGATTACCGAGGGGTCATGGACCGGGCCGTTGCGCTTTTATCCGTGGCGGTGGAGACCCGGCCAGAGGCCGAGGCAGCCTGGGCGGCGGTCATGGCCTGCCGTGCGGCCGGAGCCCTGCGGAACTGGGGCAAGGCGGTGTCGTGGGCCGAGCGGGGGCTCGCCCTGGGCCCCGGCCCCGAGGCCGAGGGGTGGCTCAATCTGCTCCTGGGCACCGCCCTCATGTACACCGGTGACGCCTTCCGGGCAGAACGGTGCCTCAGAGCGTTCCTCCAGACGGCCGGCAGCCATGGGGCGCTGGAACGCCTCCGGCCCGACGGCCTCTTCAACCTGGCCCACCTGCTGCGCTTCCTGCGCCGCCCACCGGCGCAGGAGGCCGAGGCGTTCCGGCAGGCCGCCGAGGCGTTTGCCAGCCGGGGCCGCTTCAGCCAGGTGCTGCTCTGCCAGGTGGAGGCCGCCTGGTCCTATCTCACGGCGGAGCAGCCTGCGCTGGCACAGCCCTTCCTTGAGGCGGCGGCCGACGGCCTGGCGGAGCACGGAGATCCGTCTGCGCAGGTCTACGTGCAACTCTGCTGGGCCTATTACTACCGCCTGACTGATGACCTGGCCCGCTCCCAGGCGATCTGTCGGGAACTGGAGGGCCGGCCCGACCTGACAGCCGGCCAGCAGGCCGACTTGGGCTGGCTTATGGGGAGCAACGCCCGCTCTCTGGGCGACTGGGCCTCGGCCGCCTCCTGGGCCGAGAAAGCCTATGAACACGCGCTGGAGGATCTCTGGCCCCTGCAGCTTTCACGCATTGAGGGCCTGCTCCATGCGGTCGATGGGCCCGCCAGGCCCGCTGCTGCCCGACAGGTGGGACGGTAAACCGTCCCCTTCCTTTCGGGGTGACCGTTCGCTCGTGGTGAACAGCTTCTAGGTAGGAAAGGGGAGCATCACGTATGAAAAAGCTTCTGGCCGTCGCATTGTGCCTGGTTCTGCTCGGTGGGTTTATGAGCGTGGGGACGCAGTCGATCACCCGGCCCATCTGGCCTGGGATGCAGGACAGCTGAGCGCTGGACAGGACCGGCTCCGCCCGTTGCTGGGCGGAGCCGGTCTTTTTACCGCGTCCAGAGCCGGTGCAGGAAAGGCGGCGGGGAGCCCCAGGGCAGGCCCCGGCCGTCGAGCGCCGCCAGGGGCAGGCAGCCCTGCACGGCGTTTGTCAGGTAGGCACCGTCGCAGCGGAACAGGTCCGCCGGGGTAATCTTCCACTCCAGGCCGTGGGTCAGGTTCAAAATGCGCTGCCGCATGACGCCGGGCAGGCAGCCGTCGGTCAGCGGCGGGGTCATCCAGAGCCCCTGCCGGACGATGAACAGGTTGGTGGCGGCGCCCTCGGCGATGCGCCCCGCCTGGTTGAGCAACAGCGCCTCGTCGCAGCCCGACTGGGCGGCCTCGCTCTTGGCCAGCACCTTCTCCAGGGCGCTCAGGCTCTTGTGGGCGGTCAGGGGCGAGTTTTCGTGAATACGGAACGAGGCCGTGATGGCGGAAAGGGGACCGGTCGGACGCTGGTAGGGTGCGACGGCAACCATGGTGGTGGGGGCGGGGTCAGGTGGCGGCTGGTACCCCCGCTTGCCTGCCGGGCCGCGGCTCAAGGTGAGGCGAACGACGAACTCGGCCCCGGCGGTGTTGCCACCGCCCGAGGCTTCGGCCGTGCGAACGGCACTGACCAGGTCAATACAGGCCTGTCCGGCCCGGTCCGGGTCGAACGGAATCCCCAGCGCCCGGGCCGATGCCCGCATGCGGGCCAGGTGCAGCGGGAGCAGGGGAATCTCTCCGCCCCGCATCAACATCGTCTCGAAGAGCCCGTCGCCATAGAGAAACCCGCGGTCCCCGACCGGTATCAGGGCCTCCGCCCGTGGCACCAGCCCCGGCCCCCGGCCGCCGATGTCAAGGTAATACAGGTCCACGAGCCCATCGCCTCCCGTCAGCTCAAGCCAGTTCGTTCAGACTGACGCCCAGGGCACGGGCGATGCCGCTGCCCTTGGCGACCGTTTCGGCATATTCCAAATCGGGATCGGAGTCGGCCACAATGCCGCCGCCGGCGTGAAAGTGCGCGGCCCCCTCTTTGACAACCGCCGTCCGGATGGCGATATTCAGGTCAAGACGGCCATCGAACCCGATATACCCGATGCCCCCCGTGTAAACATGGCGCCGGACCAGCTCCAACTCGGCGATGATCTCCATGGAGCGGACCTTCGGCGCCCCGGTTATGGAGCCGCCCGGGAAAGTGGCCTTCAGGATGTCAGAAAGACTCGCCTCCGCGCGCAGGCGTCCCTCCACGGTAGCCACGGTGTGCCATACGTTCGGGGTCTGCTCCAGGCGGCGCAGGTCGGGCACCGTCACGCTGCCAAACTCACAGACCCGGCCTAAATCGTTCCGCTGCAGGTCGACGATCATGACCAGTTCGGCTGCGTCCTTCTCGCTGGACAGCAGTTCGGCGGCCTGGGCAGCATCGGCCTCGGGCGTGGCGCCGCGCGGGCGCGTCCCCTTGATCGGGCGGGTCTCGATTTTCCGTCCCTCCACGGTGATGAACCGCTCTGGCGAGCCCGAAACGACTTGCCAGTCGCCCATCTCAAGGAAAGCGGCAAAAGGCGCCGGGTTCAGCTGTCTGAGCCGACGGTAGAGGTCCCAGCCTGTCCCTTCGTAGGGACTAGTAAAGCGCTGCGAAAGGTTCACCTGATAAATATCGCCGGCGCCAATATAGGCCAGGGCCTGCTCCACTGCATGGCGGTAGACCGCCCGGGTCATGCTGGAGGTGACCGGCCCGGCGGCCCGCACGGGCACTTCAGCAAGCGGCCCGGCCTGCTCCAGCGCGGCCCGCCAGCGTTCTGCCTTGGCCAGCGCCTCAGCCTCCCGGCCGGCGGGCGGACCGACCAGCAGGGCGGCACCGCCCCGGGTGTGATCGATCATCACCAGCAGATCATAAAACCCGACAATCATATCGGGCAGGCCCAGGTCGTCGGCGGGCGTAGCGGGCAGCCGCTCCACCAGGCTGCCCAGCTCGTAGCCGAAGTAGCCCACGGCGGCGCCCGGAGGACCGGGAAAACCTGCAGGTGCGTCAGCCCGGCACTGGTCCAGAAGCGACTGGAGCACCGCAAACGGGTCGCCTTCGACCGTGCGGGTGCGTCCGTCCTCCTGAATCTGGCACATCCGGCCACGGGTGGTCAGGGTCATGAAGGGTTCGGCGCCCGCGTACGAGAAACGACGCACCTCGGCCGGACCAATCGGGCCGCTCTCCAGCAAAAACCTTCCCGGCCCCGGGGGCAGGGCGGCGAGGCAGACCGCCGGATCAGGATCTTGTAAGGTCAGAGGCAGGATTCGGGCTGACGCCACCGAAAGAGACACCTCCTAGGGGTTCACTCCCGTAATGATTTCGTTACATATGATAACATGTTTTCGACGCCTCCGCAGGCATCGCAACAAAGGGGGACCCCATCGTGCCCGTGGTCAGTTGGGATACCGCTCCCGATCCCGTCCGATCGCAAATCAAGCGCTTTGTGCGGGACAGCCGCGCCATTCTCGGCGAAAACCTGGTAGGCATCTACCTGCACGGTTCGCTGGCCATGGGGTGCTTCAACCCCGAGCGGAGCGATATCGACCTTCTGGTCGTCACCCATCGGTCCATGAGCCCTGAAACCAAGCGGCTGACAGCCGGCCTGATGCTGGCGCAGTCCGGCGCCCCCTGCCCGCTGGAGGTCAGTTGGGTGCTGGAGTCAGAACTGAAGCACTGGCGGCAACCCTTTCCCTATGATCTCCATTTCAGCGAGGGCTGGCGCAAGCGGTTCGAGGCAAACCTGAACCGGCTCGACTGGGATGTGTGGGGTAACGAGGCCAAATTCGACCCCGACCTGGCAGCTCACTTCACCATTCTGCTGCGCCGGGGCGGTGTCGTGCTTTTTGGACCGCCGGTCCAGCAAATCTTCCCCGTGGTGCCCACGGGCGATTATATCGATGCCCTGCTGTACGACTTCGAAGAGGCGCGTGACCAGATTCAGCAGATTCCGGTCTACGGGGTGCTCAATCTGCTGCGGGTCTTCTGGTATTTGCGCGACGGCCAGATCAGTTCCAAGGAGGAGGCCGGCAACTGGGGCACCCAGGTCCTGCCCGATGCCGAACTGCGCACCATCGCCGCCATGGCCGTGGCTTCTTATATCGGAGAGGACCCGGTCGCCGAGTTCCCCAAAGAAGGGTTGGCCCGCTTTGCCCGGTATGTCGACGCCGAGGTGGAGCGGCTGCTGGTCAATCGGCATCTGCCCGCCGAGGCAGCCGGGCAAGATCCCGTGCTGGAGTGTCTGCGCTGTCAGGTGCTGCTCCAGTTCGCTGGTATTAAGCATTTGCAAGAGGGAATTCCCCTGCGCATGTTCTACTGCCCGTCGTGCGGCAAGGCCGAGTTCTACGTGCAGCCCAGGGAGTAGTTCAGCGCCCTTCTATATACTGCGATACATCGACGTTGTACAGGACTTGGTCCACCTGCATGTCAAACCAGGGCGCCTCGTCGTTCCAGGTCACCTGGCCCTTGCCGTCGCGGGCATCTGTCCGCCACCGGCTCTTCTCGGTGTCGCCGGGGTTGCGCCAGCGCAGCGCTTCCATGGCGGCAACCCGGCCCGTCTTCTCGTCGAACGTGACGGTGAACGCGTCGCTGCCCTCTGGCGACGGGACCACAAGGCGGGCGTGCGTCTCGTCGATTGGCTCCCAGCGCACCCGCGTGTCCGTCAGGTAGATCGACGGCAGGTCCACCGATTCGGCCCACAGCGCCAGGTTCGAGGCGCTGTTCATTTTGGGGTGGTTGTCCGGGAATCCCGGCTGATCGACATGGGCCACGCCCTTCAGGTAGGTATCTTTCAGCGTCACGACCGGATATCCGAAAAACGTTGGCTGAATGATGGTGTAGTAATCCTGCCCCGCCTGGTGGATGACCCGCATGCGGTGCGGAAGCCAGAGGCCAAACATCCGCATGTGCCCGTGTGCCGTGATGACGGCCGTCTCCACGACCGGCACCCGGTCGCCCAGGACGGTGCGGTAGAACCGCTCCACCGGTGCGGGGAGTCCGGCGGGCAGGGGGATGGACTCCATCTCCGGCGTGGCGCCTGGATACGCCGCAAAGGGGCGCGGTGCAACGTGCAGCCCCCAGTAACCTACAGCGACCACGAAGAGCGCAATGCAAAGAATGATGACGACTGCTTTCATCTCAGGTACCTCCCATTCATGCCCTTCTATCCAAGTCCGATGATAGCAGGGTGCGGGAGGAGGGGCGTCCCTCGTTGGAGTGACCCAACCGGGGGATATCCGGAATCACATGAAACAAGCGCCCGACACCCCTGAGGGTATCTGGCGCTTGTCGCATTTCAGTAACCGATGCTACTTGACCGCAGCCCAGAGCCCGACCAGGCGCAGGCTGACCTCCACGGCCTTCTCCATCCACTGGGCGGAGGCCCACTCGGTCCGGCTGTGATAGTTGACGCCGCCCGTGAACAGGTTCGGCGTCGGAAGGCCCATCACCGACAGGCGGGCGCCGTCGGTGCCGCCGCGAATCGGCTTGGAAATCGGCTCCACGCCGCACTCCCGTACCGCTTGCATGGCCAGGTCAACCACCCGGGGATCCTTGATGAACGCCTTCATGTTCTGGTAACCGCCCGTCACCTCAACCTGCGTTTTGGCACCGGGGTAGCGCAGTTCGATACCCTTGAGCAGGTCATCCACAATGGCCTGCTTCTGGGCCATGCCGTCATCGGTGAAGTCGCGCAGCAGGACCTTGACCACAACCTGTTCGGCGCCGCCCGAAATGGAGTCGGCATGAATGAAACCCTCGTACCCCACGGTCGTCTCGGGGCGCATGTTGGCCGGAATGGCGGTCACAAATTCGCCGGCCATCTGCACGGCGTTGATCATGGCGCCCTTGGCGGTGCCTGTGTGCGAGTTCCGCCCCGTAATGGTGATCTTCAGGTTCTTGGCGTTGAAGTTCTCGTTCTCCACTTCGCCCAGCACGCTGCCGTCAAACGTGTAGGCGGCCGTGGCTCCGAATGACTTCACATCGAAGAGCGCCACGCCCTTGCCGGTCTCCTCGTCGGGCGTGAAGCCGACCTGGATAGCGCCGTGCTGAATCGCCGGGTCACGCAGCAGGCGGCAGATGGTCTCCATCACTTCGGCGACGCCGGCCTTGTCGTCGGCGCCCAGCAGCGTGGAGCCGTCTGAGGTGATAACGTCGTGGCCCACCACCTGGGCCAGGGCCGGGTGGGAGACGGGGCTGAGCGTCGGGCCGGCGGGCAGTTTGATCTCGCCGCCGTTATAGCCCTTGTGGATGATGGGCTTTACGCCATGGCCGGGGGTGCCCGGGTAGGTGTCGAAGTGGGCCAGCAGCCCGATGGCGGGGGCGCCGGGCACGTTGCCAGGCAGCGTCGCCGTCACGATGGCATGCTCGTCCACCTTGATATTTTGTAGGCCCAGTTCCTTCAGTTCAGCCTCCAGCAGGCGGGCCATGTTCCACTGCTCGGGCGTGGAGGGGACCTCCTTGCCTTCGCTGGACGAAGGAGAATCAACCTGCACATAGCGGAGCAGTTTGGCGACGACGCCTTCGTTCAATAGCTGGTCGCGGCTCAAAGTGTTCATGTTTGTTATGTACCTCCCGATGTAGGGTCCAACCACTAGTCTGCCTCATCAGAGCGCCTTCGTAAAGAGGGAGAGAGACTGGGCAAACGACCGGTTCATCCAACTGGAGAAACGTTCTCCACGCTCATTGCAGCGGTGCATCGCGCTGACGATGCTGGGCAGAAAGATCGCCCAGCCCATGAGGATACCCATGCGCAGGTCGTCAAGAACTGTTGCGGTTCGCAGGCGCTCACCAGTCTCACGGGCCAGCTCGTCCAGGTAGAACTCGAGGAGCGACTTGTGGTCGACGTTGGCATAGGATGCCCCCTCACCGAAGAGTCCGATGTTGCACAAGTCCAGGTGAAATGGGCCGCTCCCCACCAACTGCCAGTCGAACAGCTTGGCCGGCCCCCCGTCCAACGGGAGTGCCACGTTACAGGGATAGAAGTCGTTGTAAAGCACAGACGAGGGCTGACTCGCCATGGCTCGCCCGACTCGGTCCAACAGGTCCGGAAGGCCGGGATGCGCCAGGAGTTCTGCCGTGGGGCTGCCGGTCCACTCGTTGGCTGCCAACGCCCGGAGGCAAGCCATGACCATTTCCGGGCTGTATTGGGCACGGGGGTCAGGGTGCAGCCAGTCAGGCAGATGCATCCCACGCGAGCGGCCGTGAAGCCTGGCGTAAGTGATCAGCACCTGCTGCAGTTCCTCGTCCCGCCAAATGTG
>JARBUG010000026.1 GCA_029239785.1 Symbiobacteriaceae bacterium | reverse complement strand
GATCAAACTCTCCGAAGAAAAGTTTGCGGCTCTAATTTGAGTCGTACGTTCGCTTAGCTTTTCGCTTTGCTACACTGTCTAGTTTTCAAGGTTCCAGGTCCTTGCCATCCACGTCGCCGCCGACAGCTTTTGTAGATTACCACGCGTTTCGCTACCCTGTCAAGCAACCAGGCGAAGATTTTTGCTTACGAACCGCGCCAATTCGCGCGTCACGAGAAACGAAACGTTATGTGATCATACAAAACTGGCGCGCCGCCCCAAACGCACAAGAAAGGCCCGCCGAACCATCTCCGGCGGGCCAACATCATCCAACAGCTTAGCTACCGAAAGGATGCCAGCACCTTCATATAGTTGGCCCGCTCGAACGCCGCCGGTTCAGTCACATGCCGCTGGCTCAGGCTGCCCTGCATCTGCTGGACCGACTCGTACTCGTGCTCCTCCATCCAACGCTCCATGTCGCTCAGAATTTCCGAAATCCGCCCGGCCCCGTTCTGAAGCAGTTCGGAGGCGACCTGGGCAACCTTGGCGCCCGCCATCATTGCCTTCAGCACATCAAAGTGATTGTGCACGCCGCTCGTAATGGCGAGGTCCGCCGGAATGCGCCCGCTCAGAATGGCTGTCCAGCGCAGGGGCAGCCGCAGCTCGTTGGAGTTGCTCAGTACCAGGTGAGGCGTTACTTCCAGGTTCTCCAGGTCAAAGTCAGGCTGGTAGAAACGGTTGAACAGCACCAGGCCATCAGCACCGCCTTCGCACAGGCGCTTGGCCATGTTCGCCATGTTGCTGAAGTACGGGCTCAACTTGATCGCCACCGGGATCTTCACGCTCTGCTTAACCTGGTGCAGTACGTTGACATACATCTGCTCGACATCCGCCCCGGTCATCTCCATATCCGTGGCGACGTAGTAGATGTTCAGTTCCAGGGCGTCCGCCCCGGCCTGCTCAATCAGGCGGGCGTAATTCGTCCAGCCGCCGGCCGAAACACCGTTGAGGCTGCCGATGACCGGAATGCTGACGGACTGCTTAGCCTTGCGGATTTGCTCCAAATAGCCTTCGGGACCGACGTTGTATGAAAGCATGTCAGGGAAATAACTGAGCGCCTCTGCGAAGCTGTGTGTCCCGTGGCTCAAAAAGTGATCGAGTTCGTGGCTCTCACGGTTGATCTGTTCCTCAAACAGCGAGTGCATGACAACGGCCGAGGCCCCCGCCTCCTCCAGCCGCCTGATGCTGTCGGCATTCTGGGTCAGAGGCGAGGCAGAAGGCACCAGCGGATTCTTCAAGCTAAGACCAAGATACTGCGTCGATAGATTCACACACGACCCCTCCCCTTCGTACAATGAACAAAACCGACTATACACTAGGCATTAGTGCTTACTTCGACCAGGACCGCTATAGACCTTCTTTCTTCATATAAATGTAATGAGATGCAAAATAAAAAGGAGCCCGTCCTGCGACGGGCTCCTCTCTCACGCAACCGGCTTACTAGATGCCAGCCTTGTTCTTCAGCATATCCCAACGATCGTTGACCTCGACCTGCGCCTCGGCCAGCAGCTTCTCGGCAGCAGCCGGGTTAGCCTGGACCAGCATGCGGTAGCGGGTCTCGTTGTAGACATAGTCCTGCAGCGGGATCTGCGGGCCCTTGTACTCGAGCTGCAGCGGGTTCTTGCCCTGCTCCTTGAGCCGCGGGTCGAACCGGTACAGCGGCCAGTGGCCAGACTGGACGGCCAGCTTCTGCTGGTCGAGGCCCTTGGCCATGTCGATGCCGTGGGCGATGCAGTGGCTGTAGGCGATGATGATGGACGGGCCGTCGTAGGCCTCGGCCTCCATGATGGCCTTGATGGTCTGGGCATCGTTGGCGCCCATGGCGATCTGCGCAACGTAAACGTTGCCGTAGCTCATGGCGATCATGCCCAGATTCTTCTTGCCCTGGTTCTTGCCGCCGGCCGCGAACTTGGCGACAGCGCCGCGCGGGGTGGACTTGGAAGCCTGACCACCGGTGTTGGAGTACACTTCGGTGTCGAGGACGAGAATGTTCACGTTGGCACCGGAAGCGATGACATGGTCAAGGCCGCCGTAGCCGATGTCGTAAGCCCAGCCGTCGCCGCCCATGATCCAGACGGACTTCTTGACGAGGTAATCGGCCACGCCAATCAGGTCCTTGGCCTTCGGGGTGCCGATGCCGGCCAGCTTGGCCTTCAGTTCGGCCACCAGGGCACGCTGGCGGGCGATGGAGGCTTCGTCGGTCTGCTCGTTGTTCAGGAGCGCCTCGGCCATCTCAGCGCCGATCTGATCCTTCAGGGTATCGACCAGCTCGGAAGCGTAGGTGGTCTGCTTGTCAACGGCCAGGCGCATGCCCAGACCAAACTCAGCGTTGTCTTCGAACAGGGAGTTCGACCAGGCGGGGCCACGGCCATCCTTGTTCTGCGTCCACGGGGTGGTGGGCAGGTTGCCGCCGTAGATGGAGGAGCAGCCGGTGGCGTTGGCAACGATCATCCGATCGCCAAAGAGCTGGCTGACCAGCTTGACGTACGGGGTCTCGCCGCAGCCGGCGCAGGCGCCGGAGAACTCGAACAGCGGCTCAAGCAGCTGCGCGTTCTTGACGTTGTTCCAGGCCATGGAGGCACGGTCGAGCTCGGGCAGGGTGAGGAAGAAGTCCCAGTTCTTGCGGCTCTCCTCACGGATCGGGAGCTGGGGAGCCATATTGATCGCCTTGCGGCTGGCGTTGGTCTTGTCCTTGGCCGGGCAAACCTCCACGCAGATGCCGCAGCCCGTGCAGTCCTCATGGGCGAAACCGAGGATGAACTGCTTGCCGGTATGCTCCTTCCACTTGGCGTCCATGGACTTGAAGCCCTCGGGAGCGCAAGCGAGGTCGGCGGAGTCGGCGATCTTGCCACGAATAACGGCGTGCGGGCAAACCAACACGCACTTACCGCAAGCGATGCAGAGGTCGGTCTCCCACACGGGCACGTCGAGAGCGATGTTCCGCTTCTCCCACTGGGTCGTGCCGGTCGGGAAGGTGCCATCGGCGGGCAGGGCGCTGACGGGCAGCTCGTTGCCGCGGTTGGCCATCATTTCGGCGGTGATCTTCTGGACGAACTCGGGCGCCTTCGGCGAGACGACGGGCGGCAGCTCGATGGTGCTGGTGGCGGCAGCCGGCACCTTCACCTCGAACAGGTTGGCCAGGGTCTCGTCAACGGCGGCGAAGTTCTTCTGAACAACGGCCTCACCGCGCTTGGAGTAGGTCTTGCGGATGGATTCCTTGATCTTCTCAATCGCCTCTTCACGCGGCAGCACGTTGGAGATGGCGAAGAAGCAGGTCTGCATGATCGTGTTGATGCGGGGGAACATACCGGTGGCCTTGGCCACGGAGGCCGCATCGATCACGTAGAACTTGATCTGCTTGCGGATGATGGTCTCCTGGACAGCCTTGGGCAGCTGGTTCCAGACTTCGTCCGCGCTGTAGGGGGCGTTCAGCAGGAAGGTGGCGCCCTGATCAGCGGTATCGAGGACCGGGAACTTCTCCATGAAGACGAACTGATGGCAGGCCACGAAGTTGGCCTTGTCGATCAGGTAGGTCGACTTGATCGGCCGCGGGCCGAACCGCAGGTGGGAGACGGTCAGCGAGCCAGACTTCTTGGAGTCGTACACGTAGTAGCCCTGGGCATAGAAGTCGGTCTCTTCGCCGATGATCTTGATGGAGTTCTTGTTCGCACCGACAGTGCCGTCGGCGCCAAGGCCCCAGAACATCGCACGAACCACGTCGGCGGGCTCGGTGCTGAAGTTCGAATCATAAGCGATGGAGTTGTTGTTGACGTCGTCGATGATGCCGACGACGAAGTTGTTGATGGGCTGGGCCTTGGCCATCTCTTCGTAGATGCCCTTGACCATGGCCGGGGTGAACTCCTTGGAGCCCAGGCCGTAACGGCCGCCGATGACCCGGGGCAGGCTAGCCAGCTTGCCGGTCATAACAGCCTCGGTGATGGAGGTGACCACGTCGAGGTAGAGCGGCTCGCCGTTGGAGCCGGGCTCCTTGGTGCGGTCGAGCACAGCGATGGTCTTCGCGGTCGCCGGAATGGCGGCCAGCAGGTGGGCCGGGGACCAGGGCCGGTACAGGCGGACCTTGATCAGGCCGACCTTCTCACCCTTGGCGGTGAGGGCGTCGATGGTCTCCTCGATGGCGCCGCAGCCGGAGCCCATGGCGATGATGACGCGCTCGGCGTCGGGAGCGCCGTAGTAATCGAACAGGTGGTACTGGCGGCCCACAATGCCGGCCAACTTATCCATATGCCGCTGGACGATCTCCGGGGTCGCCTTGTAGAACGGGTTGACCGTCTCACGGCCCTGGAAGTAGACGTCCGGGTTCTGGGCGGTGCCGCGCATGACCGGACGGTCCGGGGTCAGGGCGCGCTGCCGGTGGGCGGCCACGAGATCGTTGTCGATCATGGCGCTAATGTCTTCGTCCTCGAACATCTCGATCTTCAGTTCCTCGTGAGAGGTCCGGAAGCCGTCGAAGAAGTGGAGGAACGGAATGCGGGCTTCCAGGGTAGAGGCATGGGCAACCAGGGCCATGTCCAGGGCTTCCTGGACGGTGGCGGAGTTGAGCATCGCCCAGCCGGTGGACCGGGTGGACATCACGTCCTGGTGGTCACCAAAGATCGAAAGACCCTGCGCAGCGATGGCGCGGGCCGCAATGTGGAAGACCGTCGAGGTGAGCTCGCCCGCGATCTTATACATATTGGGGACCATCAGCAGGAGGCCCTGAGAAGCGGTGAAGGTGGTGGACAGGGCGCCGGTCTGGAGCGAACCGTGAATGGCGCCGGCAGCGCCACCTTCGGACTGCATCTCCTGAACCAGGGGAACGGTACCCCAAATGTTCTTGTGACCAGCGGCGGACCACGCATCAGCCCATTCGCCCATGTTCGAAGAGGGCGTAATCGGGTAGATGGCAATCACTTCGCTGGTCTTAAACGCTACGTGGGCTGCGGCCTCGTTTCCGTCAATGACCACTCGCTTGCGCTGTACCATGCCTCATACTCCTTTGTAGGGAAATCCTTCGATGAAAAGGTGATCACATAGACATTGGCGGTGGTATGGTGGTCTGACCACTCTCCCTTCCGCCGCACGTGCTAAGTATTTCATGGTTGGAACGCTAGCGGTAGTTCACGTTCGGACTGAATCGGTACACCTTCGCGGAGTGTAGACATGCTTCCCTCGCGCCCATTCAAACAGATACTAATGTGTCTTGAGGTACCACTTCGGGGGATAGTGTCATCGACCGATTGTAGGAGATAGCCTATAATTGTTGTGGTAACGTAACTCTCCAGTGAGGTGCTCATATGCGTACCCTCGTGCTTTACGGCAGTTCTCGGCGGCATGGAAACTCGGAAACGTTGACTGATCTGGTTCTGAAAGAGATCCCCTGCACCCGGATCTACCTGTCTGACGTACATATCAAACCGGTTGTAGACCAACGGCACATCGAGACCGGCTATGCGCCGGTGGATGATGACTATGATCAGATTACCGAGCAGGTCCTCGCACACGACTTACTCGTCTTCGGTGCGCCAATATACTGGTACGGCATGCCAGCCCCGATGAAGCTCTTCTTTGACCGCTGGTCACAGAACTTGCGGGACAAGCGGTATCAGTTCAAGGCCACTCTCGCGCAGAAGGAAGCCTACGTTGTGCTTACCGGTGGAGACAACCCACGGGTAAAGGGATTGCCGCTCATTCAGCAGTTCCAGTACATATTCGGGTTCGTGGGCATGACGTTTGGCGGATACGTGATCGGGCGGGGTGACCGCCCCCAGGCAGTTCTACAGGACCACCGGGCGTTGGCCGAGGCGGCCGCGCTGAACCGCATCCTTCGCGAGAAGGCCGAGCAGAAATAGGGAAGCAGCCCGGGGGAAAACCGGGCTGCTTTCTTTTGTGGTGGTGGGAACTAAACCTCGTTCAGGGGTGGGGCCGGGTCGCCGACGATCCGCTGCACATCCACCTCTTCACCGGTGCTGGCATCTAGGAAGACCCGGAAGCGCTGGTCATCGACGCTGCCCCGGAACTCCCAAACGAGGCGCTCCTGGTACCGCCGGTCGGCAATGAGTGCGAGCCGGCCGCCACCTTCCGCCTTCAGCCGGGGCGCCAAATGAGCCCGGGCCTGATCAACGTTGAGCTTCGGTCTGCCGAGTTGCCGGGAGTGCCGGTTGATCCAGTAGTTCTTCGCATCAAAACCGACCAACTCGCCATTATCCATGGCCAGCATCACCTTGATCTTGTCCACCATGACGGCGACGCCGTTCTCGACCACCGCAAAGTCCATGACCAGCGTGCCGTCGTTTTCGGCGGCGGAGATGTAGCTGACGTTCCGATAGCCCCGCTTCTCCAGCATCTTGCGGGCACGCTCGACCAACTGCGGCACGGTGAAAGTTTTCTCCTTCACAGCCCGGCCATCGAGCATGTAAATGACGTGTCCACCATGCACGCTGATGCCAAAGTTGAGCGGCGTGCCATTCTCCTTGACAGCGTTGATGAAGTAGAGCGAGAAGGTGTGCTCCTGATCCTCCGGGTCGGAAACGCCCGTGACCGTAGGCTCGCCCTTGAGCGGCATGTCAACGAAGTTTTTGACGGCAGCGATGGCCTTGGCCTGGTCCACCCGGGGGCCGGGGTCGACCCTGGGCGCCTTGAGCGGGTCGTTTTGGGGGGAGAGGCTGTTCTCCTCGCCGGGCGGCGGGGTGAGGGCTTTTTCGAGCGCCACGACCGATTTGATGATGGGGGTATTTCTCGTGCCGGACTGACCAGCACCGGTTACACGCACCGTATCGGCCCAGCGGATATGACCCTGCCGCACAATGCCAAGCAGGTTGGAGAGCTCTTCCTCAAAGAACACAGACTGCTTCCGCATGTCGGTGAGCAGCGTCCAGTCTTGTTCGGTGAGCGACTGCCCTTCGTTCAGCCGGTTGTGCATGAGATCAGACTGCTCCCGCAGGGTGTTGAGGAAGTTCTCAATGCGCGGGTGGTTCGTATTGACCAGCGGCAGCACCGACATGTGCTCCACCGCCTGTGCGCTGTAGACCCTCAGGTCGGCCAGCAAGCTCTCCTGCAAGTCGCGGTCGTTGGTGGCCAGGAGCCTGGCGGTGCGCTCCTCAATGTTTTCGCTGGTCCATTTCAGCTTGTGGAAGGCTGACATGTACTTATTCTCCGAGTCCAGGGCCAGGCGGTTCTTCTGCATGGTCTGGTACCAGCCAAAGCTCAGGGCGCCCACAAGGGCGACGCCGAGGAGCAGGTACGGCCAGACGACGCCGCGTTGTGACCGCATGCGCACATCCCCCTACTTGGCAAAGTTATGCCGCCCGATTTTGCGGACGATGGGACGGGACCAGATGAACGCGTTGCTGGTCTTGGCAGGTGCGTAGAAGAAGACGCAGCCGTTGGTGGGATCCCAGCCGGAGAGGGCGGCTTTGGCCGCCTTGGTGCACTCGGGGTCCATGCCCCGGTAAATCTCCCCGTTGGAGACCGACTCGAAGGCATGCGTCTGGTAGACCACCCCGGCAACGGAGTCGGGGAACCGCTTGTCCAGCGTCCGGTTGAGAATCACAGCCGCCACAGCGACCTTGCCCTCGTAGGGCTCGCCCCGGGCCTCCCCGCAGACCAGCTGTGCCAGGAGCGTCTCGTTGTCCTTGGCGGCTCTGGCGTCCGCATAAGCGACGGAGCCATCGTAGATGCTGCCGGGCCAGGCAGCGGCCACCGCGAACAGGACCAGGGCCGCTGTCCATTTGAGCCGGCGAAAGGCAACAAACTTGTTCACGCCTATCCCCCCAAAGAACCTGATTTTACACAGGTAGTCTTTGATAGGCGCGCCGATATGATGCAAAAAGGCCGGGCGCAGCAGGATACTTTTCCTGCCGGCCCGGCCGGTTCTTCTGCTTTTGGCTCAGCGCAACCTGAACTGCAGGGTTTGCACGCCCCCGGACTCCAGCGCTACCACGATTTGGCCCGGGGCGACGGCCGGTGGCTGTTCGCTCGGACCGTCCAGGGCGTAGAGCCAGGCGCTGCGACCGGTTTCGGCCTCCCACGCATGCACGCGTGCGTCTGTGCCAATGCCGACCAGCAGGGCGCCGGTCGCGATGTGCGACCGCAAGGGCGTGGGCGGGGCAGGAAGCACCGGCGGATCGTCGGGGGACGGGGCCGTGGCGGTGCCGGCCGCGGGCGCCGCAGGCTCCGCCACGTGCGCCCGCCGGGGGCGCCCCGTGAACAGATCCACCACGCCGCCCGGGTAAACAATCTCATCAACCCGGGCTACGGGGATGCTATCGCCCGCTACTACCCGCCAAAGCACATCCCCGTTCTGCGGGTCGTAGGCCCGCCCGCCGACCAGCACCAGCACCTCGGCGAACACGGGTGCGCCGGGCTGCTCCGCCGTCACCTGCCAGAGCACGTCGCCGGTCTCGGGGTCCAGCGCCCGGAGCACCCCGTCGTCGGCACAGACGAACACGTGGTCATCGCCCAGGGCGACGGGGTGCCGAACGGGCGCCCCCAGGTCGCGCCGCCAGGCAATGGCGCCGGTCTTTGCCTCCAGCGCCAGGACCCAGCCGTCCAGCGTGCCCACGTAGACCATGCCCCGGGCCGCCGCCGGCGAGCCAGGGACCCCCGCCCCGGGCACCGTCCGCCAAATGTGCTGGCCGGAGTACGCATCGACGGCGAACACGGTGCCGTCGGGGGCGCACAGGTAGACCAGCCCGTCAAAAACGGCCGGGGCAGCCATGGCCGGGACCCCCGCCGGCGACGCGCCCGACATCGCCTCGGCCAGCGCCCCGCCCCCGGCGGCGGTCCCGCCCACCGCCGCCACCCGCCACTTCACCCGTCCCGTGTGCCGATCAAGCGCGTAATAGCACTCGTCGCCCAGCCCCACATAAACCCGGTCATAGCGGATCACCGGCGCCGACGGGCGAACACCCAGCCCTTCCCGCGGGGCGAAGCTCCACCCCGCCGACGGGGCGCCCTCCAGGGCCACCGGCCCGGCGCCGGCCCGCCCCGGGGTGCGGCCCAGCATGGGCCAGTCATCGCCGACCTCCATGCGCTCGGGAATGACCAACTGCTGGCCCGCAATCACAAACTCCGGGTGTGCAATCTGATTGGCCCGTAATATCTCATTCGCCGTCGTACCGAACTTGGCCGCCAGGCGAAAGACCGTTTCGCCTGCCCGCACCAGGTGCACGATTCCGCCCGGCGGCGGCGAAGGCACCTCGCCGGGCCGGGGAATAATCAGCGCCTGCCCGGGACAGATCGCGTTGGGATCGTCCAGACGGTTGGCTGCCACAATCGCGTGCACCGTCGTCTGATACTTCTTTGCGATGTGATACAGCGTCTCCCCCCGCTGGACGAAGTAAAAGACCATTCGCCAGACCTCCCGGGTTTTTTCTTATCGTACGCAGGAGGTAGAAATGTGGCTCGCGCGTGGAGATGTTTCCCACCCGTCGCGCGAAAAACGAAGGTCGCGACTTCACGTTGTAGTCACAAGTTGACCACAGGTTATCCACAACCATGGAAGATCTCGACAGCCAAGAACCGAACAAACCCGCGCCACAGCGCGGTTTGCGGGAACGCCGGTTCTCCACAGTTGCCCACAGTCCTGTGGATAACTTTTTGATGAGGGGGATAAAACTGTGGGTTACGCGCAATTCAAAAGCGCCACCTGGACGTTCATCGCTGAACGCAGGTGGCGCTACCCCATTGAGGGGGCCCAGTCCCTCTCGGCATGGGCCGGTCAGGTAACGGCCCACGCCTGCCGGGCTACGGCCCCCATTGAGGGGGCCTAGGGCTGGAACCGGGCCTTCTTCACGACCTTAATCATCCGCAGCTGCGGATCTTCCGGCCCCTGCACCGGGAGGCCGGCCTGCATGCAGTCGTCGATGTACTCCAGGTTCTCATGCGACACGATTTCGCCGGGCAGCATGATCGGAATACCGGGCGGATAGACCATGATCGACTCAGCGATCACCCGGCCCTCCGAATCATGGAACGGCACCCGCTCGGTTTCGGCGTAGAACGCCTCGCGGGGCGACATCGCCAGAATCGGGGTGGTCGGTACCCGGACCTTCACCTCGTTCGCCGGACGGGACCGGTAGAACCGCTCATTCAGAATGCTGAGCGCCCGAATCAGTTGGTCGACCTCTTCCTCGGTATCTCCCAGAGAGATGATGCAGAGGATGTTATACAGGTCGGACATCTCAACTTCGATGTTAAACTCCTCGCGGAGCATCTTCTCCATATCGATGCCGGTAACGCCGAGCTGGTTGACGTTAATGCAGAGCTTGGTAGGGTCAAAGTCAAAGCGAGACGACGTCTGACCGATAATCTCGGCACCGAAGCAGTACAGCCCCGGAATGGCGTTAATGCGCTGGCGGGTCTTCTGGGCGAGCTGAATCGCCCGGTCGATCATCTGCCGGCCCTTGGTGGCCAGTTGCTTGCGGGCCGCATCGAGCGAGGCCAGCAGCAGGTACGACGTGCTGGTGGTCGTCAGCATGGAAATAATGGACTGCACCCGCCCGGGATGGACGTACCCTTCGCGGATGTTCAGCACGCTCGTCTGGGTCATGGAGCCGCCCAGTTTGTGCACGCTGGTGGCCGCCATATCGGCGCCGGCCTGCATGGCCGACAGCGGCAGCGACTCATGGAAGTTGATGTGGACGCCGTGCGCCTCATCCACCAACACGGGGACCTTGCGGGAGTGCGCCAGTTCGACGATCGCCTTCAGGTCGGCCGCAACGCCAAAGTAAGTCGGGTTGATCACCAGAACGCCCTTGGCGTCAGGATGCTGGTCCAGTGCGGTTCGCACGGTCTCCACGCTGATGCCGTGTGCGATGCCCAGGTTGTAGTCCAGTTCCGGCGTCATAAAGACGGGCAGACAACCCGACAGGATGATGCCCGTCAGAACGGACTTGTGAACGTTGCGCGGCACCAGAATCTTATCGCCAGGGCCGCAAACGGACATGACCATCGTGGTGATGGCACCGCTGGTGCCCTGGACGCTGAAGTACGTGTAGTCAGCCCCAAACGCTTCCGCCGCGATCTCCTGCGCTTCACGGATGATGCCGTGGGGATTGTGCAGGTCGTCAAGCGGTGCGATATTGATCAGATCGATGGACAGGGCGTTCTCACCGATGAACTTACGGAACTCGGTGGCCATGCCTGTCCCTTTTTTGTGGCCGGGAATATGGAACTGGACGGGGTTGCGGCTCGCGTGAGCTAGCAATCCCGTGAAGAGGGGGGTCTGGTATTGCCGGTTCACGGGCCTTCACCTCTCTATTGTAAGGTGTGCGGGTACCACTTCCATTAGTCAGGATTTGCGAGGGGGTATCCAGACCCCCTCGCACCAAAGGGAAGTATATCAGAATCACCCCGCAAGTAAATGGCCGACACTAAAATGGGGTGATTTGTGTTGGCCGACGAAAAAGGAGTAGCACTGGCCCGGCTTCGGGAACTAAGGGCGGAGCATGCCGCCGCGCTCGGCGAAGGGCCCGGCGAGGCCCCGGGATTTACACAGGATGAGCAGGTGACGCGGAAGTCGTACAAACTGGTCGCCCGGGAGGCGCTGGATTCGGGGGCGCTGACCAAGGCCGACCTGCAGGCGGCCGGCCTGCCGGAGAAACTGGAGTAAAACGGGTTGGTGGGCCGGAGGGCGCCCTCCGGCCTTTACGTTATGCGCCAGGGGCAGGGATTGGCGTCGGGTGCCGATAATACCTTAGTTTGAAGCAGTCTCGCAGGAGGTAAGCATGACTTCCTATAAACTGGGCCCCGAGTATGCGCTGGCCCGTGACAGCCAGGACCCGCTGCGGCACTTTCGGGAGCGGTTTTATGTGGATGCCGACCGCATTTATTTGGATGGCAACTCGTTGGGCCTGGCCTCGAAGGATGCTGAGGCGGCCGTGTTGAAGGCGTTGGCGGACTGGAAACGTCAGGGAATCGATGGCTGGACCGGGGGCGAACGCCCGTGGTTCTACATGGCAGAAGAACTGGGCGCCATGCAGGCGGATCTGATGGGTGCGAAACCATCGGAGTTGGTCGTGACAGGTACGACAACCGTCAATTTGCATGCGCTGGTGTCGACGTTCTACCGGCCTTCGGGTCGGCGGACGAAGATTCTGGCCGACGAGTTGAACTTCCCGTCGGATATTTACGCCCTCCAGAGCCAAGTGCGGCTGAAGGGCTGCGAGGGCGGCGGCAACCCGGACCTCATCCTCGCCCGCAGCCAGGACGGTCGCACCCTGAGCGAAGACGACCTCATCGCTGCCATGACGGACGAGGTGGCGTTGGTGGTGCTGCCCGGCGTGCTCTACCGCAGCGGACAACTGCTGGACATGGAACGGCTGACCCGCGAAGCCCACGCCCGGTCCATTCTGATCGGCTTTGACTGCTGCCACTCGGCCGGCGCCGTGCCCCACCACTTGCACGACTGGGACGTGGACTTCGCGTTCTGGTGCACGTACAAGTACCTCAACGCCGGCCCGGGCGCCGTGGCGACCCTGTTCGTGAACGAGCGCCACTTCGGCGCCCTCCCGGGGCTGGCGGGCTGGTTCGGCTGCGACAAGCAGAAGCAGTTTGACATGGAACTCACGTTTTACCAGGCGCCCGGGGCGGGGGCCTGGCAAATCAGCTCGCCGAACATCTTCAGTGCGGCGCCCCTGTACGGCTCGCTGGCCATTCACCGCGAGGCGGGCATGGAAGCGATTCGGGCCAAGTCGCTGGATCAGACCGGGTACCTGATGTTCCTGATCGACGAGATCCTCACGCCATATGGCTTTACCGTCGGCAACCCGCGGGAGGCTGAGCGGCGGGGTGGGCACGTCGCCCTCGAGCATCCGGACGCGGTCCGGATTTGTAAGGCGCTCAAGGCAGAAGGCGTGATTCCGGATTTCCGGGCGCCGAACGTGGTCCGCCTGGCTCCGGTGGCGCTGTACAACACCTACAGCGAACTGTGGCAGACCGTGCAGATTCTAAAGCGCATCGTGACCGAGGGGCTGCATGAGCAGTTCAGCGGCGAGCGGGGCACGGTGGCGTAGAGAAGACGACAGCTCCCTCGGCAAGAGGGGGCTGTCGGCGCGCCTACCGCACCAGCGGCCCCGGGCGCCCGCCCACGAGGGGCCAGCCTTCCACCGCCGTCAGCACCTCCGCCCCGGCCGGGGTCGCCAGAACCGTATCCTCGGCCTTCGCCCCGGTAATGCTCGGGTTCCAGGCAAAGGCCTGGTTCGGCTGCACTACCTCCGGCGACTCGGCGGTCGCCAAGTACTCCCGCGGCGCATACCCTATCGCCCCACCCTGATGATGCAGCAGCCATTCATCTCCAAAGCCAACCTGGCCGTAAGCTTTGAGCCCGGCCTGGAAAATCGACCGCACCTCCGCCCCGGGCCGGGTGGCCCCAATATAGGCCTGGTCCACCGCCGCCACGGCCTCATACTTACGCCGCAGCACATCAGAAACGGGACCAAAGTGCACGAACCGGGTGGCCGCCGCATGCAGCCCCCACTTCTCCGCCACCAGCACCACCATCAGGTAGCGCTCCACCGGCTTCGCCGTGGGCACCGGATGCCGGTACCGGTAGATTCGGTCATCCGACGCAACCAGCACAACCGCAGGCGTGACACCGTAGGGCGCCAGCGCCTCATGAACCCGGGCCGCGGCCACGTGCTCAGTCTCGCCCGGCTCATGCAGGCGGCACGCATCAGCCACGGCGGTCCCCGTGACGTGGCCCAGCCAGCGCAGCCGTTCCACCTCAGCCTCAGTCAGCTGGTACCGCAGCCGCTGCAGGCCCGTCGCCTGTTCAATGCCGGGCAGCCCGACCGTATCAGCCACGGCCCGGCGCCCGTTCAGCGCCTCATGAATCAAGTATGCCTGCGACTGGTCCCACCGGGTCGACCGCACCTCCCACCCGAGCCCGGCAAACTCCTCTTCCTCCATCCGCCGTGCCTCAGAGATGTTCGTAATCACGTATTTCCCGCCATCGGCGGTGTAAACAAGACTGGCCGCCCCGGCCTCTTCGGTCGTGACAATGCGGTTATTGGCACCCGCCGTCAGCCAGGCGAAGTTCTCCACCCGGGTCAGCACCAGGGCACCCAGCCCGCGCTCCGCCAGGTACTGCTGCACGCGGATCTCCTTCTCGCGGCGCTCGGCCTCCAGCAGCGCCGTCGATTGCTCGAATCTCATATGTTCTGCCTCCTCACGGTACGTCCAAAGTGTAGGGTCTCCATAGGGAACGGAAATATCGTTGACAGAATGGATGCCGACCCGCCAGAATCAAGAGAATGAGAATGGGGGGCAAAGAAGGATGGCAAAAGAGAGCCCGTCTCCAGCCGAGGCCAACCTTCCGTTCCGTTTTCTGCGGGTGATTGGCCGCGGCCTGCTCAGGTCGCTCTTTCATATTGAAATCGATGGACTGGAGCGGCTGCCGGAGGGCGGCGGCTACGTGCTGACCTGCAACCACCTGAGTTGGATCGACCCGTTGGTGCTCATGGCGCATCTGCCGGCAGCACCCCGGGTTCACTACCTGGCGGCGGCGGAGTACACCACCGAAGGCCCCTGGCTGGTCCGTAAGGTGGTTGACCTGGCGGGTGGCATTATTCCCGTGGACCGGCAGAGCCACCGCGGGAGTCGGGCTGTGGTCGTGCAGTCGCTGCAAGTGCTGAAGGGCGGCGGCGTGCTCGGCATTTTCCCGGAGGGCAAGTGCGGCACCGAGGAAGGCTGCCTGCAGCCGCTCAAGGACGGTGCGGCCCTGTTTGCGGCCCGCACGGGGCGCCCGGTGCAGATTCTCGGGATTTCGGGCACGGTGGAGCTGTACTTCCGCAAGCGCATCCGGGTGCGGGTGGGCCCCCTGCTGGAGCCCCGGCCCGACGAGCCCCAGGATGAGTTGCTGGCCCGGGTCGAACAGGCGATGGCTGAGACGATTCCGCCCCTGGACCCCGGGCAGCCCCGGGTGAAGTTGCTGACCTGGCTCAATCGGATATTTTAGCGGACCGGGGGTACTTCCCCCGGTCCTCTTTTCAAGCGACTTGGTTTAGGCGACAACTCTTATGTCAATCAACATAACGGTGATGATGATGCCCAAGGGAATGCTCCGGTGGAATCTGAAGAACCGGTTGGCCTTGCCGTCCCCTCATAAACCAGAGCAATACGAAGGACCGGGGAAAACGTCCCCGGTCCTCTTCGTTTCCCGCTGTCACCAAGCCTGATTGCCATGAAAGATGCGCCTGATGAACTCCCGATCGGGCACCTCCAGGGCATCGTACGAAGCCAGGAACGCCTGGTTATCGTAGGGGGCCTCGCACAACTCCACCTGCGCGTGACCGGCATCCAGCGTCAGAATCGCAAACCGGGCCGCCGGGCGGTCAAAGCACCCCGCCGAACCGGGGTCCACGTAGAGCCGCTCCGCCCCCTGCTCGACCAGGGTCTTGTGAATATGCCCAAAGCAGACCACATCGGCGGGCGCCCCGCCGTAGTGCTCCTCCATCTTCGCAAGATCAGGCCACCAGGGCGCAAACCGGCCCGACTGCTCCCCATGGTAATGCAGGAACCGGATGCGCACGCCCTCATACTCCGCCTCCACCTGAAATGGCAACGTCTCAAGCCAGGCCGCGTGCGCCGAAGTGATGCGGTCGGCCATCCACCGCTGGTGGACAGCTTCGCCGGCGCCCACCTCCTTGGGCAGCGGCTCGCCCCGGCGGCAGGCCAGCACGTAGGTCTCGTGGTTCCCCTTGACCATGAACAGGTTGGGCCGCGCCCGCAGCAGGTCGAGCACCTCGTTCACATCCGGCCCGATGCTGACCGCATCGCCGAGACAAGCAATGTGGTGGATCTCCGGGGCAGCATCGATGGCAGAAAGCGCTGCCCGCAGGGCGGGCGCGTTTCCGTGGATATCGGTGACCAGGGCGATACGGGTGGTCATGACTGCAAACCTCCCAGGCGGAGTGGTCCTTTCTGAGGACGGACTCGTCTGATATTACATGCTACGATATTTTCTACAGCCGTGAACTTTTTCCTATGTCAGGCGTATATGTTGGCGGAGGTGAGCGGATGGAGGCCCTCATGGAACTACTCCTGCAGCAGCAGGGCCCGCTGTTCGCCTACCTCTACCGCATGTGCGGCGACGCCGACCAGGCGGAGGAACTCATGCAGGAGACGCTGTTGCGGGCGCTGCGCGCGGCCGAGCGCTGCCGCCCGGAAACCAACGTCAAGAGCTGGCTCCTGAGCATCGCAACCAACCTGCTGCGCGACCAGTGGCGACGGAAGAAGCGCTGGGGCGCCTTCCTCTCCCTGGAGGAGTGGCACCAGGAGGCCCCCGACACGGTCGATGATGAGGTCCTGCGGGGCCTCGACTGCGAACAGGTGCGGCGGGCGCTGCTCGACCTGCCCCTGGAGCACCGTTCGGTGATTCTGCTCCGGTATTATCACGACATGAGTTACGAAGAGATCGCCCGGGCGCTTGCCGTGCCCATTGGCACCGTGCGGTCTCGCATTCACAACGGTTTGCAGCGGCTCAGGCGGCTGCTGACAGCGGAGGTGGTAACCCGGTGAACGCCATCGAAGAACTGCTGAAGAAGGATCGGGACGCCGGCGTGCCGGAGCCGCCGGAAGCAGCCTATACCAGGGCTGTGCTAAAGCGCCGCCTGGGCCGGCCCCCGGCCATGGCCACCAGCGGCCCCGCCGATGACGTGGAACGCCGCCTTGTAATTGGCGCTGGTGCAACGGCCCTGGGCGCCGCCCTGGTCGCCCTCCTGCTGGGTGCCAGCCCCTGGTGGCTGCTGGCTGTGCCGGTCTCGGCCCTCGCGCTCAGCCCGATTCTGCTCCGCAGGGGGGTGCGCTGACCGTGCGCTGGAACCTCAAACGGCTGACCGCTACCGTTGCCATGTTCTACGGCCTCGTTACCCTGGTGACGGCGGGCTGGGCCTACTACCTGGAGCAGAACTGGTACCTGGGTCAATGGCAGAGCGCCGCCGCCGTTCAGGCGGAGGTAAGCCGGGCGATTCGGGAGTCTGGTGTAAAGAGCGATGAACTCCAGCGACTGCTTAGCCAGATGAACATCATCATGGACTGGTCGGGCAGCTACGTAACCGAGGCGGACCACACCGACGGGCAGATTCTGGCCGCCACCACGCAGCGGCTGATGAATCAGACCTGGAGCGAGGTCGATCAGGTCTACCGCATGAGCGACTATTACTGGCGCGGCAACCTCCCGCAGACCTTTGTGGGGCCGGACGGCAAGCAGTATGCGCTGTGGGCGCTGCTGGACCGCCGAGCGATTGCCTGGCCGGTGCTAAACCAGATCGCCCTGGTGACGGCGGTGGCAGCGTGGCTGGCGATTGCGACCTGCCTGGCGCTGGATGTGCGCGATCGGACGAGCAGATCGGCCCGGGCCTGGTTCCTGCTGGGGCTGCTAACGGGCCCAGTGGGAGCCGCCATCTGGCTGGCGGCGCGGTCGGGGGCAGGACAAGTCTCCTCCGCCTCCTCCTGCCCAGGCTGCGGCAGCACGCCCCCCGACGGCGCCGCCTTCTGCCACCGTTGCGGCTTCGCCCTCAAGCCAATCTGCCCGGAATGCAAACACCCCGTGGCCCTGGACTGGGACTACTGCACCCGGTGCGGGGCGCCCCTCATCGACCAGCCGGTGGTAGCGCTGAAAGGAAGGACCGCCCCATGACGCACCGCCTCGGGTGGACCTGGTTCGGCGCCCTGGCCGCCATACCGCTGCTGCTCATCGGGGGGCTGCTGATCCGGCACAGCGCCGCTGCCAGCACCCCGCATATCCCCATCGTTGCGAACCGTAACGTGCCGCCGGCGACCAACGCGGCGTTGGTAAAACTGGGGGCGGTACCGCCGCCTCCGACTGTGGATAAGCCCTTTCAAATGGACTTCACGCGCAAAGATGCCCGCAGCCTCACCCTGAGCGGCATGGGCGACGTGCTCAGCCGGGGCGCCGTCTTTGACAACACCACCCTCTGGCCCGCTTCGCTGCCCAACGAGTTCCGGCCGGCGGCGTTGCTTGAGCAGGGGAAAGACCCCGGCCTGGGCGTGCGAAAGCTCCAGGCGCAGGGCCTGACCGGGGCGGGTGTCCACGTGGCCATCCTCGATAATGCCCCGCTCTGGCGCGGTCACCCCGAGTACGCCGGCCAGAGCATCAACTACGCCGAAGTGGGCGCTGTCCCCGATGCCGGCGGTCTGGCCGTCATCTCCATCATGAGCGGTGCCAGCGTGGGGGTCGCTCCGGGTGTCAAGGTCAGCTACTACACCACCCAGTTCGGCTCCGATGACGGCCAGCTCCGCGACTTTACCTACATGGCTGCGGCCATCAACCGGATTATGGACGATAACCGCCGCCTGCCCGTGGCCGACCGGGTGCGGGTCATCTGCGCCCCCATTGGGGCCAGCCCCGACGAGTTGGGCTACGAGGCGCTGCAGGCCGCCTATCGGCGGGCCATGCGGGAGGACGTGTTGATCGTCACCGTCGACATGACCGAACTGTACGGATACCAGGTGATGGGCCTGGGGCGGGAGCCTTATGCCGATCCGAATGACGTCCGGTCATACACCACCGGCTCCTGGTGGACGGAGGCCTGGTTCAAGAACGGCGGAAAGTGGTGGATACCCAGCAACATCCTCTATGTGCCGATGGAGGGCCGCACGCTGGCCGCGCAGACCGGGCCGCATTACGGCTACTACCCGCGCATCGGGCTGGGCGCCGCCCTGCCCTGGGCGGCGGGCATGTACGCCCTGGCGGTGCAGGCCAACCCGCAAATCACCCCGGAAGCCTTTTTGAAGATCGCCTACGAGACCGGCGACTACGTCATCGTCCGACGGGACGGGCAGACGTATCAACTCGGGCCAATCATCAACCCCGGGCGGGTGATCGATCAGGTGAAGAAGGCACCCTGACACCCGCCGCCTTCAGGAAAGGAGCGCTTCCTATGAAGATGAGTTTCCGGTCCTTTTCGCTGCCAATCGTCGTTGTGGTCGTGCTGCTCCTGGGCGCCAGCCTGCTGGGCCGGCAGTTCCTCGCCGCGGCACCTGCTGCCGATGTTACCACCACCAACTGGGGCGACCTGAAAGTGGTCGAGGGGAAGGAGCACGGCCCCCGGACATGGAAGGCGGCGCCACTGGCCACACTGCCGCCAGTCCCCACGCCCGCGCAGGCGTATGCATGGAACTTCTTCCAGGCCGACCTCTCGAAACTGGACCTGTCCAGGCACGGCGCCGCTCTCAGCAAGTGGGCGACCTTCGACCTTCAGACCAAGTGGCCGGCCGCCCTGCCCCCCGAATTCCAACCGGCCAAAGCTCTGGAACTGGGCAAGGACCCCGGCCTGGGCGTACGGGCGCTGCACGCCCAGGGCATCACCGGCAAGGGCATCCATGTCGCCATTCTGGACCAGACCCTGCTGACCGACCACAAGGAATACGCGGGCCGCGTCATCAAGTACACGGAGGTCGGCGAAGTGGCGCCGGCGGCAGAGATGCACGGGGCAGCGGTCACCTCGCTGCTGGTGGGCAAGCAGATCGGCGTCGCACCCGAGGCTCAGGTCACCTATTACGCCGTCCAATTCGTGCTGGACTGGAAGGCCGAACCCATCAAACGGACGTTCCGCCCCATGGCGGCCACCATCAACAAGATTCTGGATGACAACAAGAATCTGCCTGCCGACCAGCGGATTCGGGTAATCAGCGTTTCGATCGGCGCCGGTCCCGATGAAGATGGCTACGCCGAGGTAATGCAGGCTTACAAGCGGGCGATTGCCGAGGGCGTGCTGGTGGTTACGACCGACATGGACAACCGGTACAAGTACGCCGTTCACGGGCTGGGGCGCGATGCACTGAAGGACCCCAACGACCCCAAGTCCTATGAGCCCGGGTCGTGGTGGGCGGACTCGTTCTTCCGGAGCGGCGGACAGAACTGGCGGGCCAACGTATATGCGCCCATGGATTCTCGGACGGTGGCCGGGTCTACAGGACTTGACCATTACCGGTTTGACCGGACCGGGGGCCTGAGCTGGTCGGTGCCCTGGATGGCGGGCGTGTATGCGCTGGCGTGCCAGGTGAATCCGGCGGTGACGCCCGACCAGTTCCTGAAGGCAGCGAACGATACCGGCGATACGATCACCGTAAGCCGCGACGGCAAGGAGTACAAGTTGGGACCGATTATGAACCCCGCGAAAATCATCGCTGCGGTTAAGAAGTGAGGCAAGTCGAGGCCCTGGCTGCCCCCGCTGTGGGGTGAGCCAGGGCCTTTCTCTTTTCCGGCACGCTGCCGCGGTTCAGGTGGCTTTCAGCTTCATCGCATAGGATAGCCTCATCACATTCATTCGCAGGTATGTTGTAGAGTATCTGGCCCTGATGGCCGCCGTCATTCTCCTTGCCCCCGTCGTTTGGGTCGGGTGGCTGCCTGTTGCTTGGTCTGCCTATGGCCTGTTGGTTCTGAGTGCCGTCGGTTTGCTGGGAATTCCGGTTGCGGCAGTCCTCCTCGGTGCGCCTTCCCGTGCGGTGCGGTACCTTGTCGCGGCCACCACGGCCCTGCTCATGCTGGCGATTTCGCAGATTGTCCCGGAGGCTGCCAAGGAGATTTGGGCAGGCTTTGTGCTGCCGGTCGCTGTAACAGCGCTCTATGCAGATTTGATCCTGTCGGTCATCGGTACCGTGCTCTCCGGCGGTTTTGTCGCACTCTCCACCTGGCTTGCCTTTGGCGGCGGCGACGTTGGCGCCGGGCCGGCGGCTGCAGCGGCGGCACTGAGCGCCGGCCCCGTCCCGGGCATCAACTGGCTGTCGATGGCTGGTTATCGGGTGGTCATCGTGATGATGGTCGGTGCAGTGCTGGTGCGTGTCGCCCTGAAGTTCGCCCAGCTCCTGCGCCAGAATGCCGATGCCAACGCCGCCCAGGCTGCGCAGATGAAGCGGCTTGACGGCATCCTTAAGCAGGTGAGCGCCTCCGCCGAAACGCTGACCGGCTCGGCCGTCGGCCTTGACCAGGGCGCCCGGGAAGCCGAAGCCCTGCTGGACGGTGCGTTCAAGTCATTGGTCCAGCAGGTGGAGCATGGTATGACCGAGCAGACAAAACTGCTGACCGGGGTGGCTGCGGCCACCGAGCAGCAACTGACGGCCATCCGGCAGGTCGCCGCCGGGGCGGAGGACCAGAGCCGGTCGGCGGTTCACAGCAGCACTGCGACCGGCGAGATCACGGCCTCCCTGGGGGCGATGGCGTCGTTTGCGGACAGCGTCAGCCGGGCATCGACCGACGCGCACCAGCGGGCGACCGCGGGTGCCGCCGCCGTAACGAAGTCGGTGGCGGGCATGAAGAAGCTGGGCAGCACCATCGGCAAGGTGGCGTCGACGGTGGATCAGCTCGGCCAGCATTCCGCCCAGATCGGCGAGATCGTCAACACCATCACCGGCATCGCCGATCAGACCAACCTGCTGGCGCTGAACGCTGCGATTGAGGCGGCCCGGGCCGGTGAACAGGGACGGGGCTTCGCGGTGGTCGCCGAAGAGGTGCGCCGGCTGGCTGAACGCTCATCCGCTGCTACCCGCCAGATTGGCGCCCTGCTGGGCAAGATTCAGGACGACACTGCCGCCTGCGTGCACGGGATGGCGGAGGCCAGCCAGGAGGCGGCCGACGGGTCGGCCCTCGCCAACGAAGCCGGCGGGGCCTTGGCCTCGATTGAGCAGGCAGTAGCGCTGACGGTGACGAGGGTACAGGAGATTAACGGCCGGATTCAGGCCGTGGTGCAGACGAGCAGCCGCATGGAAGATGCGATCAACGAGATGGCCGCCATCAGCGAAGAGAATACGGCGGCTACGGAGGAGATGGCGACCGCCTCCAGCCAGATGGCTGCGTCGGTCAAGTCCGTGGAGGATGTGGCGAAGCAGGGGCTGGCGGCTGCGGCGCGGGTGCGGGCCGACCTGGGCCGCTTGACGATGGTTGTGGGGGACACGGCCCGGGCGTCGCGGGAGCTGCGGACCCTGGCCGGGACGCTGGAGGCAACGCTGCAAGCTGGGGAATAGCCGGCCGGCGGCGCCCGGGCCCGTCTGTCGGTCCGATTTTGTCCAGCCGCCGGCTCCGGGCTGGACAAAATCGGACCCAAATCTACTTGGGCGCCCTGCGGGCGCTGGCCGACGTGGCGCACGTACTCCGGTGCAACCCCGCCCAGGGATATGCAGGCAGGCCGCGCCCGGGTTCGATAAGAAAATGACACCGGCGACCAAGTGCCACAAGCGATAGTTTCTTTGCGTAAGCGAGTCCGAAGGCCGCTTTGGCGGTCGTGTCGCCCGGTCAGGTCTCGTTCGACAGCGTGGTCCGACACCATTCTCCACATAACGCTAGGTTCTGCGGTTACTACATAGTTGAACCACCGGAAGAACAGCCTGATCCTGCCCGAAATCGCCCTAAAGCCCTGTTTCGGAAAGATAGTATCGCTTTTTTCACGGGAAAACGGGCGACAAAATCTATTCGAACTTTCGGCAGCGGCCCGGAGGCAAAAACATCCGCAGGCCTCACTGCCAGCGAGGCCTGCGGAGCTTACTGCGAACACCTGGCGCCCTCACAGCGCTGGGACTATGATCGCCCAACGCCCTGCCGTTGCCCGGACTTCACGCTACCTACGCCCTGCCAACGCTGGGACTATCAACGCCCAACGCCCTGCATATGCCCGGACTTCACGCTACCAACGCCCTGCCATCGCTGGGAGTTTCACCGCCCTACGCCCTGCCAACGCTGGGACTATCAACGCCCATCGCCCTGCCTATGCTCGGACTTCGCGCTTCCTGCGCCCCGCTCATGCCCGGACGCCACGCTTCCTTCGCACTGCCCCGTCACGGCTGGTTTCCCGCTGCGACCTCGCTGTCACCAGTCTCGCCTTCATCCTTCGCAGACGCAGTCCGCGGCGACAAGACGGCCTCGGTCCAACTTGACCACACCACGGCGCCGCCCTCATCCTCACCCAACTCGGTGCTCATCTCATACCACACATCCGGCCGGAACACGATTTGTGCAGCCTCCGCCAGCAGCTTCAGCCCCCGGATAATCGGAGCACCATCGCTCCACCCGATGCGATAGGTGTTGGGCTCCGGCTTCAGGGGATCGACCGGAGGATGCACCGGCGCAACCACCAACAGGGTCTCGTTAGGGGTTGGAAACCGGAAGGTGACATGGGCCCAGGTCGGGTCGGGGCTGCCCAGACGGCTCTTGGATGCTTCCTTCACCTGGACACCGGCCCCTGTGTTGCCCCAGATGGTGCCAGGCTTCTCACCACGCCACCCGGGCTTATCACCGTACTTCGGCAGTTGCAGCCGCTCCGGCGTAACGGAAACCTGCCTGGCACCCTTCAGATCACGACCACCCATCAACAAACACCTCCATCAACCATTCTGGTATGAACTAATACGAGATGGGGTTGGCGAAAGTTCGATGGGTTCGCGAAAAAACCACAACAAAAAAGGAGGGCGCCGCAGCGCCCTCCCCGTGGAACCAGAGCCAACCCTACACCCGCCCCACGAAATCCCGGCCCGTCGCAACCCCGGCTGCCTCAACCAGCCGGGCGCTGGCCGCATTCGCCTGGCGCACAACCTTCTCCTCATCGACCCGGGTCAGGCGGCCTTCCTGCACCACCACGACCCCGTTCACAATCACCGTATCCACAACCTGGGTCGACCCGGTCATCATCAGCATCCCCACATCATCATGCAGGGCGCCGGCATACCCGACCTGATTCACATCCACCAACACCAGGTCCGCCGCCTTGCCCACCTCAATCGACCCAATATCATCACGGCCCAAAACCGCCGCGCCGCCCCGGGTCGCCAGCCACAACATATCCTCCGCCGTCACTGCCGTCGGGCCGTGCGCATGCTTATGCAGCAAATACCCAACCCGGGCCTCAAACAACATGTTCGACGAATCGGCACTCGCCGACCCATCAACCCCTAAACCAACCGCCGCGCCCGCCTTCAGCAGATCCGGCACCCGACACGTACCCGACGACAGCTTCATATTCGACACCGGACAATGGCACACACCAGCATGCGCGGCCCCAATCCGCCGCACCTCATCATCACTGAAATGAATGCCGTGCGCGTACCACACATCCGGCCCGATCCAGCCCGTCGACTCCATGTACTCCAGGGGCCGCATGCCGTACATCTCACGGCAGAAATCCTGCTCATCAATCGTCTCCGCCAGATGCGTATGCAGGCGCACCCCGTACGACCGGGCCAGCACCGCCGCCTCCTTCATCAACTCCGTCGTCACGGAGAAAGGCGAACACGGCGCCACGCCCACCCGCACCATACTGAACCGCTCCGGCCGGTGATGCGTCTCAATCGCCCGGCGGGTATCGGCCAGAATTTCATCCTCGCTCTGGGTCAACTCATCGGGCGGCAGGCCGCCCTTCGACTTGCCTCGCGACATCGACCCCCGGGTCGGATGGAACCGCATGCCCAGCTCCGCCGCCGCCTGAATCTCCTCATCCAGCAGGTTCCGGCTCTCCCGCGGGAAGGCGTAAAAGTGGTCAGCCGCCGTGGTGCACCCGGTCTTCAGTAACTCGCCCAGCCCCGCCGTCGCACCCGCATGCAGGTCGCCCGGCTGCAAATGCTGCCACACCTGATAGAGCGTGGTCAGCCAGTCGAACAACCCCTTATCCTGCGCCAGCGGCACGTTCTTGGTCAGCACCTGGTTCAGGTGATGATGGCCGTTCACCATCCCGGGGATGACCACCTTCCCCCGGGCGTCGATCACCACATCCGCAACCACATGCGAAAGGTCGGCGCCCACCGCCTTGATCTCCGGCCCTTCTATATAGATGCTGCCGCCCGGCACACGGCTGCGCCGGTCGTCCATGGTGATAATGTTGCGGGCGTTCTTGATCAACATGGAGGACATAGGACCACTCACTCCTTCTGATGCAGCGCTTTCCAGACCCGCTCCGGCGTCAGGGGGATCTCGTACATCCGCACGCCCGTCGCCGCATAGATGGCGTTCGCCACCGCCGGCGCGACCCCGTCCATGGGGATCTCCGCCACCGCCTTGACGCCATACGGCCCAAAGGGATCCGCCGTTTCGACAAGATGCGCCACAATCTCGGGCATCTCATCCGCCAGGAAGACCCGGTAGTCCCGGAAGTTCGGGTTCACCATCAGGCCCTTCTCGTCGTAGACCATCTCCTCGGAGACGGCGTAGCCCAACGCCTGCGTCATGCCGCCCTCAATCTGACCCAGGGCCAGCGCGGGGTTGACGATTCGGCCGGCATCCACCGACATGACCAGCTTCTTGACCTGCACTTCGCCCGTTTCGACATCAACCTCCACATCGGCGAAGGTGGCCGCGAACGGTGGCGGCGAGTCATACGACATCTTCGATGCGATGGCGGCGATCTGGTGCTGATCGTGCTGGTGCAGCGACCGCAGCGCCACTTCGGAGAGCGTCACGCTGCTCCCGTCGTTGGCGTAAACCCGCCCGTCCCGCAGCTCCAGGTCATCAGCCGGCACATCCAGCATCGCCCCGGCCACCGCCTGAATCTGGCCCGCCACATCCTCCGCCGCACGCACCACGGCGCCGCCGGAAATGTAGGTCGTTGACGAAGCGTAGGCGCCCGTGTCGAACGGAGTCATATCGGTATCAGATGAGTAGACCAGGACTTCCTCAGGCTTGATGCCCAGAACCTCGGCGGCCAACTGCGCCATGATCGTATCGGAGCCGGTGCCCAGATCGGTGGCGCCGACCAGCAGGTTGAAGGAGCCGTCATCATTCATTTTGATGGACGCGGCGCCCATGTCGACGCCGGGAATCGCCGTGCCGTGCATGGCGAAGGCGACGCCCAGGCCCCGGCGCTTGGTGAGGCCGCTCGGCACATGCATGTCGTCCCACTTGATTTCGGTCTTCCCGAACTCGGCGCACTCGGGCAGCCCGCAGGACTCAATCCGCTGCTCGAACCCTTCCCGGCCTTCGCCCAGGGCCGCGGCCAGTGGGTGGATATCGCCCGTCTTCAGGCAGTTCTTCAGGCGGAAGGCGAGCGGGTCCATGCCAACGGCGTTCGCCACTTCGTCCAGGTGGCACTCGACGGCGAAGAACCCCTGCGGCCCGCCGTAACCCCGGAAGGCGCCTGCCGGCGGCAGGTTGGTGTAGGCCGTCTTGCAGTCAAACCGGATATTCGGGCAGTTGTAGAGCGCCATCGCCTTGGAGCCCGTGTTGGACTGAACGGTGAGGGCGTGGCTGCCGTAGCCGCCCGTGTTGGCGACCACCACCATCTCGTGGGCGGTCAGGGTGCCGTCGCGCTTCACGCCGGTCCGCATGCGAAGGATCTGCGGATGGCGGGAGCGGGAAGCCCGGAACTCCTCCTCCCGGGTCAGCTCCAGCTTGACCGGGCGCCGGGTCTTGAGCGTCAGGTGGCCGGCGATATCTTCGATGAGGATCTCCTGCTTGACGCCGAAGCCGCCGCCGATGCGGGGTTTGATCACCCGGATTTGGCTGGGGCGCAGGCCCAGGACCGGTGCGATGATGCGCCGGACGTGGAACGGCACCTGCGTCGAGGTGCGGACCTCCAGCCGGTTGTTCTCGTCCAGCCGGGTGATGCAGATGTGCGTCTCGATGGGCGTCTGCTGCACCTGCGGCACCTTGTAGGTCCGCTGGATGACGATATCCGCCTCGGCCAGGCCCTGCTCGACGTTGCCGACCTGGGCGTGGATTTCGGCGGCGATGTTCTTCGTCGCGTCATACCCACCAATGCCGGTGCAGTCCGGTTCATCGTGGATGATGGGGGCGCCGGGCTTCAACGCCTCCTCCGGATCGAAGATGGCCGGCAGCAGTTCGTACTCCACTTCGATGAGGCGGAGGGCTTCCTCGGCGATTTCCGGGGTTTCGGCGGCGACGGCAGCGACCCGGTCGCCCACGAAGCGGACCTTGTTGTCAAGGCTCCGGGTGTCGTAGGGCGAGGGCTCGGGCCAGGTCTGGCCGGCGGTGGTAAAGCTGACCCGGGGGATGTCCTGGTGGGTCAGCACGGCGTGCACCCCGGGGAGGGCGCGGGCCTTGCTGGCGTCAATGCGCTTGATCAGCGCGTGGGCGTGGGGGCTGAGGAGCAGCCGGGCATGGAGCATGCCGCGGTGTTCGATGTCGTCCGTGAAGGCGGGGCGCCCGGTGACGAGCTTGTTGTTGTCCACCTTGCGGACGGATTTGCCGACCACCTTGAGCGGGGTCCTGGTCAGAACCGCGGCAGGATCGTGGGACGGCGCGCCACCGCCCGCCCCGGTGCCCTCGGCCGGGGTCACGCCTTCGGGCTGCGGCTCTGCGCCCGCCCCCGCGCTCTCCCCGCGCAGGTCAGCCGCCGCCCGCAGCACGGCCTCCACCGGCTGCTTGTACCCGGTGCAACGGCAAATCGTACTTGACAGCGCCCGCCGGACTTCGGCCTCCGTCGGCGTCGGATTCTCATCTAACAGCGCCTTGGCCGCCATGATCATGGCGGGCGTGCAGAAACCGCACTGAACCGCGGCCGTCTGTGCAAACCGCTCCTGCAGCGGATGCAGCTCGCCGCTCTCCTCCAGCCCCTCCACCGTCTCGACGGCGGCGCCCGCCACCTGCATTGCCAGCAGGTTGCAGGTCGTGGTCGGCTTCCCGTTAATCAGCACCGTGCAGGCGCCGCACTCGCCGGTATCGCAGCCATGCTTGACCGAGTAAAACCCCTCGCGCCGCAGCACGGTAAGCAGCGTCTCCTGCGGCGCCACCTCGGGCGTGAAGCGCCGGCCATTAATCTTCAGCTCGATGCGCATGCGCTCACATCCTTCCCATGCGGCCCGCGGCCGCTTCTACCGCCCGCCGTGTCAGCACCCGGGCCAGGTGGCGGCGGTACTCGCTGCTGCCCCGCAGGTCAGCGGGCGGCGTCACCATTGCCGCAGCTGCCTCCGCCGCCCGCTGGATCACCGCCTCGATCGGCGCGGCATCTTCCAGCTCCTCCTCGGCGGCCTTCAGGCGAATCGGGGCCGGCGCCAGGCCGTACGCGGCGATTCGCACGTTCTGCACAAACTGGCCGTCCTGCTCCATGGCCGCGACCACCGCCACGGCGGGCAGGTCACGGGGCGTGCGGGCCACCCGCTCGTACCCCGTCAGCACGGGCTTCACCGGAATCCGCACCGACTCGATCAGGGTGGCGGGTTCCGCTTCGTAGCGCTCCAGGTCGGACATCTCACACACCACCTGACCGGCGGCATCCAGCCGGGCCAGGGTCACCTGGGCGCCCAGGGCGAGCAGGGCCGTTGCCAGGTCAGGCGCGCCCCCCACCAGGCTCCCGCCCATGGTCGCCCGGTTCAGCAGCGTGGGCGGCCCGGTCCGCTCCACCGCCTTGCCCAGCACCCCGCCGCCAATCAGCAGCAGCTCAGGCAGGCCGAGCAGGTCGCCCAGGGTCATCATCGCACCGAGCACCAGTCCGTCGTGCTCCATGCGGCTGTACTGCAACCCAAGTCCGGACAGGTCCACGAGGCCGGCCGTCTCTGCATCTACCGGGCCCACGGCTGCGGTGCCGCCTCCCAGAGGGCGATAGCCTGGCCGGGCAAGGAGCCGGAGCGCCTCCGCCAGATCAGTTGGTCGTTCAAAGGCCTGCATCCGCAGGAACATGAAAATGCCCCCTTCTACCCCAAATCCATGGGACCTGACCTTCCGATACCCGAACCATGTGAAGTCCTACTTCACATCCAACACTTACATTTACCAGCGGCAAAACTTTTCCTGCTCCGTAGGAGGTATTTTCATCACAAATCGCAAAAGCTTTTGTCGCCCAAGTATTTGAATTATTTAAGTTGGAGGTGATATTTGTCGCAAAAGTCCCGTTTCGGCCCGGCTCAAAGCACACGTCTATCAACCACCGACCGTCCCACGAATTACTGCACAGGGGGCATACAACATGTCTGCGATGCCGAAAAACGCATCTGCTCCGCAGTACGGCTGGCTTGAAAGGACTTTTGCCCTTGCCGCCAGCAAAACCACGGTGAAGACTGAACTGCTTGCCGGCCTCACGACCTTTATGACCATGGCCTACATCCTCTTCGTCAACCCCAACATTCTCAGCACCACTGGCATGGATGCGAAGGCGGTACTGATGGCCACCGCCATCGCCTCGGCCGCCGCCACGCTGGTCATGGGCCTGTACGCAAACCTTCCGTTTGCCCTGGCCCCGGGAATGGGCATGAATGCGTTCTTCGCTTTCACCGCCGTCGGCCAAATGGGCATCTCCTGGCAGGTCGCCCTGGCGGCAGTCGTCCTGGACGGCGCCATCTGCCTGGTCCTGACCGTCCTCCCGATCCGTGAGCGGATCATCCGGGAGATCCCCATGACGATCAAGCTCGGTGTTTCGATTGGCATTGGTCTTTTTATTGCGTTCATCGGCCTGCAGAACGCAGGCATCGTCATCAAGAACGACGCCACCGCTGTTGCCATGGGCAACCTGACATCGCCTGGCGCTTTGCTCTCCATCGGCGGCCTGATCCTGATGGCCGTGCTGCTTTCCATGAAGGTGAAGGGTGCTCTCGTCATCGGCATTCTGCTGACGACGATTGCCGGCTTCTTCGTGCCGGGTGCCGAGGCGGGCACCCATGTCTCCACCTGGCCCGGCTGGGGCGGTCTTGTCGCCATGCCTAGCTGGGAAACGTTCAGCACCGGCTTCCTACAGCTCGACTTCAAGGGTCTGTTCGAAGTCGGCATCTGGACCATCATCTTCACGTTTACGTTCGTCGACCTGTTTGATACCGTCGGCACGTTCTCGGGCCTGGCGACCCGCCTGGGCTGGATCGACAAGACCGGCTCCTTCCCGCGGGCCGGCAAGGGTCTGATCGCCGACTCCACCGGCTCGATCATCGGCGGCCTGCTGGGCACTTCGTCGACGACCACGTACGTCGAAAGCGCCGCCGGCATCGCCGAGGGCGGCCGGACCGGCCTGACCGCCGTTACGGTGGCTGTGCTCTTCCTGTTCGCACTCTTCCTGGCGCCGCTGGCCACCATTATCCCGGGCCAGGCCACGGCTCCGGCCCTGATTCTGGTCGGCTTCCTCATGCTGGACCCGATTCGGGAGATCAAACTGGACGACCTGACCGAAGCGATTCCGGCCTTCCTGGCGATCATCATGATGCCGCTGACCTACTCAATCGCCAACGGCCTGGTCTGGTCGATTTGCACCTACGCCTTCCTGAAGACCCTGACGGGCAAGTGGAAGGATGTCACGATCCTGACCTGGATTCTGACGGTGCTGTTCATCGTGAGCATCATCTACAAGGCGATTTAGGCGTTGTTGGGTTGTGTGCGAACAGGCCCGGGGAGTTTGCCACTCCTCGGGCCTGATTTCTTCATTTCCAGGGCGAAGGCTCTCCGACCGGATCTGCACGATCCACCATCGAAAACCCGTGCGCGAATGAGCGGAGAGGCCGATTCTGCCCCGCAAGCAGGGGTTTTCATCCTCTCCGGCCATGCGCGCATGCCCAATGCGGGCGCAGCCATGCAGAAGCGGGCGCAGCAAGCAACCGATTGTTGCAGCAATTCGTCTGAGTATCGATTGAACAACTCCGGCGGATGTCGTCTCTTCGGGGAAGGAAGTGAGATGCGTGTACCGCTACCTGTTCATTCTCCTAGTTGCCATGTCCTCACTGCTCCTTCCAACGGTGGGTGCGGCTGAGGAACCAGCAAAGGTGCTAATGTCGATTGAGGCGTACCCCGACCCGGCGGGCCGGGTCCGGATTTTCACGCAGAAGACATACCGTGAAGACCTCGACTTCACCCGGGACATCATCTACATTCCGTATGTGAGCGAAGGCGATCACTGGGACCCGGATTTGCGGATGGAGACAGACGGACCTGTCGCTGTCGAGTACACGCCCGGAAACATCGAGGTTCGGTCGACCGGTCCCGGCTTAAAGCGTGTCAGGGTCTGGTTCACCGCCCCGGGCGCACTGACAGGCGGCCCTTGGGGTGACCGGGTCTACCGAGTGGGCTGGTGGATACGACCTGACTTTGAGGAGTTCCGCCCCACGCAACTGCGGGCCCGGGTGGTCTTCCCGCTTGGCTTGACCCCGGACTGGCGACACAGCGGCGTCAAAGTCAGCTACGACTCGGTCCCCAAGGTTTCGGTGCGTGGGCATAACACATGGCAGGTCGACGAAGTGCTTCAGCCGGGCGGTATGCCGGAACTAGAAATTGCGTTTCGCATCCCCTCAGCTATGACAAGCCCCTGGGTGACCAGCGCCTCCCTTGCCCTGTCGCTGGTAGCCTTTGTTCTGGCGGTCTGGACTGCCACCCGGCACGGGGGCTTGGGCTCACGGTAACCGGAAAGGAGATACAATCCGATGCAAGCCCTTGAAGGTTGGATTGCGAACAGTCAGCGCCATGGTTCTCAGCGGTAGGAGCTCGTGTCCGGTCGTCGCCCGCCTGCCCGCGCCCCGGGCTGCGGTAGTTCGTCATTGATTTGCCGGGGGGCTGAGGCAGCGGCCATGACCCTAGGCTGCAGCCAAACGCAAAATAACGCACAGGCGAGCCGACAATCGATCCGCAAATTCTTGACAGAGGCTCGTCGAGGGCCAGGGAGCCTTTATTTCGCTCGTCAAACCGCCAAGCGACTGACCACTGAACCTTTCCCCGGGCCGGACAAGTCTCTCCTTCGACAGAAAGGGGGCGCCCGCATGCTGCACCGATACATACCGATCCTAGTGGCAGCCGCACTGCTGCTGACCACCGCCTGCACCAAGTCGCCGCCGCAGCGCACGCTGCCCACCCCAGCCGACCCGGGCGCCGAGCAAATCGTCGTGCGTGTCGGGGTCTTCTTCGAGGGCAACGACCTGAACCCGGTCATCGAAGCCTATCAAGCCAGGCACGAGAACATCAAAATCGAGAAGGTCTCCTTCAAGACGGGTCAGGACCTGACACAGGCGGCCAAAGAAGGCAGGATCGACCTCTTCAGCGCCCGGGGTGCGTCCCCCGGCATGGTCCGCAACGGCATCGCCGTGGATTTGGAGCCGTACATACGCAAGAGCCAGTTCGACACCGCCCCGTTCGGTACCACCGTGATGGACGCCCACCGGGGAGAGGGCCAGATCCACTCGCTGCCGATTCACGGTGACCCGCATGTACTCGTCTACAATAAGAAGCTCGTTGCCGACGCCAAGGTGACCATCCCCACCGACGCCCTCACCTGGGACCACCTGCGGGACATCGCCCAGAAGCTGACCAGGGGCAAGGGCCTGACCAAACAGTGGGGCATGTCAACGCATTTCTACCCCGAGTACCTGGCCTACACCATGGCGCTGGAGCAGGCCGGCCCTGGGCGCCCCGTGGAGGCGGACCAAGTCCAGTCTGCCCTCCAGTACTTCCACACGCTGACCTTCACCGATGAGTCACTGCCGCCCTCTACAGGCGGAGACAAGCCGATGCCGCTCTACTACGACCAGGGGAAGGCAGCCATCTCGTATGTAGGACTCTCCGGTCTGCGGCACATGGCGCCGGACAAGCTTCCGGGCATCGCACCGCCGCCGGCACATCCAAACCACCAGCCCGTGGTGCTGATAAACATCACCTCGTTCGGCATCGCCGGGGGCTCCGGGAAACCTGACGCCGCCTGGGACTTCCTCTCCTTTGCCGCCGGGCCCGAAGGGGCCACGGTCATGGCCCGGGCGGGATTCTTCCCCTTGTACGCTACCGAAGCGGTCCACCAGGCATGGCTCAGCGTCACGCCACCCCCGCCTGCCGGCGTCGAGCCAGTATTAAAGGCGACCTTTTACCCGCTACCCTACTCGTACACGACCGGCACGCCGTTCGGCGTCTACATGCAGGCAGCCCGCGACGTGCTGACAGGCGGCACCACGGTTGATCTGGCGATGCGGCTCTATCGGGCAGACATGGCCCAGTTCAAGTAATACGAGGGGGTGTCGCTGCGGCGACACCCCCCACTTCTTATTTCAGTTCTGGCAGTGACTCGGCCACTTTGACCAGGATGTCCAGGTCGACCCTACCGGAAATCAGGCCAGCTCCGTCCGCGTGCTGCCATTGAATCAGCCATAGTTCTCCGGCTCGAACCGCCGTGGCGGGCTGACCCTTCAGGGTCACCGTCTCCTCCTGCACCTCCGAATTCGCAGGCACCACCAGATACCCACCACCCATCGTTTCGGGCGGACGTGGCTTGGGATAGCGCCGGTAAGACAACTGGAAGCCATCCCAGTGAATCTCCCAGGTTGTAAAGAGCAGTTTGCCCGTGCTGGCATCAAAGCCTTGCTGACGGTAGATCGTCGCAAGATCGCCAGGTGGGTTGAGCGCTGGCAAAGGGAGGTCAGCTGGCCAGTCCTGCCGGTGCATGCGTGTCAGGACCATTTTCCGACCGTTTACCACCTGATCTGTCGACTCGCCGATCGCTAGCGGCCATCTGAGCGGCGCATAGTCCTGTTTCGGAACATCGGTGCCTTCCCGCTTGACCGTTATGCGCAGAACCAGATCCCCGGCTGCACTGACAAGCCGATTGCCCGGCGGTGTCACCAGGAAAATCAGGAGTACGGCGGCGGCCACAGCCGCAGCAACCAGCCAGCCGGACCGGCGCCTGCGGAGGGCAGGGCGGGCACCCAGGCCTTCCAGCAACCCGGGCAGAAACAGATCAGCCGGCACCGGAGCGGCATCTGCCACCCGGTGCAGTTCCTGCGAAAGCGCCTGCTCGTTCATCGCGATACCCTCCCCGGCACCAGTTTGCGTAGCCGGTCGCCCCACGACATGGCCCCGTCGCCCCTGGTCAGTCGGTCATGCAGCCGCTGCCGGGCGGCGTGCAGCCGAGACTTGACCGTACCCGGCGGAATTGCCAGCGCCTCGGCGATTTCGGTGTCCGTCAGCCCCTGGTAGTAGCGCAGCACGAGCACGGTGCGGTACAGCTCGTCCAGCTCGGCCAGGGCCGCCCAGAGCCGGGTCCGGTCTTCCCGGGCGAGCAAGTGCTCCTCCGGCGATTCCCAGGGGGCGGTGGCAATTTCGGGCAGTTGCTCGAGCAGCACTGGCTGCCGCTGGCGGCGCCCCGCCAGGCGACGGGCCTCATTGACCGCCAGCCGGTTGAACCACGCCCCGAAGTTAGAGCCGGCACGCAGCTTCCCAAGCCCCCGGTAGGCCCGCAGCAGGGCTTCCTGCACGGCGTCGCGGGCCAGGTCCCGGTCCAGCAGAATCAACAGGGCTACCCGGTAGGCAGGCCCCAGGCAGGGCTCCACCAAGGTGCGGAAACTGGCTTCATCACCGCAGGCCGGCTGCAAATCAGAGGCTGTTGCCACGGTGAGGCTCCTCTCCATGGGAAAAATCGCTTCTCACCCATCATAACCCGATCAAACATCAAACGGTTCGCGCTCCGGTACATGTATTGAAGGAACTTCCGATGATTCGATGAATCTAAATTGCAGCAACCAAGAACATCGGGGGTGCCCACGTGTCCACCATTCATCGCAAACTGGCTGCTGTTCTGCTGCCGATCGTCCTCGCGCTTGCATTTGTGGCCTCCACCGCCATCGGCATTTATGGCGCCGGGCCGGCAACGGCTGTCGCCGCGACCACCGACGGGCGGGCAGAAGTTACAGCCCGGCTCAACGAGGATTACCGCGAACTGCGGGTCGGACAGGCGACCCTCAAAGTAGACCGGTACGCCTATCGCGAAGACCGCAACTACATTGCTGGCATCATCAAGGTGACCGACTTCGGCGCATGGGACACGGCGATGCGGAACAGCCCGGAGGTCCTGCGGCAGTTCCTGAAGGGTATTGCTGACGAGGTAAGCCCGCTTGCCACAGGGGGGCGTTATGAGATCGCATGGATGGTGTTGGACGTGGTTGACAGCAAGCCCACCAACTTCGAATCCAGCGAACTGAGTTCCCTGCCGAGCGAAAAGTGGGGAGTCATCCGCCCGCTGGCCCACACGGCCTGTCTTTACTGCAAGTACGGCGGCGGAAGCGTCTACCTTAGCACGCTGAGCTACACGGGCCCCGTGACCTACCGGTGGAAGCCCGGCACGATCTATTTCCCGGCGCTTACCGACCTTTCGGCATGGGTTCCGGCAGACCCGACCGAGTCCACCACGCCCAAGACGGACAACAAAACCGAGGCGCTGGCGATTCTGAACCAGGGGTTCCGGGAGACCCGCATCGGACCCCTGACCCTGCGGGTTTCGGGGTACACCACAGAAAACGCCCCGTTCAGGTCCATCCTGGGCATGATTTCGGTGGCCGACTACCCCAACTGGGACAAGGCGATTCGGGAGTACCCGACCGAACTCCAGGCCTGGCTCACGACAGCCGCCAAACGTGTCAAGCCCCTGGCGAACGGGCAGTTTGAGCTCGCCTGGTCGGTCGTCGACCTTACTGCGACCAAGCCCACGGGCTTCACCAACGCCGAGATGGTGCAGCGCACCGACAAGAAGTACCTGGTGATCCGACCCATCGCTTACACCTGGCTCCTCGGCGACTCGGGGAACGTGGTCATGCGACCCGCATCGAGCCTGCCGGCAGCTTCCGGGCCGGTCTCTGCCAACTGGTACCCCGGTTCAACAGTCTACCTGCCGCAACATGGATACTATTCGAAGGTCACCGCACTGCCGGCAGTGCCCAAGGTCGGGCGCCCGCCCTTTGCGCCAAGCGTCATGCCCGCCGCTGCCGACAAGAAGGCGGCTGACAGCATCATGTCGGGGCTGGCGACACGCAAAATCAACGGGAGCACGATTACAATCGCCGACGTCCAGTACACCGGCACGAGCAGCGCCCCATCTCTGTTGGTCTTTCTGTCAGCGGCTGAGTACAGTAACTGGGAGAAGGCACTCTACGCTGATGAGGCGGGCCTTGCCACCTGGCTCTTTGACATGACAGAAGCCGCCCGGAATGCGGGCGGCCGTAATTACAAGGTAACCTGGGCCGTGGTCGATGTGGTGGAGACCCTCCCCAAGGGCTTCGCCCGCTGGGAAGTGGTGGACGTCCAATACAGCCGGAAGCTGCTGGTCCGCACCCTGGCCCAGACCACCGAGGTATCAAACGGCTTCGGGCTGATCATCCGCCCGACGACCGACATGCCCAACGCGAACACCCAGTCGATGACCCTGGGTGACCCCGATTGGGTGACGACCAGGCGGCCCATGCTGTTTTTCAACGCGACGGGCGACGCGCTTGAAATGCTGCCCTGACCAACCCCTCTTCCCAGATGCGGATCGTTTCACTGGGGTCGCCCTTGGCATTCCACAGGCGGGTGGCATGCTGCACCGCCTTCGCCTCGGGCGGCTCAGCCCCCGCCAAAATGTACGGATAGCTCGTCTGCCAGCCCTTTACGATGTTCGCACTAATCCGGTGCGGGTGCCGCAGCACCCAGCGCCCGATGTGCAGGGCATGCTCGTTCATGGTCACGAGCCCTTCGCGGCCGGCCGCCTGCTCGGAAGCCATGGCAACCCCGAAAGCCATGTGGCACTCGGTACAGTCCGTCGGGCCGCCGGCCAGTTCGGCACCGCAGGTGGTGCAGGTCAGCATGGACATGGCGACGTTGACCGCCGTCCAGGGGTGTTGCTCGGCTTCCCCAAAGACCAGTTTTGCGAGCAACTTCTCATCCGCCGACCCATGCGCCACGCCCTCAGCCTCCAGCAGGGCGGCCCAGTCCGCCAGCCAGATGCGCTCCACAGCATCCGTGCATCCGGGGCATTTATGGTAATTGCGCCCGACCGGCTCCCCGCAGGCCGGGCACGGGTGAATCTCATACGATCGCGGCACTCGTTTTGCAGCAGGCTGCACGGGCAATCAGCCCCTTTCCTGCATCCAGTATAGACGAAGGCCCGGGATGGCTGGTAGTTCAGCCGTCCCGGGCCTTTCACATCGAAAATCAGTCGGCGCCCTCAGACTCCTCGTACTGGGTCTTCAGGTTGGCAACCACGCTCGGGTCAGCCAGCGTCGTGGTGTCGCCCAGCGCCCGCCCCTCGGCGATGTCACGCAGCAACCGCCGCATGATCTTACCGGACCGGGTCTTGGGCAGGTCGGCCGTAAAGAAAATCTCCTCAGGCCGTGCCAGCGCCCCGATCTTGTTGGCCACGTGCGCCTTCAGCTCCTGAATCAGGTCCTGGTTGGCGATAATGCCTTCCTTGAGGGTGACGAAGGCGGAAACCGCCTGCCCCTTCAGGTCATGCTTGCGCCCAATCACCGCCGCCTCGGCCACGTGGTGGTGGTCAACCAGGGCCGACTCGACCTCCATCGTCCCGATGCGATGGCCGGAAACGTTGATCACATCATCCACACGGCCGATGATCCAGAAATAGCCGTCGGTATCCCACTTGGCGCCGTCGCCCGTGAAGTACGTCCCCTTGTCGAACTTGGCGAAGTACTGGGCCTCGTAGCGGGCATCGTCCCCCCAGACGGTGCGCAGCATACCTGGCCACGGGCTCTTGATCACCAGGTAACCGCCGGAGCCCAGAGGCAGCGGCTCGCGCTTCTCGTTGACGATCTCCATTTCGATGCCCGGGAAAGGCCGGGTGGCCGAACCGGGCTTCGTGGCGGTCACACCGGGCAGCGGCGAGCACATAATGCCGCCGGTCTCCGTCTGCCACCACGTGTCCACGATCGGGCAGTTGTTGCGGCCGATGTTTTCGTTGTACCACATCCAGGCTTCGGGGTTGATCGGCTCTCCCACGGTGCCGATCAGGCGGAGGCTGGACAGGTCGTACCTGGCCGGCACTTCGGGGCCCCAGCGCATGAAGGAGCGAATCGCCGTGGGCGCCGTGTAGAAAATGCTGACCCGGTACTTTTCGATCGTCTCCCAGAAGCGGCCCCGGTCGGGGTAGTCGGGCGTGCCTTCATACATGAGCACCGTGCTGCCGTTGGCCAACGGCCCGTACACGATGTAGCTGTGGCCCGTCACCCAGCCCACGTCGGCCGTGCACCAGAAAATGTCCTCATCTTTGATGTCGAAGACGAGCTTGTGGGTCGACGCCACATGCGTCAGGTAGCCGCCAGTCGTGTGCATGACGCCCTTGGGCTTGCCCGTGGAGCCGGAGGTATACAGCACGTAGAGCGGGTCCTCGGCGTCCATCACCTCGGCGGGGCAGACCGGTGCGGCGTTGCGCATGACGGTGTGGTACCACACGTCGCGCCCCTCCACCCAGCCGTGCTCGACCAGCGACTCGTGGCCAATGCGCTTGACCACGATCACCTTTTCGATCGTCGGACACTGCTCAATCGCCTGGTTGGTAATCGACTTCATCTGAATGATGTTGCCCCGGCGATAGCCGCCGTCGGCGGTGATGACCAGCTTGGCGCCGCAGTCGTTGATGCGGTCACGGAGCGAGTCGGCCGAGAAGCCCCCGAAGACGACGCTGTGAATGGCACCAATGCGGGCACAGGCCAGCATGGCGATCGCCGCCTCGGGAATCATGGGCATGTAGATGGTGACCCGGTCACCCTTCTGGACGCCCTTGTTCTTCAGCACGTTGGCGAACCGCATCACCTCGCGGTGCAGGTCACCGTAGGTCAGCACGCGCTCCTGACCCGGTTCCCCTTCCCAGATGATTGCGGCCTTGG
>JARBUG010000179.1 GCA_029239785.1 Symbiobacteriaceae bacterium | reverse complement strand
TTCACCACCACCTTCGAAACTTACGAGTTCAGGCCAGGCGGGAAATGGTCGTTCATCATGCATGGGCCGGACGGCAAGCACTATCCCAATGAAATTGTCATGACCGAGATTGAGCCGGCCGAGAGGCTCGTCATCCACCACGTGTCGCAGCCACGGTATCTCCTGACAGTGACCCTGGAGCCAACTGCTGATGGTGGGACTCTGGTCGGTTGGCATCAAGACTTCGAAGATCCTGATGTTGGCCGCCGCATGGAGCGAATCGTGGTGCCGGCAAACGAACAGCTGCTTGATCGGTTGTCGGCAGAGGTGTTACGCAAACATGGCGGCGGCTAACAAGGCGACCCACTCAAGGCGCCCCGGGAAGACCGGGGCGCCTTTTTCGCGCGCACCACCAACGTTTAGGACCAGAGTCCTATCTTTAGTCTCAATGTTCGCTAAGTCAAAGGAGTGTACATCGTAGGATGCGAATATCAATTGCGCTTCTGTTCGCTATATTCAATTCTTATGGGGGTACTGGTTGTGCGTCAGCGTATCGCAATCTGGTTGGGGGTTCTCCTCGTTCTCGTGATGGCTTTGGCACCTGCAGCACAGGCCAAGGGACCGGTTAAGGCGCCGCCGGCGCCCACCCTGGATGGCACCGGCGGCGACCTCTCGATCATGGGCGGCAGCAGCGCCCAGGGCACCCCGGGCGAGATCTACTACGGCGCCCTGCCGCCGAACGTCAGCTACACCAAGCCCGTGCTCGTCTTCGTCCACGGCTACAACAGTTCCGCCCACACATGGTGGCAGGAGACCGCTTACCACGGCGTCAACGACATGTACACCTACGCCTACAACAACGGTTACCGCACCGCCTTCGTCAACCTGCACCCCGACCGGAACATGTGGACCAACGGCTCGCTCCTGAACAGCCTGATCGACCAGATCCGCACCAAATACGGCGTCAGCAAGGTGACCATCGTCGCCCACTCCAAGGGCGGCGTCGATTCCAACGCCGCCTCGGTCCACTACGGCGCCCGCGCCAAGATCAGCCGCATCATCACCCTGGGCTCGCCGCACAAGGGCACGCCCCTGGCCGACCTGGCCTACTCCAGCTGGGCCGGCTGGATGGTGGATATTTTCGGGGGACAGAACGAGGCGGTTTACTCGCTCCAGACTGGCAACATGAACTACTACCGGTCGATCACCCCGACTGATACGATTCCTTACTACACCTTCTCGGGCTATAAGTGCGGCCCGATCAACTCGGCTATGTGGTATGGCTGCATGGCCATCTCCGGCGAAGATGACGGCGTGGTTCCGGTCTGGTCCACCCGCATTCCCGGTGGCATTCACCTGAAGGAAGGGTACTGGGACCACGACGAGATCAAGATGGGCAGCCGGACCTGGTCTTACTTTAACCCCTACATCCAGACCGCTTCGCTGGGCTCCGCCGTCGCCATGGCGGACGGACTCCTGGCGGCAGCCGCCTCCGGCCCTGTTACTGACGCTGGCACGGGCCGTGAGCAGGCGCCCGGCAACATCATCCTCCGTGGCGGCGATACCGCCGGCGCAGGCGCCCCCTCCTTCCCCCTGGAGTCCGGTGTGCGCAGCGCCAGCTTCACCTTCATCAGCTCCCGCCCCGACTTTGCCGCCACCCTGACCGGGCCTGACGGCGCCACCGTCACGGTCACCACCCCCGACCAGATTCCCGCCGGCGAAATCTTCGCAGGCGCCTACCAGGGCACCGTCACCGTGGCCGCCCCGGCTGCGGGCACCTGGAACCTGGCGGCTGAGGCGGGCCAGAAGGCCGGCTACCTGATGATCGCCTCGCTCGACAGCGATCTCTCCGCCGAGCTGGCCCTGGGCGCGGACGTGGTTGCACCCGGCGCCAGCCAGGCCCTGGCCGTTGCGCTGCACGGCCCAGCCGTGGCCGCCAGCCGGGTCGAGGCAGCCCTGAGCCGGTCCGGCGAAACACCGCACACCCGGGCGCCCTTTGCGGCGGCGGCCGGCAGCGCACGGCACCAGGCCTCGGTGGCAGTCCCGGCCGGCAACGCCATCCACAACGTCACCACCACCGTCACCGGCACGCTCGCCGACGGCACCGCCTTTGAGCGAACCGTGGTTTCCTCCTTCGCCGCCGTCTCCCCGCAGGAGCACGGCACCTGGCACGGGCGGTAACCTTGTCCCCCTGGTTCCGGCTCCGGCTCTCACAGACATCATGGGGGTGGCTTTGTGCAGAAGCGGTGGATGGTTTGGCTGGTGAGTTGTCTGACCCTGGTTCTGGTGCTTCAGCCCCTGGCAGCGCAGGCCAAGACGGAGAAGGGGGCGCCTGCGCCCACGCTGGCGGGCAACGTGGCTGGTGGCGACGGCGATGTTTCGATCCTCGGCAGCGTGGGCAGCCAGCCCGGCGGCAGCCCCGGCAGCTGGTACCTGGGCGCCACGCCGCCCAACGTCAACTACAGCAAGCCCGTGCTCCTCTTTGTCCATGGCAAGGGCGGCTGGGCCGGCGTCTGGTGGAGCGACACGGTCTACCACGGCGTCAACGACATGTACAACTACGCCTACAACAACGGCTACCGGACGGCCTTCGTTGACCTGTATCCCAATAAGGACATGTATGTCAACGGCCAGATGCTCGCTTCGCTGGTCAACACGGTTGCAGCGCACTTCGGCGTGGCCAAGGTTGATATCATCGCCCACTCCAAGGGCGGCGTCGACACGGATGCGGCGCTCTACTACTACGGCGCCAATACCAAGGTCCGCCGGGTGATCACCCTGGGCACCCCGCACTGGGGCACCCCCATTGCGGATATGGCCTACTCCTCCTGGACCGGCTGGATCGCCGACCTGATGGGCGAGAAGAACGACGCCACCTACGCCATGCAGACAGGCTACATGTCGAACTTCCGGGCTGCGGTGAACGAAACGGCCACGGCGCCCTTCTACACGCTGTCGGGCTACAAGTGCGGCCCGGTCTTCACCGCCCTCTGGACCGCCTGCGCTTTCATCGGCGGCGAGGATGATGGGTTGGTCAGCGTCAGTTCGGCCCGGCGCCCCTACTCCACCCACCTGAAGGAAGGGTACTGGGACCATGACGAGATTCGCATGGGCAGCCGGACCTGGTCCTGGTTCTCCCCGGTGATTCAGACCGCCTCCACCCCCTCGGCCGTGGCCGTGGGCGACCTCCTGGCGGCGGCTTCCACCGCCAAGACCGATGCGGGCCTTGGCAACGGCCAGTCCGAGGCGCTGGGCAACGTGATTCTGCGCGGCGGCAACACGGCCCAGGGTGCGGCGCCCGCCTTCCCGCTGGAGAGCGGCGTGCGCAGCGCTACCTTCACCTTCATGGCGACCAGCCAGGACTTTACCGCCACGCTGAGCGGACCCAAGGGCGAGAGCGTCAGCGTGACGATGCAGGAGCAGATGGGCGCCGACGGCCTCTTCCCGGGCGCCTGGGTGGGCACCGCGACTGTCAAGACGCCGGGCGCCGGTTCCTGGTCGGTCGACGCTGCTGCCGGGCAGGAAGCAGGCTGGTTCATGGTCGGCGAGCTGGACAGCAACCTGCAGGCCACGCTTGACGTGGGCAGCGACGTTTCCGCTCCCTCGGCGCACCGGGGGCTGGCGGTCGGTTTCACCGGCGCCACGCCCCGCAGCAGCCAGGCGGAAGCCGTGCTGAGCGGTAAGGACCGGGCGCCCAGGAGCCGGACCGCCTTTGCGCAGGCCGCCGGCAAGCTGCAGGCCAGCGTGGTGCCTGGACAGGCCGGGGTTCACACGGTGACGGTGACCGTGACCGGTACGATGGATGATGGGTCGCAGTTTGAGCGGACCGTAGTCACATCCTTCGCCGCCGGCACGCCCGGGCAGAAGTTCGAGTAGCATGGCAAAGGCCGGCTGCAGGTAGTTGCAGCCGGCCTTTTCGCGCTTGAGCGAACCCCTGCGCCCCCTCATACACTCCTATATGCGAAAGGAGTGAGCCCACTTGTTCGGTCTGCCGGGGCTTCTGCTGTTCGTCTTGATTGGGCTGGGAATCGCTTTCATCGGCCTTCAGTTCGCCGATGACCGGAGTGAGGAGATGCTCTTCCTCAAGCTCTTTGGCCACGCCCTTCTCGGGGCGTTCACTTTCCGCATCAACGCGTTGGTCCTGCCCATCGGTTTTCCAATCGCCCTTTGGATGGCAAGCAACGCCTCCGTCAACCAGAAGGCCCGCCGGGTGGCGTCAGGCATCTCCTTTGCGCTATGGCTGATTAGCCTGCTGCTGTTTTAGGCGGATACTGCTACTCGGCGAAGACTTCGCTCAACGGGATAACCAGCCCGGGTAAGAGGGGCGACATAAGCTCCTGCCCCAGTTGGAACATCCGCCAAGTCTCCAGGTCAGATGCGTCGGGCACCAGCACTTCAACCGTGCCCGTGGCCGGATCCACAATCCAATACTCTCTGACCCCGTGGCGACCATAGAGCTTGCGTTTCATTACCTTGTCCCGACCGGTCGTGGCTGGCGAGAGGATCTCAACCGCCAAGTCCGGTGCGCCATGTACGGCGCCCAGCAGGTCGATGATCTGCTGCCGCTCTCGAGTGATGAAGAGGATGTCGGGCTGAACCACCTGGTCTTGCGCCAGGACCACGTCCGTGGGGGCGGGCAGCACTTTCCCGAGATTCCCTGACTTTACGTGGGCCATCAAAGCAAAAAGCAGGTTTGAGAGGATGAGTTGATGCCGGGCGTTGGGAGCAGGCGTCATAAGCAACTCCCCCTCGATGATCTCACAGCGGACATCGTCCGGCATCAGCCTGTATTCCTCGTATGTGTAGCGGGGGCCTGGAATGGTCACGCCCACTCCCCCTTTCCATGCTCTTTACAGTATAACCCAACTGGTGCCCCCCAGTCACACACAAGAACGCACTTCCGGTCTGTCGAAGACAGGAGGTGCGTTCTTGTGTATCGTCAGATTTTCGGTGTCACATGCACCCGGACCTTGCGCACACCCCACTCCAGCGCATCTTCCACCGAATCCATATACAGGTCAATCCGGTCGCCCCGAATCGCGCTGCCCGTGTCCTCGGCCACAAACTCACCCAGGTCATGGATCAGAACCTTGCTGCCGAGCGGAATCACCCGGGGGTCAACGGCGATCGTCTTGCCCGACTGGACCCGGGTCCCGGTTGCGGTCAGGCCGTAGGCGGGATGGCCCGGCCGCTTCCCCGTCGACTCCGGCCCAGCCGTGTACGCGGTCGCCGTGATGATCAGTTCCCGGGTACTCCCGTCAAAGGCCGGCATCCCCTGCTCCGCCAGCTCCGGGCCGCCCCCCGGATGTCCCGCCAGGACAGCGGCGAGCAGGAGCGCTGCAAGTTGCATCGTCCACGCCCTCCTGTTAGCGCGTTTTTCGTTGGTGATACCCTTATCATCTCCGCGATCTGCGTGTCTTATGTTGACAAGATTTGGCGACGGGTGCGTGAAACGTAACCATACAGGGGCCTCGTCTATGCTGTGAGCCTGCAAACGCAAGGAGGGCCAAGCATGACCCGCTGTTTCTCAGTGTTTCTGGCCGTCGCCTTGCTGACGATAACGGGTTGCGCGACGGGAGATCCAAAAAACGGCCTCACCACAACATCGACAGATCAAGGGATTGAGCTGACTGCATCGATCGCGTCAGCAACATTTGCGCCGGGCGCCGTTCCGCAGGTCGATGTAACCGTGCGCAACAATGGCAAGACTGCCGTTCGGTATATTCGCGCCGACGGCTGCGACAAGGGCATTGGCGTTTGGATGGAGCAAGGCGGCGACAAGACCGCTTTCTTTGATGAAAAGCTTGCCATTGGCGATCAGCCCCGGGCCTGCACCGAGGCGATTTCGACGGCCGACCTGGCACCCGGGGGCACAATCAGAGCGACGTATGCCGTCATGCTTCGGCCCGATCAGCCGCCGCCGGCCAACGGGGAGCATTTCATCAACGTCAGTTTCAATCGGGGGGAGACCCACGGTCAGGAGAAGCCTGTGGTAGCGGCGCTGAAGGTGACCGTCGCCGGCGGCGAAGCCCGGGTGACGGAAGCCGAGGCGCTGGCCGCGGCCAAGGCAGATGCCCGGGTCGTGCAGTGGCTGAAGGCACATCCGGACGGACCGGTGACGGTGGTCCGATGGCACCAGGACCGCTGGCTGGTCCGGTTCCTTTCCAAACCGGGTCCCACGCCGCATGAAGTCGAAGTTGCGGTCAAGGGCGCACCAGCCAGGGTCGAGTCCGTCACTTGGCGATAGCGCGGCAAGACAGCCCCACCAGCGGGCTGTCTTTTTGCGTCTACCGTTCTGCAGTCAGGGCGAGGAAGCCTTCCTGATGCGGGGCGCCGCCGACGGCGGCGAGCAACTCAACCCGAGTGAACCCTGCCTGAGCCAGCAGCGTGCGGTATCCGTCATCTGTGTACGCCTGATAGCTGGACGCATATCGCTCCGCCGTGCCTGACTGGCCGTCCACCACGTAATAGCGGGTTGTGGCGGCCTGGGCGGTTTCGTCCCAGAAGGATTCCTCCAGGCACAAATAGGGGCGGTCGGACCAGAGCCCGGCCAGCCGTGTGGACCAGGTCGCAGCAGCACCCCCGATGGCCATCAGTGAGGCATGCGTGGAGACCTCCAGGAGCAGGTGCCCGCCCGGGGCGAGGGCTGCATGCGCCCGCCGCAAAATCTCCCTGGCGTCGGCCGGACGGAAAACGTTGAACTCGCCGAAGAGCAGCATGACCAGGTCATAGCCATCGCCGAACGCCGTGGTGCGCAGGTCGCCCTCGATGAACGTGGCGGACGGCGCCGCGTGCTCCCGGGCATAGGCGATGGAGGCGGGTGAAAAGTCGATGCCGAGGCAGGTGTGCCCATGGCGGGCGAGCCGGTTGGCGTAGAGCCCCGGGCCGCAGCCCAGGTCAAGGATGCGGGATGGCCTGGCCCCCAGCAGGTCGGTGTGAATCCAGCCGACCTGTCCGTCGATGATGGGAAAGCGGCGGCTGGCCGCATCGTGGGACTGGGAGAGGTGCTCTTTCAGCATCCGGCGGCTGAAATCCGGGTCGTTCCAGGGAATGTTGTCGCCTTCGCTCCATGGGACGGGTGGTGTGATGCGGTGCAGAATGTCGTGCAAGTTCATGGGGTTCATCCTTCCAGACGCCGAGTGGGTCCCTTCTCTGCATATCATACATTTTCTGATATGATTCTGTTAGTAGATATAGAGGAGGAATTGCAGTGGCGGAAAGTCCCTCGACCCTGGTGCGGGCTGCAAACTACGGCCGCTCCCTGGCCTTCTACCTGCGCATCGGCTTTGAAGTGGAATGGGAACGGCCGGATGTCGCCCAGGTGAAGCCCCCGGTGGGGCGCCCTGTGCTGCTGGCGGGTCCCGAGGCCGGTGCCCTGACCGATTATCTGGCGCCGGTGCACTCGGAGGCCGTGCCGGGCAAGCTGCTTTACTTCGGCGGCGGCACCCCGGAATTCTACCAGTCCCTGCGGGGGAAGGGGCTGGCTGACCTCAAGTGGACCGAGTATGACTGGGGCTACTCCTTCATCACGGTGCCGGACCCCGACGGGCACATCATCTACTTCGGCGGGGGCAAGCAGTGGAGCGACGTGGAGATGCTCCACTGGTACGACCAGGCCGCCGACCGGCTGGACGAGGCGCTGGCGGGGCTGACCGAGGCCGACCTTGACCTCTCCCGGGCGCCGGGCAAGTGGACGATCCGGCAGATCGTGCTGCATATCGTCGATTCGGACTGCACTTCGCTGGCCCGGGTCAAATTCGCCCTGGCGGAACCGGGACGGCTCTACAACGGGAACGGCTACAACCCCGACCGGTGGGCCGAAGGGCTGGACTACGCCCATCGCCCCATCGGGCCGGAGGTCGCGCTGTTCAAGGCGATCCGGGGCCATATCGGGGGGCTGGTGCGCCACCTGGAGGGCGCCCTGGACCGCACGACCGACATGGGAAACGGCCAGACCATGCCGGTCCGGCCGTCGCTGAACGCACTCACTGTGCATGCACTGCACCACATCGAGCAGATCAAAGAGACCCGGCGGGTGCACGGCGTGTAGCTACCCCACCATGTTGACGAGGCGCCGGCCCTCATCCCACTCGACCCGGAAGCCCAGGCCCTCGGCGATGAAGCGGACCGGCACCACCACCACCTCACCCACAAAGACGGGCGGCTCGTCGATCAGCTGCCCGACACCGTTGATCAGCCCAACCTCGGAGCCGACCTGGCAGCGCGCCTGGCGGCTCCCTTTTGTCATGGTGACCGTCTGAGTGTCGTTGTTCCAGTCGACCACGGCCCCCATTCCCTCGGCCAGGGGGCGCAGCTGGGCCAGGGTCCGCCCGCCCAGCACGCTCGGGACGACCTGGAAAGCGATCTCCCGGCCGTTGACGGCAATGGTGATGCCGGTCAGGCGTGAGACCTGGGGCCGGGCGCCCTGATAAAAGGGCGACTGATGGACGCTGGTAAAGTAGACGTCGCGCAGCCGGTTATCATCGAGCCAGTCCCACATCTCGTCGTGCCACTGCTGGACGGAGTGGTTGATGGGCGCCCAGGGGTCGACTACCTCGATCCAGCCGATGTGCGGCCCCCGGGTAAAGCTGGAGTGGGCATACCAGATTTCAGTCAGCAGCCCGTGCTCGTTGGTGACCGTTTCGATGATGACGCCGCTGTGCTTGCCTTTGTTAAAGCGCATGGTGTCGCCGGCGCGCACGTCGACGGCCCGGTTGATCTCCAGGCCCCGGGGCGTGAGGGTGTCGAGTGCCGTGTATTCGCAGGTGGTGCCGAGGGTCTGGACCAGGGATGGCGCCCCGCTCATCTGGGCCGCCTCATCCAGCACCCGGTAGACGAAACCGGAGCAGTCGATGCCCACGTGCATGCCGTCGGGGTTTTCGCCCTTCATCCAGTTCTGGATCTGCCACTTATTCCGGTGGGGGCAGTTGCCTTCCGTGTAGGCGATGATCTGGTTCCGGGTCCCCTTTGCGAACCCAAAATGATACCGGCCGTACTGCGGCTCGTTGGTGTCCCAGGGAATCTGGAGCCGGACGCCGTGAATCGAAGGGTATGACCAGCGCAATGCCGCCAGTTTCAGCGGGTTGGACAAGGCACATCACCTCGTCCTCAGTGTAGCAGGCGGTCTGCGATATTTCCATTATCTAACAGATGAGTTGGGTGGGGCCGCCGGAAGGGGCATTATTTTGCCACGGATTTCGCGGATTACGCGGATTTCGGGACATAAACGCGGATTACCAGGCTGATAGTTCTTTGAGCTTGCCCCGTTTTCGTGGACACCATCAATTTAGGTGCCATGTGATTATCAATCACATGCAACTTCAACATTGGTGGCAGTTGTTCGTGTCCACTG
>JARBUG010000025.1 GCA_029239785.1 Symbiobacteriaceae bacterium | reverse complement strand
GAGAACCGTCTGCCCAAGCTTCGATGATTAGGCGATGTTGGTTCCTGCTCAAGAGCCACGTATCAAAGAGCGGGTGTCCTTCATCTTCCACTTCACATCTGTTAATGTATAGTCTCAAACCCAAAGGGATGTCATGCCCAGTCACACCTGAAAGGTTAACCTGACGCACATCCACTTCATAGAGGTTAGCATCGACCCAGACAGTCTTATACTCGACGCCGTCAATTAAGGCGACTGCATCTCCGCCGTGGCCTTTGAGTGCTATACGCATCATGTTCTATCGGCGCTCCGTTCTTCACGCTATTACAAACACTCCTAGTCGAGTGTTTGTTTGCCTTACCTCCTGGAGTTTACTGATAACGAGGGCGCTGTAGCCCAGGACGTGTACTTAGGGACGTCGAAATTCAGCATTCTCTAGCTCTGCGCAGCGTTGTATTCTACGCTGTGCGTATTCAGGCGGTCGCCCTTGATGGGAGCACATAAATAGAGTCATGATCCATATCGTCTGCCCTTAGACACGTTTGCCTACCCATGTACAACCCAGTCTGATAAGGTACCCAGCGCCCAGATCCCCTACCAGAGAACCGGAACGACAGGAAGACGGCTCGACCTAACTCCTTGATAAACAGCCTTCGCGCAAAATTTGACCCGCTACCAAACCGCCCAGCCCCTTGTATTCGGGGACTTTGCCGGGTTGGTCCCGGTGACACAACTAAACTCGCTGTCAGCGAAAGCTTCAGCGAGCAAGGACAAGCTAATTGTTGTATTTAGAGCCTGCATCCTTTCCGATGCAGGCTCCAGTCGTGCTGCGATGCTGATGCCATAACGCTTCCCTCCCCTCTAGGTTTGGCGCCCTGTTTCGGGGTCTTGGTCCAGTGTATGCACCATTCCGTCAATTGGAGCAGCGAAGGTAGGTCCTAGGACCAGGCGGGACCTTTCGCCCAGTCGCTCCGATCAAAAAACGCCGAAGCCCCTTCACAGGGGGCTTCGGCGTTTTCGTTGAAACAGGACTATCGCCTCATTGATCATCCGAATAATGAGAAGATATGATAATAACATATTTTTTGTTCAGAAATGTTCTCAGTCCATAGAAAAATCCGCTCAAAGGGGTCTGGGTCCCACATACTTTCAGGAGAGAAGGGGAGAGCATGCTTCGGAATCGGCTCCTGGCAGTCTTGGTGATTCTGTTCCTGTTCTTGGGTCTCGGCTCGATCCCGCAGGCGTCGGCCAGCAACAATCCTGCCACGCCGCCGGGCCAGGAAGAGCGGAACGATGCGCAAACCTATTTGATTCATGGGGTCAGCACCAAAGAGCAGCGCACCGCCATAACGCAGGCTGGTGCCGCCATTGAGCAAATCGGCCCCGACTGGGTCGTAGGCGTAGCCACACCCAAGGAGATCAAGGAGATTGAGAAGCTCGGCTTTACCGTGGAGCCCATGGCCGCAGAACTGGACTTTCCAGCCGCCGACTCGGCCTACCATAACTATGCCGAGATGGTGGCCGACATCAACAGCGTAGTGGCTGCCAATCCGAGCATCGTCCAGAAGTTCAGCATTGGCAAGTCCTACGAGGGCCGGGATCTCTGGGCGGTCAAAATCAGTGACAACGTAAACTCCGATGAGGCCGAACCCGAAGTGCTGTTTGTGGGCCTCCACCACGCCCGTGAACACCTGACCGTGGAACAGACGCTCTACATTATGCACCAGTTGGCCGACAACTACGGCACCGACTCTCGTGTCACCAACATTGTCAACACCCGCGAAGTCTACATCGTCTTCAACCTGAACCCGGATGGCGGCGAGTACGATGTGGCAAGCGGTTCCTACCGCAGCTGGCGCAAGAACCGGCAGCCCAACAGCGGCTCCTCCTATGTGGGCACCGACCTGAACCGAAACTACGGCTACAAGTGGGGCTGCTGCGGTGGCTCCAGCGGTTCCACTTCCAGCGAGACCTACCGCGGCGCTGCGGCATTCTCGGCGCCCGAATCGGCCGCCATGCGGGACTTCATCAACAGCCGCGTGGTGGGCGGCGTGCAGCAGATCAAGACCTCAATCACCTTCCACACCTACAGCGAACTGATTCTGTGGCCCTATGGCTACACCTACACCGACGTGCCCAGCGACATGACTACAGACGACCACAGCGTCTTTGTTGCCATGGGCCAGCATATGGCGGGCACTAACAACTACACCCCACAGCAATCGTCGGAGCTGTATGTCACCGATGGCGACATGACTGACTGGGCCTACGGTGTTCACCGCATCTTTGCCTATACCTTTGAAATGTACCCCGTCAACTCCAGCCCGGGCTTCTACCCGCCCGACGAGCAGATTGGCCCCCAGACCAGCCGCAACCGCGAGGCGATTCTCTACATTACGGAGCAGGCGGACTGCCCCTACCGGTCCATCGGCAAGGAGTCCACTTACTGCGGCGGCGGGACTCCGCCGCCCACGCCCACCACGGTCTTCTTTGATGATTTTGAGACCGCCACGGGCTGGACCGTCAACCCGGGCGGCACCGACACCGCCTCCCTGGGCGCCTGGGAGCGGGGCGACCCCGCCGACACCAACTCCAGCGGGGCCAAACAGCTGGGCACCGCCGCCAGCGGTGTGAATGACCTGGTGACGGGCCGCCTGGCCGGCGCCGGCGCCGGCGACTACGACCTCGACGGCGGTGTGACCAGTGCCCGCTCCCCCGCCATTACCCTGCCGTCCAGCGGTACCCTGACACTCACGTTCAAGTACTACCTGGCTCACGGCACCAACTCGTCCAGCGCCGACTACCTGCGAGTCAAGGTGGTGGGCGCCACCACCACCACGGTCTTTCAGGAGCTGGGCGCCGCTGACGACGACGACGCAGCCTGGGCCACGGCCACCGTCGACATCAGCGGTTACGCAGGCCAGACGGTACGCATTTTGGTCGAGGCGGCAGACGTGAGCACGGCCAGTCTCGTCGAGGCGGCCATTGATGACGTAAAGATCACCAAGCAGTAGCACAGCAGGAAAAGGCCGGGGGTTCTGCCATCACGCAGAACCCCCGGCCGGCTTTTTACTTCTTCTTCAGGTACTTCCGGATATCAATCGCCACGGCAACCACGATGATCAGGCCCTTGACGATGTACTGGACGTACGGGTTAACACCGATAAAGTTCAGGCCGTAGTTGATGACCTGGAAGATCAGCACGCCGGTAATGACGCCCGGCACCGTGCCAATACCGCCCGAGGTGGAGACACCGCCCACGACAGCCGCCGCAATCGCATCCAACTCGTACATGTTGCCAGTGTTGTTGGTGGCGCTGCCGATACGGGCCGCCTCCAGGCTGCCGGCGAAGCCGTACAGCGCACCGGCGATCATGTAAATAACCAGCAGCGTCTTGACGACGTTGACGCCCGAGACAACTGCCGCTTCCGGGTTGCCGCCCACGGCGTACATGTTCTTGCCCAGGCGGGTCTTGTTCCAGACGACCCACATGAGCAGAGAGACGATCGCTGCGTAAATCACGAGATATGGCAGTGCCGCTTTCCCACTAAAGAAGAAGCCCTGCGCAAAGTTGGTGAAGTCGGGATCAAGACCACCGATGGGCTGCGCCCCGTAGGGCGGCCGGTCGAAGTAGATGGAGGTCAGGCCGTACACGATGATCATCATGCCCAGCGTGGCGATGAACGGCGGCACCTTGAAGACGGCGACCGCAGTACCGTTCAGCAGGCCGATGATGGCGCCCACGGCGATCACGATCAAAATCGGCACCCAGAGCGGCATCTTGGCCAGGGCGGGATACATGCGGTACGGATATTCCACGGCCTGCAGCATCGACGAGGAGATCACGGCCGTCAGGCCGACCATGCGGCCGGCGGACAGGTCGGTGCCCTGGGTAATCAGGACGCCGGAGATGCCCAGCGCGATGATGACGCGGGTCGAGGCCTGCGAGAGAATGTTCCGGAAGTTGGTCATGGAGACGAAGTCCGGCGAAATGATGACGATCGCTACAAGCAGGGCCAGCAAAATCAGGTAGATCGCATTATTCATCAGGAACGTGCCAATGCGTTTGCGATCCCACTTGGCGGCGTTGGTGTTGGCTGCCATTGGTCGGTCCACCTTTCAGTAAAGGTTCTTACAGATACTTGGCGGCCAGGCGGAGGATCTCTTCCTGCGTGGCTTCCTTCGTGTTGAGAATGCCGGCCACCCGGCCGTTGGACATGACCAGAATCCGGTCGGTCACACCAAGCAGTTCGGGCATCTCAGAAGAGACCATGATGATCCCCTTGCCTTCCTTGGCCAGGTTCATCATCAGTTGGTAGATTTCATACTTGGCGCCCACGTCGATGCCGCGGGTCGGCTCGTCGAGCATCAGCACCTCGGGCCGGGTCAGCAGCCACCGCCCGATGATCACCTTCTGCTGGTTGCCGCCCGACAGGCTGCCGATCGGCGTGTTCTGCGAAGGGGTCTTCACACGCATGGACTGAATGATCCAGTCGGTGTCGGCGGCGCCCTTCTTTTCATTGAGCAGGCCCATGGGGCCGACATAGCTCGGAAGGTTGGCCGTCAGGGCATTGAAGCCGACCGAGAGCTGCGGGAAGATGCCCGTTGCACGACGCTCCTCCGTCACGAGGGCGAAGCCATGGCGCATCGCCTCTTCAGGCGTGCCGTTACGCACTTCTTTGCCGTGCAGCAGGAGCCGGCCCGTTTCCAGGTGGCGCATGCCGAAAATCGACTCCAGAATATCGGTCCGCTTGGAGCCGACCAGGCCGGCCACACCGAGGATCTCGCCCTTGCGCAGGTCAAAGGAGACATCGACCAGCGAGCGCTGGAACCTGGCCGTGAGGCCCTGGGCCTGGAAGATGACCTCACCCGGCGCGTTCTCCTTGGGCGGGAAGCGGTTGGACAGGTCACGGCCGACCATCAGGCGGATGATCTCATCGGTCGTCAGTTCCTTGGCTGACTTGGTAGCGATCCACTTACCGTCGCGCATGATGGTCACGTCATCGGAGATCTTCAGGATCTCTTCCATTTTGTGCGAGATGTAAATGATGCCGCAACCCTTCGCCCGCAGCACGTTGATGATGCGGAAAAGGTGATCGACTTCTTTTTCCGTCAGCGACGAGGTGGGCTCGTCCATGACGATGATTTTCGAGTTATAGGAGACCGCTTTGGCGATTTCGACCATCTGCATCTGCGACACAGAGAGCCGGTCAACCTTTTCACGGGGATCGATTTCGATCTCCAGGTCTTTGAAAATAAGCTTGGTCTTCTCGTACATCGCATTGTGGTCGATGAGGCCCCATTTCATGGGGAAACGACCGAGCCAAATGTTCTCCATAACGTCACGCTGGCGGACCTGGTTCAGCTCCTGGTGAACCATGGAGACGCCGGCGTCCAGCGCCTGCTTGGCGGTGGAAAAACTGACGGGCTTCCCGTCGAAAATAATCTGGCCGCCGTCGGCATGGTAGATACCGAAGAGGCACTTCATGAGCGTCGATTTGCCGGCGCCGTTTTCGCCCATGAGGGCATGGACGCTGCCGGGGCGGATTCGCAGGGTAACCCCGTCCAGGGCCTTGACACCCGGGAACTCCTTGGAGATGGAGTTCATCTCCAACAGATAGGGATGAGTGGCCGTCATGCTCACATCTCCTTGTAGAGGCAAAGAAGGTGCACGGGCTGTGCACCTTCTTTTGCCTGATGAAGATCAGATCTTACTTCTAAGCTTCAATCGAAGGACCAAGCAATCGAAGGACCAAGCCTTACTTATAAGCTTCCTCAGCCACGGCGATGTTAGCCTTGGTAATGGCCAGGTAAGGCACGCGAACGGCCTTGTCTTCGCCGAGCTTCCACTTGGTGCCGTCGATCGGAGCCTTGCCGTTGGCAACGTTCAGGGCGAGATCGAAGGTGGCCTGGCCCTGGTTCTTGGCGTCGTTCAGGACGGAGCCGACCATGGTGCCTTCCTTGATCTGGGTCAGGGCGTCGGGGATGGCGTCAACGGCGACGACGGGCATGAACTTGTTGTTCTTGAAGTAGCCGTTGGCCTTCAGGGACTGGATGGCGCCGAGAGCCATGCCGTCGTTGTTGGCGACGACGTACTCGATCTTGTCGCCGTGCTTGGCGATCCAGGCGTCCATCAGTTCCTTACCCTTGACGGAGTCCCACATGCCGGTCTGCTCTTCGAGCTTCTCGACCTTCAGGCCAGCCTTCTCGACGGCCTCGATGGAGAACTTGGTGCGGGCTTCGGCGTCCGGATGTCCGGGCTCGCCCTTCAGCATGACGTACTGGATCTTGCCGTCCTTGTTCTTGTCCCAGGCGGGGTTGGCCTTCCAGGAGTCGATGATGATCTGGCCCATCATGACGCCGGACTCGGAGGAGTTGGTACCAACGTACCAAGCCTTGTCATAGCTCTTCAGGTCAGCCTGGGAAGGCTCCTTGTTGAAGAAGATGACGGGGATGTTGGCAGCCTTCGCCTTGGCGATGATGGTGGCAGCGCCCTGCGGGTTGACGAGGTTGATGGCCAGGGACTTGACGCCCTTGGAAATCATGGTGTCAACCTGCTCGTTCTGCTTGCCCTGGTCGTTCTGGGAGTCGTTCATGAGCAGGTCGGCCGTGGCGTTGTTCTTCTCGATCGAACGGCGCACGAAGGACATGAAGTTGTCGTCGTACTTGTAGATGGTAACACCGATCTTGGGCTTGCCAGCGGCGGGAGCGGCAGCCGTGGTGCTGGGCTTGGTGTCGGCGGGCTTGGTCTCGGTGGTCTTGGCACCGCCGCAAGCGGCGAGCAGCATGCTAGAGGCCAGCAGGGTCGCCATGAGCTTCTTCAAAGTCGTTTCCCCCTTGTGAGTGTGGAGATCTATGAACGGGGCGAATCACCCTGAAGAGATCATAACAAAACATTAACCTTTACGCCCTGCAATGATTCTGCCTCTTACAGGACCAATTGGAGCCGAAATCGGCTGGTTTCGACGAATGTGTCTAGCACTGACAGGCGAATTTGTCCTAGTGCCCATCGCTGGGTTGATCTGGTTTGGCGGGACCGAAAATGTCCGACTCCTGGTGGAAGCCATCTTTGATGACGGTCTCGCGCATGGTGCGGAAAGTGACCGGAACGGGCGGCAGCAGGAACGCCCCGACCTTGCCGTAGCCGTTGTTGACGGTGTGGTTCGTCACGTACTCCTTGCCGGTCGCCATGGCAACGGCGGTTTCGGCCGCCTTGGTCGCCAGCAGGCGAATGGGCTTATACACGGTCAGGACCTGGGTGCCATCCACCAGGCGCCGCACGGCTGCAAGGTCGGCGTCCTGCCCGGCCACGGGAATCCGACCAGCCAGGCCGTGTTGGTAGAGCGCCTGCACAACGCCGCCGGCGGTGCCGTCGTTGGCGCAGATCACCGCGTCGATCTTGCCCTGGGTCTTGGTGAGGGCTTCGGCCATTTGACCGCCAGCCCGTTCCGGCAGCCATTCAGGGGTAAACTGGTCAGAAACCAGCCTGATGTCGCCCCGGTCGATGTGGGGCTGGAGCACCTTCATGACGCCGGCCCGCAACAGCGAGGCGTTGTTGTCGGTGGGGGCGCCGCCAACGTACACGTAGTTGCCCTTGGGCACCCGGCGGAGCATATCCTGTGCCTGCAGCTCACCGACCCGTTCGCTGTCAAAGGAGACGTACAGGTCGACGTCGGCATCCAGAATCAGGCGGTCGTAGGCGATGACCTTGACACCGGCCTCATGCGCCTTGGTGACGACCGGGGCCATGGCGCGGGCGTTGTGCGGTACGATCACCAGCACATCAATGCCACGGCGAAGCATGTTTTCGGCCTGGGACAGCTGGAGGTCGTCGTCGCCGGCGGCAGCCTGAATGAGCACTTCGGCGCCCAGTTCGCGGGCTCTGGCCACGAAGAGGTCGCGGTCGCGCTGCCAACGTTCTTCGGCGAGGGTGTCCATCGAGAAGCCAATGCGAATGCGGCGCTGCGGCGAATTGGCCCCGGGGTTCTGCGTAGCGCAGGCGGAGAGCAGCGTCATAGCCAGCAGCAATAGGAGCGCAACCGGTTTGCGCATGGTGTTTCTCCTGTTTATGGGGTAGTGGCCGTCCTGTACTCCGAGGGAGTCTGGCCGGTCACTTTTTTGAAAACCCGGCTGAAGTAGTTGGGGTCGCTGTAGCCCACGGCAAAGCAGGCTTCCTTGATGCTGATTTCCGGGTTGGCCAGGAGCTGTTTGGCCTGGTCGATGCGGGCCCGGGTCAGGTAGTCCATGACGGTCTGCCCGGTCAGGCGGCTGAAGATTTTCCCGAAGTAGTACGGGGTGAGGGCGACCTCGCGGGCGACTTTTTCCAGCGTAAGCTCTTCTGACAGGTGCTGGGCGATGTACCGCTTGCCCTGCTCCACTGTGCGGATAATGCCCGGGGTAGGCTGCCAGACGCCGGCGGCGGCGCCGGTGTTATCCTCGCCCGCTTCGGGCTCGGCTGCCTCCTGGTCACCCAGGTCGCCGAAGTGGATCACCTTATCGGAGACGCCTTCGAAGCGGAAGGCGGCCATGGCTTCAGCGTGGGAGCGGGCCAGGTATTCCCGCCCGCTGTAGGGCTCCCCGATGCCAATGCGGAAGCGGACGCCGGTCAGCTCCTTCATTCGGTCGCGCAGGCGGCGGGCCAGTTCCATCGACCAAACGCGGACCTGGTACTCATCATCGGCCACATCTAACTCGATCATGATGGTGACATGGTCTTCCTGCCAGTGGCCGACGGCGCAGGTGCAAAGTGACCGGGCCACTTCACCCAACTGGGCCTTGGCGTCGCGAATGGTGGCGGTCCGGTCGGCGCCTGCGAGGCCGCTGGCCACACTGTTGGCACCAAGGCCTGCCACCATGCAGAGGCCGGCGTCGAAGCGAAGCTTGAGCATATCGAGCAGGTCGGTGGTACGGGTGGTGCTCTGACCGCTGGCCAGCAGGCTGGCAAGCTCTTCTTCCGCCAGGGGCAGGAGCTGGCGGAACTGTTCCTTACGCTTGAGCTCATCTTGCCGGCGCTGGCGCTCCTGGTGGATTTCGTTGACCAGGCGGCCCAGTACGTCGACCATCTGGTTCTGCTTGACGGGCTTGAGCAGGTAGTCGACGGCGCCGAGGCGGAGGGCTTCCTGCGCGAAATGGAAGTGGTCGTAGGCGGAAACGATGAGGCACCGGACCGCTGGGCTGCGGTCACGAATTTCGCGGAGCGCTTCCAGCCCGGTCATACCAGGCATGTTAATGTCCATCAGAATCACGTCGGGGCGGAGGGTTTCGGCCAGCTCCACAGCCTGGCGGCCCGTGCAGGCTTCGCCTACGACCTCGGCGCCGGGAACATAGCGCTGCACGATGACCTTGAGGGCTGTGCGTTCAATTGGTTCGTCGTCAGCTACGAGGATGCGCATGTTCGTCGCCCCCCTTTGCAGGCAGGTTGATAGTGATGGTTGTGCCGAGGCCGGGCGTGCTGGTGACGATGAGGTCGGCATCGCTCCGGTAGAAGAGATCAAGGCGGCGGCGCACGTTTTGAATGCCGATGCCAGTGGTATGACCGCCGGGGGCAGAACCTGCCCCGGGCGCCGAGGCGGCTGCGCCCTCGTTCAGCAGCGCCAGTCGCTCGGGCTGTATCCCCTCACCGTCATCACTGATCGATACGATGATACGGTCGCTCACTCGGCGGACGTCGAGCGTTACGGTGCCTCCTTCTTCCCGGTTGCCAATGCCATGAATGAGCGCGTTCTCAACCAGTGGCTGGAGTGTCAGGCAAGGCAGCGGAGACGTAAGCACTGCTTCATCGGTCACGTTCATAACAAAGCGGGTCCGCTCGCCAAATCGACGCCCCTGAATGGTCATGTACCGCTCTACCTGGTCCAGTTCGGCACCGAGCGTCACCGGGCGATCCAGGTCGCGGAGGCTGTAGCGGAGCAAATCTGCCACAGTTTCCATCAGTTCGCGGGTCTGCTCTGCGCCTTCGATCAGCGCTGTTTTGGCCACCATGTTCAGGGTGTTGAACAGGAAGTGCGGGTTGACCTGGCTTTGCAGCGCCCGCAACTCCACTTCACGCAGCAGGCTGTTTATTTGCAGGTTCTCCAACTCTTCGGCCTGCAGGCGCCGCTCGAGGTCGGCCTTCTCCTGCAGGTCGGTGACGTGCAGGCGGATGCTGTTCTGCATGTGGTTGAACGCGTAGCCGAGCGTCTGAATCTCACTGCTGGCACCCAGGGCGACTGCGGGGCCGCTCAGGTCGCCGTCAGCAATGCGCTGGGCAGCCCTGGACAAATCCTGCAGGGGCTCTGTGACCGATTTGGCAAAGCCCCAGGCAAAGCCGAACGCCACAATGGTCAGGGCTGCCAGGCTGATCATGTTGTTGGCCTGCAGCTCGCGATTCCGTCGGATTACCTCCGGGTAGACGGTGCTGTAGCGCTCTAACTCCTTGGCGAGCAGGCGATCGGCCGTTTCACGCACCGCCTGGGCGATGGTGGCAGCTTCGCGGTCGTGCTTGAAGTAGCTCTCGGGATCGTCACGGCGGAGCGCATGGACGGCGGCGCCGGCTTCCACGAGGAAGGAGTTGGCCATGTTGTTCAGGTCGTGCATGATCCAGACCGAGTCCGGGTGCTGGGTGCTGGTTGGAAGCAGCTCTCGCAGCTGGTAAATGCGCTCCTCGATTGGGCGGAATGCTTCGGTAGCCTTCTCGGGATCGGATTCGGAGGCAAGCTTGCCTACGGCCCGGGCGCCTTCGTCCACCGCCTGGGTCAGGTCGGCGATTTTCACCAGGGCCGAAATGCCGTTCTCATAGATTGCCGCGGTATTGCGGGCGTGGATCAGGATCGACAGCGCCACCACGGTCAGCACGACGATAATGCCGAGGAAGGTGGCTGTCACACGCATTTGGAGTGATGTCAGCCTCATTTCGCTTCCACCCCTCCCCGCAGTTGAACTGGCAGGAAGTTGATCGGCTGCGGCCGCAGGTCACGGCGCAGGTAGGCTTCCATTAGCGTCACCGCCCGGCTGCCCATCTCCTCCGGCACCTGGTGCACAACGCTGTCGATGAAGCCGCGGCCGGCTAGTTCAGCGGCCTCGCCAACGTCATCCCACCCGATTACCATGAGCCGACCTTCCATGCCCTCGGTGGTCAGGCTTTGCACCACACCTACGGCGTCCAGGGCGGTGGTGCCATAAAAGACATTCACGTCAGGATGCTCCTGGCGGATTTTCAGCGCCTGCTGGCCGGCCGCCGTGCGGGTCAGATCGGATGTTTCGACGGCGGCAATGCGTACGTCGGGCACATCGGCGAGCGCATCGCGAAAGCCGCGCACGCGGTCGTCCGCCTGCTCAGGGCCCAGGTTGCCCCGGATGATGCCGATGACGGCCGGGCCGGTCAGCCGCTTGAGCAAATCCTGTGCGGCGCGCTGCCCGGCGGTATAGTTGTCGCTGCCCACGTAGGCCAGGCGCGGGCCGGGGGAGTCGGTATCCACCGTAATCACGGGGATGCCCCGGTTGACGGCCTTGTCGATGGCCTGGTCGATTTGGGGGTCGTGCACGCCCTGGGTGATAATGCCGTCGACCTGCGCCATGGTGGCCTGGTCCAGGAGCTGGGCCTGCTCATCAATTGAGGCCCGGCGGGGACCGTAAAAGTCGACATGAACGCCGACCTTGGCGCCCATGGCCACGGCGCCGCGCCGGACCTGTTCCCAGTAGGGGTGGTCGTATTGCGGTGCCACAATGACAAAGCGCAGGGTTTCGCCGGTATCGACGACCTGGGTCGCTCCAGCGAGCAACGGCCGTCCGATGACGCCGAAGATGTTGTTGAAGAGCCCGAAAGCGGCTGTGCCAAGGAGTAGGGCGAGCAAGATCCGGACGATGGTCCGGATAGAGAGTTTCATGTGGGGGTTCTCCTCCCGAGCGGCGAGTGGTGCGCGCACCGTGACGAGTCGGGAGTATTCGTTGTGAGGAGGCCGGTGTCCTTCGCAAGTCGGAATTTGGCGGAGCTGGCGAAACGCCCCGGTGGTTGACCACCGGGGCGCTTCGCGGCTTCCTATGGTTGCTCCGGTGCTGACTCCATGAACGTCTGCAGGTCCGTCATGAACGACGTAAAGTCGTCGATGCCGCACATTGTCTCGCAAAGATCCAGGGGGTTGTCCAGGACGCCGCTGCACTCCAGCGTCACGTGCACGCCGTATTTCTCGAAGACCTTTGTGGCATCGGGCCGGGCTTCCAGCACTTCGCTGACCAGGGTATCGGGCGTAATTTTCATCTGGGTGCGTTCCCCCTTCTGTTCGGGTTGCACAGCGGTATGTTCACCCGCCAAGCCCAGGGTAATGCCGTTTAGCGACCTGGGTCCGTGACCATAATCACTACTGCCAGTTTTATGATGAGGTGGGCAGGTCATGGCAATCAGGCAGTGGAAGATCCGAATGGGGTACTGGCGTAAGGTCCGCCGCATGACCCAGAAAGACTTGGCTCAAGCGGTACGCGTGAGCGTTCAGACGATTAGTAACTGGGAGACAGGGGTAACCGCGCCAACCCCAGCGCAGGCCGCACACGTGGCCATGGTGCTGGGCAAATCTGTGCGAGAATTGTTCCCCTTCTTCTAGTCATACCGGGGCGATCGGCGCCATAAGCCTTTCTTGGACGGCCTGGTCTTGGAGTATCTGAATAACTCGTAGGGACCAACCGAATCTGAGGAAGGAGATGATCGCACATGAACCGTTTGCGTAAACTACCCGCCGAGTTCCTGGCGGGCATGGTAACCGGACTGGCTCTCGCCTTGTGGATCGCCCTGTACATCCAACACTGACACCAAGCATTCCCTTGTACAAATAAGCCTTGCCGGAAGAACACTATGGTACCCACGGAAATCAACCGTTCTTCCCGACAGCAAGGAGGGTCCGCTATGGATCCACGAATCGCCTACTTCTCCATGGAGTACGGCCTGAGCGAAGAGATGCATGCCTACGCCGGCGGCCTTGGCATTCTGGCTGGCGACTACCTCAAAGGCGCGGCCGACCTGGGCCTGCCCCTGGTTGGCATCGGAATCCTCTGGCGCCACGGCTACACCACCCAGCTCATTGGCGACTCCGGCTGGCCCACTGACAAATACCCGGATTTCCGGTACGACTTCCTGGAAGACACAGGTGTCCGGATCTCCGTTACCGTACGAGACCATCCGGTGGCAATCCGCATCTGGAAGACCACCCACTTTGGGAACGCACCCCTGTTCATGCTGGACACCAACCTCCCCGAGAACGCACAGCCCGACCGCGACATTACGGCCCACCTCTACGGCGGCGGGCGTGACGAACGGATCGCCCAGGAGATTGTGCTGGGCATAGGCGGCGCCCGGGCGCTTACAGCCCTGGGCATGCGCCCCGAAATCTATCATTTCAACGAAGGACATGCTGTGCTGGCCGCCACGGAACTGATCCAACGGCGGATGGAGGATGGCCGGTCGTTCCAGGACGCCTGGAACGAAGTCCGCAACATGGTCGTGTTCACCACGCACACGCCGGTGGCTGCGGGCAACGAATGGCATCCGCTTGATGCCATGTTTGCCATGGGCGCCAACAATGGCCTCACCTGGGAGCAAATGTCCGCGCTGGGCGACGACCCGTTCAACATGACGGTCGCGGGTCTGCGGCTCTCACGCATTGCCAACGCCGTCTCCGAACTGCACGGCCACACGGCCCGCGAAATGTGGGCCCACGTACATGGCGCCGCGCCGATTATCCACGTCACCAACGGAGTGCATCCCGGTACCTGGCAGAACCCGGCCATCGCAGCTGCGAACACCGACCAGGAGATCTGGAACGCGCACAAGGAAGCAAAGCGGGCACTGCTGAACGAGATTTACGCCCGCACCGGTACCTGGATGGACCCGAACACCCTGCTGATCGGCTACGCCCGCCGGGCTGCGGCCTACAAGCGCTCTGCACTCATTTTTCGTGATCCCGGGCGCATCGATCCGCTCCTGCGGGAGGGCGGGCTGAACCTGGTTTTCGCGGGCAAGGCCCACCCCCGCGATGAAGGCGGCAAGGGCATTATCAGTCATCTGGTTCACAAGTCCCGTGAGTACCCCGGTCACGTGGTCTTCCTCCAGAACTACGACATGCGCGTGGGGCGGTTGCTGACGCAAGGCTGCGATGTGTGGTTGAACAACCCACGCATTCCCCTGGAAGCGTCTGGCACGTCGGGCATGAAGGCGGCCATGAACGGCACCCTCCACCTGAGCACACCGGACGGCTGGTGGCCCGAGGCGGTGCAGCAGGGGGTCAACGGCTGGGCCTTCGGCGGCGGCGAGCATGGCGATGTGGACGAGTACGATGCCAACCAGCTCTATGACGTGCTGACCCATGAGGTCGTGCCCACGTACTACGGGAACCGGGACCGCTGGATTTCCATGATGCGGGCCAGCATCGCATCGACCAGTGAAGCGTTTTCGGTCCACCGGATGATCCGCGAGTACGAAGCGCTGATTTACAACCAGTTAGCACGTGTGTAAGAAAGAACCCGGGGCGCCGCCCCGGGTTCTTTCTTTGTGCGGCGCCCCCTCAGTGGGATAACCGCATCTGGGCCAGGGCATCGTCCAGCACGGCCCGCATGCGTTTTTGCGCCTCCGCCAGCGAATTGCCTCTGACCGACACATACAGCTTCAGCTTGGGCTCCGTCCCCGACGGTCGGACCATCACAAAACCGCCGTCGGCAAAGCGATAGTGAACAACGTTGGCCCTGCCCAGGGAGAGCGAGTAGTGCGACCCCTGGGTATGATCCACGCCTACCCCGGCAGCATAGTCGTCGGTGAACGCGACGGGAATGCCGGCGAAATCGAGCGGCGGTGTGCTGCGCAGCGACTCCATTAGCTGGCTGATGCGCGCCTGCCCTTCGATGCCGGGCAGCGTCACGTTGTGCAGCCCTTCCTGAAAACAGCCATAGCGCGCCCAGATTTGCTCCAGCGCGTCGTGCAGCGTGCGCCCCCGGGCCTTGTGAAAGGCCACAGCATCGGATACCAGGAGCGCCGCCATGACAGCATCTTTATCGCGCACGAAGGTGGCGCCCAGGTAGCCATAGCTCTCCTCAAACCCGAGCAGAAAGTGGTGTGAGCCTGTCTGATCAAACTCACGAATGATATCGCCGATGAACTTAAAACCGGTGTGCGTATCGAACAGCGCGACGCCGTGCTCCCGGCAAAGCGGGGCGATGAGGTTGGAAGTAGCTATGCTTTTCACCACGGCGGCGTTCGGCGGGAGCGGCCGGCTCGCAATGAGATAATCGACCAGAATGGCGCCGATTTCGTTGCCATTGAGCGGGCGATACTCACCCGAGCCGTCGCGGGCCAGCAGCCCAAGGCGGTCGGCATCGGCATCGGTTGCGATGATGATGTCGGGCGCCTCCGCCTTGGCCTGCTCCAGGGCCAGGGCATACACAGCCGGGTCTTCCGGGTTTGGGTTGGCGATGGTGCGGAATTCCGGGTCCGGCGCTTCCTGCCCCGGTACTGTGCTGGTCGGGAAGCCTGCCCGGCCCAGCACATGGCGGACCGGAACACTCCCGGTGCCGTGCAGCGGCGTGTACAGAATCCGACAGGCGCTGCGCTGGTCCGGCGCCGTTACGGCCAGCGCCATGACCTGATCATAGTAGGTCTGGTCGACTGCGCCGGGCACCGTCCGGAGGATGCCCCGGGCCCGGGCGTCCGCCTCGGGCATGGGGTGGATGGCGGTAATGTCGGCGTTGCCTTCGATATACGCCTGAATGGCGTCGGCACGCTCGGGCGGAACCTGGCCGCCATCTTCCCAATAGACTTTGTAGCCGTTGTACTCCTTGGGGTTATGGCTCGCGGTGATCACGATGCCGGCGATGGCGCCCAACTTGCGAACGGCGTAGGAAAGCAGCGGTGTGGGACGCAGCGTGTCCCATATGTAGGTAACGATACCGTTGGCGCAGAGCGTGAGGGCTGCCTCCAGCGCAAATTCGGGGGAGCAGCGGCGGGAGTCGTGGGCGATGACCACACCGCGGGCGCGCACTGCACCGCCGAAGGAGGCGATGTAGTCGGCCAGGCCCTGCGTGGTCTGCCGGACGACGTAACGGTTCATGCGGTTGGTGCCGGCTCCGATGATGCCACGGAGGCCGGCCGTCCCGAACGCCAGGGTGCGGCCGAACCGCTCTTCGATGTCGCCCGGGTTGCGTGCGATGTCGCTCAGTTCCTGCCGGGTGGCAGCGTCAAAGTAGGGGTGTTCGGCCCAAAGCCGGTATCGGTCGAGCGCCGTCGTCACGCCAACATCTCCTCGTGCGTCTGAAGTCACTTCCTAGCTTCGCCCTTGTTTTCGGTCTGCTATTCACAAAGTCAGCCCAATCCAGATGGCGTGCAGCACAAGCACAAACAGCAGCGCCAGGCTGATAACCAGGACCCCTGCCGCCACCAGGCGGGGCCTGACCGGGTACGCCAGATACAGGATGAACACGGAGACGGTTGCAGCTGCCAGCTTCAGCCCCCCCGCCAGGGCTGGCCTGGTGGCCAGCAGGGGCGCCAGTAAGGGGTTCGCTTCGGCAATCACCCCGAGGCGAAGCCCCCACACCGTTAAGGCCAGGTCCGCCGCGTTGCTGGCGAGAATCCAGGCCAGGGCACCATGGAGCCAGAGCGGTCGCACAGTTCGCGACACAAAGCCACCCCCAACATCTACCATTAAGGTAAACGGTCAGGGGTGGCGAAAGGTTCGGTAGCCGCGACTATTCATTGTCAGCCGGGCGGCGTGAATGGGCGATTTTGCTGGCTGCGGCCGCTGCAATCGCGGCGACGAGGTCGTCCAGGAACGTGTGGCAGTGGCCGGCCTTCTTTTCATTCAGCTTTCCAATAATCATGGGCTTCGTCTTGTCGAGGTAACCGAAATTGGTCAACCCGATGGTGCCGTAAACGTTGGTAATCGAAAGCGCCATGATCTCATCGACACCGTACAGGAAGTCATCTTGTGCGACGATCCCCTGCAGCGGCTCCGGCAATTTGTTCTCCTCGGCAAGCATGTCAAGGGCGACGCCGGTCAATATGGCGTGCTGGACCTCGCGCTTTTTGATAACGGCGTCGACGCCAGCCAGACACTCTTCAATGGTCAGTTCCGGATAGTATCCGATTTGAATGTCCAGTACGACCTGCGCGATCGCCGACAGCGTAACGCCCCGGCGCGTGAGCATCTCCATGACTGCTTTATACACGTTCCACCATCCTTTCTGTACACGGGCAGTGCCAACCATTCTATGAGGGAAAGAGATGACTGGTGCTATTCTCCGGCAGGGCAACGGTCACCCGGTTCCGCCCGCCGTGCTTGGAAGCATAGAGCGCCTCATCGGCCCGGGCGATCAGCCTGCTTTTACCCTGCCCAAGTTCGTAATGGGCGACGCCGCAGCTGACGGTGACCGTGAGCCGCGTGCCCGATGAGAAGTCGAAGACATGGTGCTCGGCGACGGCTGCCCGAATCAGTTCGGCGATATCGCTGGCACGCCTGGCCGCCTCGCCGCGCAGCACGACAACAAACTCTTCGCCGCCGTAACGGGCGGTGAGGGCGTCATCGCCAAGTTCGCGGCGGAGCAGGTAGGCCAGTTCACGCAGAACCAGGTCGCCGAACAGGTGCCCATGCGTATCGTTCACCGTTTTGAAGTGATCGATGTCGAGCAGGACCAGCGCCAGTGGTTCATTTTCCAGGTAGGCCTGGGCCAGTGCGACGCTGAGCGTTTGCTGGAAATGGCGATGGTTCGCCAGGCCGGTCAGGCCATCGGTATTTGATAGGGCCGACTGCTTTTGATAGAGCCGGAGCCCGGTCAGGCCCAGCCCGGCCAGCCGGACGGCCACCGGCTGGGCCGGCGAGTCGGGCAGGGCGCCGCGCAGGGCGAGAATGCCTACCAGTTCGCCTTCCTCGACGATGGGCAGGAGCCGCCCGTCATCACCGACCGAGACGGGTTCGAGGTTTTCCATGAGGTGTTTGATGCCGGCTTCGGCGCCGGGCGTCCATTCCCGGGCGCCCGGGGCGAAGGCCGATGCCCGATGCTCCAGCGTGCCATTGTCAGTAACGGCCAGCAGGACGGCCGCCTGGCAAACCTCACTCTGAACCAGGCCGGTGATGAGGCCTTGGACGCTCCGCCCCCAGTCGCCGGGCAGGAGTGTGCCGGCGAGTTGGGTTACCTGCCGCAGGTCGCGGCCGAGTCGGTCGCGCGCTGCGGCCAGGGCCTGTTGGTGGCGATACTGCCTGACCAACAGCGCCAGAGATGCCGCCAGGAGCAGCGCCAGTATTCCGGCCAGGGTTGCCATCATCAAACCGCCTCCTCTGCCACCGGTCGTGGAGGTACCACGGCCCGTCCGGTCCGCAGTCGATCTGGTTCACCTATTCGATTACGTCGGGTAAAGTTCCTGCCTGAATTGTAATAATATGTGAGTTATTTGATGACAACAGCCTCAGGCCCAAGCAGGTCCTTGAGGTCTGTGATCAGGCGCTCGGATACGGTGACCCGCAGATGGGCGTGCACTTCGATCCAGCGGTTGGTTCGCTGGAGTTTGATGCGGACGGGCGTGTCACCAGGGTGGCGCTGCAGCCGCTTCTGAATGGTGGCCATGATGGGGTCTTGCTCAGCGGCGGCATCGACCTTGAGGTAGAGGATGGCGGGGCGGAGGGCGCCCACCGGGGCCGGGCCCTGGGCCGCCGGGCCCTGCGCCACCGGCGCCGGCACCGCAGCCAGCAGCACCACCTCGTCGGCCAGCACCTTGACCTCTTCTTCCTGGTTCTGCAAACGTCCCCTCACCAGCAGGGGCTCGTCATGCTGAAGGAACCGGGCGCAGGCGGTCAGCACCCGCGGAAAGACCACCACTTCCACCTGGCCAGTCTGGTCTTCCAGGGTCAGGAACGCCATATTCCCGCCCGACCGGGTGGAAATCTGCTTCATGTTCGCGACCATTCCACCGATGGTGATGCGGGCGCCGTCCTGCTGCTCGGGCAGGGTGGCTACAGCCAGGGCGCCCTGGGCATCCAGCGCCTCCTGGTGCGGCCGGAGCGGATGGCCGGAGGCGTAAAAGCCCAGCACTTCCTTCTCCTGCGCCAGAATCTGCTGCGGCGGAAACTCGGGAATGTCAGGCAGCCGGTCGGCCGGCTCCGGCCCCGCCGCGGCCTCATCCGCCCCCACCCCCAGGTCGAAGAGCGAAATCTGCCCGGCCTGCCGGTGCCGCTGCACCTTCTGGCCATCTTCCAGCACCCGGTCCAGCACTTCGAGCAACTGCGACCGCCGGGCCGGCGCCCCGCCCGGGGCCGCCACCCGGTCAAACGCACCCGCCTTGATCAGGCTCTCCACCGATTTGCGGTGCAGGTGGCGCATGTCGACCCGCTGGCAAAAGCCGCGCAGCGACGTGAAGGGCCCCGCATCCTCCCGGGCCTGAACGATGGCGTCAACAGCGCCCCAGCCCAGGTTCTTGACGGCGCCCAGCCCGAAGCGGATCGACCTGGTCCCGTTGCCCACCTCGGCCGTGAAGCGAGCCATTGAGGTGTTGACGTCGGGCGGCAGGACGGAGATACCCAAACGCCGGCACTCATCCATATAGAGGGCGACTTTCGACTCCGCACCCATCACACTGTTGAGCAGGGCGGCCATGTACTCGGCCGGGTAGTGCCGCTTCAGGTAAGCCGTCTGATAGGCGACCTTGGCGTACGGCGTCGCGTGGCACTTGTTGAACCCATAGTTGGCAAAGCGGATGATCTGCTCGTAAAGCGCCTGTGCCATCTCCAGGCTGTAGCCTCGCTCCTGAAGCTGCTCCATGAACAGCCTGCCATACTTTTCGAGGTCGCCCTTCTTCTTTTTGGCCACCGCACGGCGGAGCAGGTCGGCCTGGCCCAGACTCATGCCCGCCAGATGGTGTGCAATTTGAATGATCTGCTCCTGGTAGACCATGACGCCGTACGTTTCGCCCAGAATCGGCTCCAGGTCGGCGTGCAGGTAGACGACGGACCCAGGGTTCTGCTTGCCCCGGATGTAGTCGGGGATGTGCTCCATCGGCCCCGGGCGGCAGAGTGAAATGGTCGCGATGATATCTTCGAACCGGGTCGGCTTCATGCCCTTAAGGACGTCCGCCACCCAGCCGGCTTCGATCTGAAAGAGGCCCATCGTTTCGCCGCGGGCCAGCATGGCGAAGGTCGCCTCATCATCCCACGGCACCTGTTCGATGTCGAAGTCGGGCGTGTGCCGCCGCACCGCCTTGACCGCATAGTCGATGACGGTCAGGGTGCGGAGCCCCAGGAAGTCCATTTTCAGCAGACCGATATCTTTCAGTTGGTCCATGTCGAACTGCGTGACAACCTGATCGTCGCCAGATTTGTAGAGCGGCACATGCTCTACCAACGGCTCGGCGGTGATCACGACGCCGGCGGCGTGGACCGAAGGGTTGCGGGGCATGCCTTCGACCAGGCGGGCAGTGTCTACCAACTCCCGGACCTGTTCCTTGGTCTGGTACAGCTCCTTAAGCGCAGGGTTCTCCCGCAGGGCAAAGTCGAGGTCCTTGCCCCAGGGCAGGAGCTTGGCCACCCGGTCGACTTCGCCGTACGGCAGGCCCATGGCCCGGCCGACGTCGCGAATGGCGCCCCGGGCCGCCATGGTCGAGAAGGTAATCACCTGCGCTACGCATTCGGCGCCGTACTTGCGGTGGACGTACTCGATCACCTCGCCCCGCCGCTCGTAGCAGAAATCGATGTCGAAGTCGGGCATATCGACCCGCTCGGGGTTGAGGAAGCGCTCGAAGAGCAGCCCATACTTGAGGGGGTCGACGTCGGTGATGCCGAGGACGTAGGCCACCAGCGACGAGGCGCCCGACCCGCGGCCCGGGCCCACGGGAATCCCCTGCCGGCGGGCGTAGTCGACAAAATCCCACACGATCAGGAAGTAGCCGGGGAAGCCCATGGTTTCGATGACTCTGAGTTCATGCTCCAGCCGCTGGGCCGCCCCGGGCGGCGGATTGCCGTGGTAGCGGGCCGCCAGCCGCTCAAGGCAGAGGTGGCGCAGATAGCCCGCCGGGTCGAAGCCCGCCGGAATGGTGTAGTTGGGCAGGTGAATCTGGCCAAAGGGCAACTCCACGTTGCACCGCTCGGCAATAGCCAGGGTGTTGGGCAGGGCGCCGGGCACGTGGCCGAAGCGCCATGACATCTCTTCGGCGGATTTGACGTAGAGTTCGTTGGTCGCCATGCGGAGGCGGGTCGGATCGTCCACCGTTTTGTTGGTGCCCACGCAAATCAGCACGTCCTGCATGTGGGCGTGCTCGGGGTACAGGTAATGGGCGTCGTTGGTGGCGACCACGGGCAGGCCCTGGCGGAGCAGCCATTCGTTCAGCTTGGGGTGCTCGGGGAGGCCGGCATCCTGCAGTTCCAGGAAGAAGTTGTCCGGCCCGAAGATGTCGCGGTAGCGGGAGATGGCCCGCCGCGCATCCTGCTCCTGGCCCGCCAGGAACCTGGACGGCACTTCGGCCGCCAGGCACCCGCTCAGGGCGATCAGCCCCTGCGAGTACTGGGCCAGCAGGTCGTGGTCGACCCTCGGCTTGTAGTAAAAGCCCTCGGTAAAGCCCAGGGAGACGAGCTTGACCAGGTTGCGGTAGCCCTCATAGGTTTCGGCCAGTACGGTCAGGTGGTAGCCACGCTCGCCGCCGGTCTTGTAGTGGCGGCTTTCGGGCGCCACGTAAAGCTCACAGCCCAAAATCGGCTTGACGCCGTGGGCCTTCATCGTCTTATAAAACGGAATCGCTCCGAAGAGGACCCCGTGGTCGGTCATGGCCATTGCACGCATGCCCAGTTGGGCGGCCCGGGCCGCCAGCGGCTCGATGCGGTTTGCCCCATCGAGCAGGGAGTACTCGGTATGCAGGTGCAGGTGGACAAATTCCGGCTTGCTCATGCCGCTCACCTCTCAGATGTGAGGGATTCGCTATGTGCGGCGCCCGAACCTGCGTACGGGTTTTGAAAAGAGGGGCGCCCCGCCTTCATGGAGAAGCAGGTAGTGTTTGGCGTACGGCCCCTCGCAATTCACAGGGTTTGCGAACTGGAGCGTGATCTCCCATGCGGCTCCCGATCTACCTCGACTACAACGCCACCACCCCCGTCGACCCGGCGGTAATGGCGGCGATGCTTCCCTATCTGTCCGACCATTTCGGCAACCCCCACAGTGCACACGCGTACGGCTCCACGACGGCGGATGCCGTGGCGGCCGCACGGGGTCAGGTCGCCGCCCTGCTCGGATGCGGCGCGGATGAGATCGTCTTCACTTCGTGCGCCAGCGAAAGCAACAACATGGCGATCAAGGGCGTAGCCTTCGCCCTCCGTGACCGTGGTCGGCACATCATTACGACTGTCGTGGAGCATCCGGCTGTGCTCAACACCTGCCGGTACCTGGAGCGGGAGTTTGGCTTTTCCGTAACCCTCCTGCCCGTAGATGGCACCGGGCGCATCGACCCGGAGGATGTGCGGCGGGCGATTCGGCCCGACACGGTCCTGATTACGGTGATGCAGGCGCAGAACGAGACCGGCGTGCTCCAGCCCGTGGCCGACGTGGGGCGCATCGCCCGGGAGCACGGCATTCTCTTTCATGTGGATGCCGCTCAGGCGGTGGGGAAGATCCCGGTGCGTGTGGATGACCTGGGCTGCGACTTGCTGACGGTGGCCGGCCATAAGCTGTACGCCCCCAAGGGGGTTGGCGCTCTGTACATTCGCAGCGGCGTGACACTGCATCCGCTGCTGCACGGGGCGGGGTACGAAGGCGGGCGCCGGGCGGGCACCGACAACGTCCCCTACGCCGTCGCGCTGGGCAAGGCGTGTGCGCTGGCCTCGGTGCACCTCACCGCTGGCGAAGGGGCCCGCCTGACCGCCCTGCGGGACCGCCTGCACATGCTGCTGGCTGAGCAACTCCCGGTCCGGCTGAACGGGCACGAGACCGAGCGGCTGCCGAATACGCTGAACGTCTCGATTGTGGGTCAGGTCGGCAACGATCTGCTGGCCGCTGTGCCCGAAATTGCGGCGAGCACGGGCTCGGCATGCCACGCAGGGGTGAGCAAGCCCAGCGATGTCCTGCTGGCCATGGGCATCGACCCGGCTGTCGCCCTGGGCGCCCTGCGCCTGAGCGTAGGCCGCTTTACGACTACAGATGAGGTCGACTTCGCCGCGTCACGCATTGTGGCGGCTGTTCGGTAGCGGGTTACAACGATTTCGGGGCATGCTAACACATTTTTCGCCGCAGATAACGCAGATGCCGCAGATATCAAGTCAACCGCTTCGGCTATAGTGATGACCGTGTACCTGAAACCTAGTGCTTCATCATCTGCGTAATCTGCGGTTAAAATAATGAAACCCGCAGGGGTCAACGCAAGGCGCCGAGGCAGTTTAGCCCCGGCGCCTTGTTCATTCCCTATTCGCCCAGTTCCCGATAGGCCCTTAACAAATCCTGGTACCGCGGATGGCTCGTCGCAAAGGGAAAATCCACCTTCGCCGCCAGCCAGCCAGCCTTTACAAAGTCCTCCGTCCCCGCAGCCAGCGCCTCGGCCACGAACGGCGCTACCCTGGCCAACGTGGGCTTCGGCATGTACTCCTTCGGATACCCGGCCTTTACCCAGGCCTGCTCCAACCGCTCCACCGGCGTCATCTGACACCGCCTCCTCCCTCTACCCAAACAACCGCACACTAACCCAAAGCGCACCCAGCGTGGTCAGCAAAACAGGCGGCGTGATGATCAGGCCCACTTTCAAATAGTATTGCCACGTAATCTTCATTCCCCGGAGCTGCAGGCTATGCAGCCAGATCAACGTCGCCAGCGACCCTATGGGCGTCAGCTTCGGGCCGATATCCGACCCGATCACATTAGCCAGCACCATGCCCTCGCCGACGGCGCCCGTGGCGCCCACCGCCGCCAGCGCCAAACAGCCAAGCATCACACCGGGCAGGTTGTTCATCAGGCTTGAGAAGATCGCCACCAGCACACCGGTGCCGACAATCGCCGCAACGGGACCGATATCGACCAGCCGTGACACCAGGGCTGCCGTCCAGTTCGTCAGACCCGCGTTGCCCATGCCGTACACGACCAGATACATCCCCAGCGCGAAGATTACCACATGCCAGGGCGCCTGCCGCAGCACGGCCACGGGCTTGACCACCCGGTTCTTCATGCTGGCCAGCAGCAGCACCAGCGCTCCGGTGGCAATCACGAACGAGACCGGCATCTGCAGGAAGGTGCTGTTCAGAAAGAACGCGACCACCATGGCGCCCAGCACACCCAGACCGACCCGGAACAGGAACGGGTCCCGAATGGCGTCTTCCGGCTTGTCCAGCACACCCAGGTCATACTGGGCGGGAATCTCGCGACGGTAGTACCAGCGCAAAACCAGAATGGTTGCACCCAGGCAGACCACCGTCGGGATCAGCATCAACAGAGCGAAGCGCCCGAAATCGAGCGTGAAATAGCGGGCCGTGATCATATTGGTCAGGTTCGAGACGGCCAGCGGAATGGACATCGAATCGGCTACAAAGCCGCACGCCATCATGTAAGGAAGAATCATCCGCTGGTCGAAATGCAGCGCTGCCAGCATCTCATAGACGATCGGGGTCAGAATCAGCACCGTGGCGTCGTTGGTGAACAACGTCGAGACCACGGCGCCCAGCAAAATGACCGCCAGGAAGATCGACCGGCCGTTCCCGCCCGCCCGCCGGGCCATTTGCAGGGCCGCCCACCGAAAGAGCCCCGCCTGATCGAGCACCACCGAAATCACGACGATGGCGATCAGGGCAAAGGTGGCGTCCCAAACGATGCCGGCAACGGTCCGGATGTCGGCCAGGGTGATCACCCCGGCGAATAGGGCCAGCATGGCGCCGATCATGGCGGCCAGGCCCGTGTCCAGGTTCTTTGGGCGGGCCAATACCAGGTAGAGTGTCAGCATGAAAATGGCAGGGGCCGCGACCGCTTGACTCAAGGCTTGTCCGCTCCTCGGCAGTTTTTGTCTAGGCACCCTCGATGGGTGCCGTAACCCGTCAGGCGTGGGCCGAATCTCAACCGGCCCACGCCGAGAGGGGCTAGGTCATAGGATGTATTTTATCACCTTTAGACAAATTGTCGCCTAGATTTTTGGTGCATTCCCCCCCTCTATCGCGCCTCCCGAAAAGGATGAAAAGGTTGAATGAGAGGGCACAGGAAAACCTCCAACGAAGTCGAATACTCTATCCTACGAGACCCAAAGGGGGGTTGGTGGCCCTTGAGCTACATCACTCCAGCACGCCGCATGAACCGGCTCCCTGAGCAACTGTTCGCCCGACTCGGGGGAACCACCCAGGCCCTGGTGCGGGCCGGTTTTGATGTGATCAATCTTGGGCAGGGCAATCCGGATTTGCCCACACCTGCCCATGTGGTGGAGGCGGCCCGCCGCGCTGCGGCGGATCCGGTGACGCACAAATATATCGCCTTTGGTGGCCTCAAAACGTTGAGGGAGGCCGCTGCTCGCTGGTATGCTCGGCATTACAAAGTCGCTCTTGATTCGGAGACGGAGATCTGCATCCTGATTGGTGCCAAGTTGGGCCTTCAGGAGATCAGCCTCTGCCTGCTGAACGAGGGCGATTTTTGTCTTATGCCCGACCCGAGCTACCCGGATTATTGGTCCGGCGTGGCTCTGGCCGGCGCCCGTCCCTATGGCATGCCGCTTATTGCTGAAAACCGCTATTTGCCCGACCTGACCGCGATTCCAAAGGAGGTGTTGCCTGGCGCGAAACTCATGTTCCTGAACTACCCCACCAACCCAACCGGGGCCGTGGCCAGCCCGGAGTTTTTCGCAAGTGTGGTGGATTTCGCCCGATCGAACCAAATCGCCGTTGCCCATGATCTTGCTTACGGCGACCTGGTCTACGACGATCGAAAACCCATCAGCTTTCTGCAAACGCCGGGGGCCAAAGAGGTAGGCGTTGAATTCTTTACCCTGTCGAAGTCGTATAACATGGCTGGGTGGCGCATCGGCTTTGTCGCAGGGAACAGAGAAATCATCGCCGCGATGAATTTGCTGCAAGATCATCTGAACTGCAGCCAGTGGGGCGCCGTACAGGTGGCCGCTGCTGCTGCGCTCGATGGGCCGCAGGACTGTGTTGATTCACTTCGTGCCGAGTATCAGCGCCGCAGGGACATTTGGGTCGAAGCAGCCCGCTCCATCGGCTGGAACGTTCAGCCCTCCGAGGGGTCGATCTTCGTCTGGTGTCCTGTCCCTCAACCCTTTAGCAGTGAATCGTTCACCGATCTGCTCCTGCGGGAGTGCCACGTGGTGGTGGCCCCCGGCGTCGGCTTCGGCGCAGCGGGAGAAGGCTTTGTGCGGGTATCCCTCACAACTCCGCCGGAACGTTTGGCGGAGGCAGCCCAGCGGATCGGGCGTTTAGGCGTATTTTAGGCACCCCGGGTGGGTGCCGGAACCCGTCAGGCGTTGGCCTAAGCTTAACCGGCCCATGCCGAGAGGGTTTGGGGTCGAGAATATGTATCTCCGGGAGGAATGCCACATGGTTGCACGTCTGTATGAAGGCATGTCGATCCGCGAGATCTCCGAGTACCTGTTCTGCGAAGACGAGCTGGCCCCCGCCGACCTGATTCTGGTCTTCGGCGGCAAGCGGCTCGAACGGGCAGAACGGGCCGCCGAACTTTACAAGGCGGGCCTGGCCCCTCGCATTTTCATCACCGGTGGTGACAAGCGGGGCACCGGCGTCTGCGAGTCGATTCGGCTGAAGGAGCACTGCGTTAGCTTGGGCGTGCCGGAAGAGGCGATCGTTACCGAGTGCGAGTCCGTCAACTCCATGGAGAACGTGAAGATGTCCTCCGCCCTGATCGAAAAGACCATGGGCTGGGCGAATCTGAACAACGTGATCATCGTTTCCGCCCCGTACCACCTGCGTCGGATCAAGCATGCCCTGGCCCGCTATATCCCCCGGTCCGTCAAAATCACATGCTGCCCCGACACCCGCACCGACATTACGCGTGAAAACTGGTGGCATACGCAGGAAGGCCAGAACATGGTCGTCCGGGAACTGGAAAAGGTCCGCACGTATGCTTTCCAGGGTGAGCTGTAGCCACCAGCTACCTTCATAACACTTAGCCCCGTAGCCGGCACAACCGACTGCGGGGCTTTTGCCTGTCCGGGAACTACCGCTTTTGCTGCTGATCGTGCATCGCCTGCAGGTAGCGGCGAATCGCTTTGATTTCGTCGCGCATCTCCTTGAACGCCGCCAGATACCAGATGCCGGCCACGGTTGGGACGAGCCACGCAATCAACCCGATCAGCACCAGCAGGTCCAAGCGAATCACCCCTTGTCCAGCAGCCCCAGCCACAGGTAAAAGCAGGTGAGTGCCCCGTACGGCGCCCATGGCCGGCCAATTTCGCGCACTTCGGCCTCGGTGGGCTGGTGGTCCAGCCCGTAGTAGCGCTGCACGGCGTTGCGAATGCCGATGTCGCCGGCCGGGAAGGCGTCGGGCGCCCCCGCATCCATGAGCAGACATTCGGCGGTCCAGCGGCCCACACCACGAATGGTGGTGAGCGACTTAACCGCTTGGTCGAAGGGGCGGGCCACTTCGGCCTCCAGGTCGAGGCGCCCCTCCGTGATCGCCCTGGCGATGTCGATGATGTACTCCGCCTTCTTGCGGGTGTACTTGCGGGCGGTCAGGTCGTCGTAGGTGAGCCTGGCCACAGACTGCGGCGAAGGGAAGGCCGGGTAGCCCTGGTATGTACCGCCTGCCAGCGCCACCAGCGACTCCTTCAGCGTGAAGGCGAAGGACATGGTGATTTGCTGCGCGATGATGCTGAAGACGAGCGACTCGAAGAGGTCGAAGGCCCCGATGGGCCGGGCGCCCGGGTACTTTTGGGCGAGGGTGGCGATGACCGGGTCCGCCGCGGCCATGTGGCGGTGAAAGGCCTGCAGGTCGAGGTCGAGGCTGAAGGCCCGCCGGGCGGCAGCCGCAACGGCGCCGGGCTCGAGATCGCCCTGCAGGTCGAGCGCCAGGGCGCCCAGCCCATCGGAGCCGGAGCCGGGTGACGCTGCCGTGATGCGCACCAGGCCAAGGCGACCATGCTGCTCCAGGGCCCGAACGTACGCAGGCCCCTCCTCCACCCGGCCGATGATCTGCCGGGGCATATCCTGCAGCCGTTTCAGGCTGAGGGGAAAGCTATACGGCTGGGTAGGCGTCAGGATGTACAAGCGAACCCTCCCGCTTCAGAATGGGAAACTATTCGCCGCAACACGCCGGCCTCCCCTTTATCGCATGGGCTGAAAAACGCGGCGAGACAGACACGGGTTTGGCCCATGTCTGTCCTGGCGCAAGGCGTAGAGATACCTTTGCAGTGTCTAGGCACCCTCAATGGGTGCCGTGACCCGTTAGGCGTGGGCCAAATCTCGACCGGCCCATGCCGAGAGGGTTTAGTGCCAGCGGCTCTGCTGTGGGAACTGCTTAACCTGGGCCAGCTCCGAGGTATCTTCCGGCCGGGGCCGGCCGCCCAGCCATGCGCGCACCTTCCGCACGATGACCCACCGCCACAGCGCCTTGATGCGCTGGCGCAGCCGGCGCCATGCCGGAGACCCGGTGCGCTCAGCCGCTGGCGCCGCCTGCGCTCCGCCCGGATACTGCCCCGGTCTTCCCACCCGCTGACCCCAATAACGCCCCTGGCCCCGGGGAGGGGTCGGGGGGCGCCGCTTCGAGCCTCGTGACCACATAGGCGATTCACTCCCATAAGCCCTTTGTCACAGGGAACATGGCGGGTGGTCAGGTACGTTTTATACTTGCGCCAAACTCCTTGTACACCCTAAAACGAAAAATGCACCGCTTCGGTTTGGTATCCGCCAAAGATATTCCAAAAGGATTTCCGAGGCCACCTCCGAAGACGCGGCGCAAACCCGCCGCCAGTAGTATGTCCGGGGGCAGGAAAGCACATACAAAAAGCGGAACACATCTCCGGTCGCGTTCCTAAGGATTGGGCAGTACGGGAGGCCGTTTCGCATGGAGATTACCCTGCAGGACATAAGAAAAGCCCGGGCGGTGTTACTCCCGCCGGGCTCTATTGCAAGCTATGAAGAATGCCGGGACGCCGTCAACCGGGTCGGCATGGTCTGGCCGTTCACGCCCGGCAACGAACTGCTGCCCGCCCTCTTCCCCGCCCTGGCCGCTGAGAGCGACAGCAAGCGGTGGGATATGATGTGGGGCTGGAAGGACCGCTTCGCCTCCTCCCGTGACGCCTACTATGGCAAGGTGGTCAGCGCCAAGCCCACGCTGGTCTCCCACCAGTGGCTGGCCGTGCTGTACGCCCTGACGGGCAATACCGGCGACCTGGACGATGACCTGGAAGCGCTGAGAGAGCGGATGCGGCTGCCAGAACTCGCTGTGAAAGCCGTGCAATACCTGCGGGAGTACGGGCCGACCGACACCAGAACCCTGCAGCAGAAGCTGACCGACGGCACCAAAGAGGCCCGCCGGGCCGCCGACAAGGCGCTGGACGTGCTGGATGAAGCGATGCTGATTGTAAAGTCAGGCACCCAGGGCGGCAATTCGATCGCGAACATCTGGGACCTTTTCCCCCGGTTCTACCCCGCTGCGGTTGAGGCAGGCACCGAAATTGCCACCCGCGATGCCGCCGTGATGCTGCTGGAACGGTTCTTCGAGCTGACCCCGGCGGTCAAGGAGAAGGACCTGCACAAGGTCTTTCCCTGGAATGAGGCGCACCAGCGCAAGGCCCTCGCCAAACTCATGGAGACGGCCAAAGTCAAAGAATGCACCTTCGAGGGCAAACCCGGCCTTTGCCGGCGTGACTTCGCGAGCTAAGTATGCCTACGGTGCCGCTGCAGGCACCACCAGCGTGAACCGGCTTCCCTTGCCTGGCGTAGAATCGACCATAATCCGCCCGCCTAGTTGGACGGCCGCTTCAGCGGCGATGGAGAGCCCCAGCCCCACCCCACCGGTGGCCCGGGCCCGTGACTTGTCCGCACGGTAGAAGCGCTCGAACAGGTGGGGCAGGTGCTCCGGTGCGATGCCCGGGCCGGTGTCCGAAACCGTGACCCGGGCTTCGGCGCCCTGCCGGGCGACCTCTACCCAAACCGCGCCACCCGGCGGCGTATACTTGGTCGCGTTCTCCACGAGGTTGTCCACGATCGTCTCGACTAGCCAGGACTCTCCGGCTATCCATACCGGGTCGCTGGCCGCGATCGCCAGGTCAACGCCACGGCTATGGGCAAGGGGCCGTAGTCCCTTTACGACAGCCGTGATCAGCCCGACCAGTTCCAGCGGCTCTTCCACCCCGGGCTGGGGGCGGATTCGTCCCTCCAGCCGCGTCAATTCCAGCATGCGATCGACCAGATGGGCCGCCTGATCGCACTCCGTTAAGATATCGCCCACGTACTCCCGGTATATCGCAAGATCGGCCGAGTCATCGGAGATGATCGCTTCGCCCAGGGACCGAATGGAGGCCACCGGAGTGCGCAGTTCATGCGACGCCGCCCCGATGAAGTTGCGCCGCTGCTGCTCCACAAGGGCCAGTTCCTCGGCCATTCGGTTGAAGCGATGTCCGAGCGCCGCCGTCTCCAGGCTGCCGCCCGGATCGACACGTACGCCCAGGTCGCCACGGGCGAGCTCAGTCGTTGCCGCCGCCAGCCGCTCCAGGGGTCGGGCGAGGGTCCGCGCCAACCCCCAGCCCAGGAGCAACGAAAGCAGTCCCGCTCCTGCCATCACCCAAACCATCTGCCCTTTCAGCACGGCAAACTGCTGGTCAAGATCGCGCAGACTGGCCGACACCAGTACCGCTCCCGCCGCGTTCGCCCCGGCCCGGAGCGGTACTGCCGCGTACAGCACCAGGCCGTCCGGAGCGATCCGGCGGAGGCCGGCCGACTCCTGCCCGGCTAGCGCAGCCTGCACTTCGGGGAGCTCCAGCCGCCTGCTCAGAAAGGGCGAGGGGAGCCAACTATCCCCGACTACAACGCCATCCGAGCCGATGACGATGGGGCGGACGCCTTTCTGTTGCTGATACGTAAACAAGGCCTGACTGAGCCCCGGGCCCTCGCGGCCGCTCTGCGTCTGGCCGACCAAGGCTGCGGCCTCCCGTGCCTTGGCCAGCACTTCGTCGGTCCGCACCGCCAATTGGCGCTCCTGCAGCCCCTGCGTCAGGAAAGCCCCGCCGCCGCCGAACGCCGCCGCGACCAGCAGCGTAAAGGCCAGCGTCAGTTGGAGTGCCAACGGCAGGGGGCCGCGCAAAAACCGCCCTTTCATCGTTGTGCCTCCAGGTAATACCCGACGCCCCGCATCGTCTTGATAAACTGCGGTGCGGCCGGGTCGGGCTCCACTTTCTCCCGGAGGCGGCGCACGAACGCGTCAACGGTGCGGTCATCGCCGGCAAACTCATACCCCCAAACGAGATCGAGTAACTGCTGGCGGGTATAGATCATGCCGGGATGCGCGGCCATGGTCTCCAACAGGTGAAACTCCCGGGCCGTCAGAAGCACGCTGCGTCCCGCAACTTCAACCCGGTGGGATGCCCGGTGAACCGCCAATGCACCGATCCGAATGGTCTCTTCGTCATGCGGCCGACGCAGGGCATCGACCCGGCGGAACAAGGCGCGGAGCCGGGCGATCAGCTCTTTCGTATTGAACGGTTTGGTGATGTAGTCGTCGGCGCCAATCTCCAGGCCGAGGATTTTGTCAATGTCGTCGTTCTTGGCCGTCAGCATGATGATGGGCACGCTTGAACGCTGGCGTACCTCCCGGCAGACGGTCAGACCGTCCATTTCGGGGAGCATCAGATCCAGCAGAATGGCGTCGAAGCTGCCTGCGCCGATCTTCTCCAGCGCGCTGAGGCCGTCGGCCGCGGTTGAGACCTGGTAGCCTTCCTGCTCCAGGCTGCGTTTCAGCCCTTTTACCAGGCCCGGGGCATCGTCCACAATCAGCACTTGTTTCACGGCGAACGCCTCCATCAATACACGGGTGGACGGGGCACGGATAACCGTGCCCCCGGGCAAAACAGATTAGAAGGCTGGCATGGGGCCGCAGAGGTCGGCCGGTTTCCACTGTGGGTTGGCATAGCCGCGCGGACTGTTCAGCGCCTTGATGAAGTCGGGGTTCTCCTCTGCCCACTTCGTGGCAGCAGCGCAGGCGCCCTGCCGGTCCTTCGCCCCCAGCGCCGACTTGGTCAGCCCTTCGTACTGCCCCCAGGAGCCGCCCAGCACCTTGCCCACAAACTCGCCCGGTGTAGCCGAATCGAGCTGCAAAAAGGCGATGCGTAGTTGGCTGAACGTCCGGACGGCGTCGGCCAGTTTCTCACGCCACTCGTCGGGGACGGAGTCGCCGGGAGGCAGGACCTGTCGGCTGGGCTCGGTGGCGGCGGCGTACGCCGCTCCGGCCCTGTCGAGGTCGCCCAGTTCCTCGGCCAGCAGTCCGTCCTGCAGCTTGTGGTAGCTGTACTCCGAAGCAACCAGTCTCTTGTCGGCTACAGCCAGTCTGCCGTCGGTCTCCCGCTTATACCGAACCGTCTGCGTGCGCTGTGCCGAACCGGCGCCAAAGCCGCCCTTTGTGCCGCCAATCAACACCAACTCCTTCCCCTGGGCCTCTGCCTTCATAAGGTTGGTCATGGTGATATCGGACCGCTGCGTCTGCACAGTGCCGGGGCTCCAGTCGGAGATGAATACCTGCGAGGTGGTCGTATTGGCGCCGATGGATGTGGTGGACCAGATGATCTCCTTGCGGCCGTCCAGGTTGAGGTCAGACAAGGTCCAGAGGGCCGGAACCAGCACCTCTTCAGCGGAACGGTCCACCTGGTACTGCCTCTCCGTGCCGGAGATGACGAACAGGACGCCCGTGCTGCCCGTGGCGCTCTTGGTGTCACGGTAGACCGTAACAGTCTCCGTCGTGCCATTGCCGTCGAGGTCAGCTTCAAGCACGAGGGTGGAGTTCGGAACAGGCCGCAGCTTCCAATGGTCGAAGAGCGCTTCGATGCGCGGCGCCACCGGGCCGCTTCCGCTGTTCAGGTAGCCCCCGAGCCCTTCGGTGATCTGGGCAAGGCTGAGGGCATTGGGATCGGGAAGGTCCATCAGCCCGCCGACGTGCGTGGCAGGCGAGATAACGGGCTCGTCTGCGCGTGCGGGCGCCGCTACCCCGGCGCAGCCCGCCAATGCGAAGCTAAGGGACAGTGCAGTCAGAACAGTGCGGGCACGGTAGACGGAGTTACGGTCATGCATGTGGGGTCATCTCCTGTGCGTCTTTCTGTTCCTGACTTTACGGTCTGCATGTGACGCCAGTATGACACGCTGTGACAGGTGTGTGACGCGACGGACTTTCCTACGTGACGGCAAAATCGCAAGCGGCGCATGAGGCATCGATGGCCTCATGCGCCGCCCCTTGTCCGGAGGCCAATTGCTACCGGACGAACTTCACGACTTGATCCATGGGCTTGCGCGGCCCCGGGCTCCGCTCCTCGGCCGGCCAACCAACCGGCACCAAGGCCACAAACTCAAACTCCGGCGGCACGCCCAAAAGCGCCTCAATCTCGCCCTTGGCCTGCTGCGGCCCGGCCATCCAGCACGCACCCAGCCCCTGCTGATGCAACGCCAACAGCAAGTTCTGCACGGCGGCGCCGATCGACTGGATTCGCGAGGCACCGAACCGGCGCCATTCCAACATGTCCCGGGCGTCCGGGTCCGATTCGCCCCGGGCCATCATCAACTTATCCGCCAGTGACTCGTACCCGCCCACCATGACCGCAATGCAGACCGGGGCGCTCCGGAAAAACGAGCTCACCCGGTTCCAGCGCTCCACATCGGCGGGATAAGCCTGCGCCTCCGGCCACGAGGCCATCAGCCGTGACCGGCTGTCCACAGCATCAGCAATCTGCCCGATCACATCCCGGCTCTTGACCACCCAGAACTGCCAGGGCTGGCGGTTGCCGCCGTTGGGCGCCCAGGTTGCCAGGTCAATCGCCTTGAGCAGCAGCTCATCGGGCACCTCGTCAGGCTTATACTTGCGAATCGAACGGCGGGTTCTCATCAGCTCCGCCAGTTCTTCAAACTGCAACAAACTCACCTCGAGCTTATTCTACCCGGCCCGTGCCTATAAAGGCTTATGTACCAGCGTCTCCAACTTGGCGACCGACACCGAACCGGCCTTCTCCACCAGGTTGCCGGCGGCATCAAACAGCAGCCAGTCACCAACTTCGGCTTCGTACTCGGCGAGAACCGGCTCCGCATCACGGTGGTACGCATCTACATAAATGATATCGCAGCGGCCCTTGTACTCCCGCTCGGCCTTGGCCGTAAACGGACGCTGAAGCAGGCACCCGATGGTCAGGTCGTGGTAAAAGTGAACGACCACCGGCCGCTCACTGGTACGGGCCCGCCGAATCCGCTTGCCGGGGTTGACGGGCGTTCTCGCGCCGCGCCGTGCGGCCACCCAGTATACCAGCAGGGCGGCGCCCAACAGGAACGTGGCAGCGCCAATGGCACCGGAAGGAAGCAAAATGGCGGCAACGGTGCCAAGGATGACCAGTGCGAGGCTGATGATCAGGTAGGAGAAGCGGTTGATGAAGCTCATGGATCGGTCTACCTCCCCAAGTCGGCCATGTATTGCTCACCGACCGAATGGCCTGCTCGCAGCAGGTCGCCCGGTTGGTTCAGCGCAGTGTCAGCGACCGTCACCCGGTTCTTTCCCATCCGTTTCGATTCATACATCGCCTTGTCGGCCACCGACAGCAGGCTCCGGGCATCGGCGGCATGGGTCGGGAAGACCGCCACACCCTGGCTGACCGTAACCGGCATGTCGTCGTCCGGGTCGCCCTCTTCAATCAGGACCCGAATGCGCTCGGCCACCACCAGCGCTTCTTCATGCCCGGTGTTGGGCAGCAGGAGCAAAAACTCGTCGCCGGCGTAGCGGAAGGCGTAGTCAGAGAGGCGCACATAACTCCGCAGCACCCGGCCAATCCGGCGGATATGCTCATCGCCCCGCGGATGGCCGCGCAGATCGTTGAGCCGTTTGAGCGAATCGGAGTCGATCATGACCAGCGCCAGCGGCTCGCCGTTGCGGGCGGCCCGGGCGACCTCCGCCTCGGCCACATGGTGGAAATGGCGGGCGTTGTACAGGCCCGTCATGTTATCGGTAATCGACAGATCCGACAGTTCCTTGACAATGCGCACGTGCTCAAGCACCAGCGCCGCCTGACCGGCAAAGGAGAGGGCCAGATCCAGGTCGTCCTGGGTGAACTGATCGATTCCCTTCCGGGTCAGGCGTACCACACCCAACCGCCGGCCTTCTATGCCGATGGGCGCCAGCAGGGTCGACTTCTCGGCGCCGTGCCAGCCCGGCACCGCCTGGGCGTGCACGTCGCTCATGACATCGCCCGAGAGGTACGGGGCGCCCGTTTGCATCACCCAGCCGGTAATGCCGAACCCGATCGGGCACCGAAAGGTCATGACCCGTTCTATATAGGCCGGCGGATAGCTGGCCGGGTTGTGCTCACTCGCCACAGGCACCAGCACCTGCTCTTCCTGGTTCCACAGGTAGAGCACGCAGGAATCGGCCTCCAGCAGTTTGTGCAAATGGCGGACCATTTCGTTCAGACTGGTCTGGTAATCGAGGCTGGTAATGCGCTGGGTGAACTGCATGAGCGCCTCTAACCGCTGCCGCTCCCGCCATTCAGAGGAAAGCTCATGCGACATGTCCACAGCCCCGCAGATAAAGAGCCCGGTGCCAAGAATGCCCCAGACGGCCCAACTGTAGGGCAGGATCAGAAGCCCCACGGGGGAGAGGCGGGTGGCATCCACAAACTCGTGGAGCGCCCAACCGGTCCAAACCACCGAGTAGGCGATCATGCCGGCGCCGAACCAGTCGGCCACCTGCAGCACCCGCCGGGCCGGGCGAGACCGCTGCCAAAAATAGCCCATGAGCAGCGGGGCGCCCAGGGCAATCATCAGGCGGAGCAAGGCACTTGACCACGACGGAGCGGCGATCCAAATGCGTTCCGTTCCGAAGATCAAGTAGATCGCGGCCGCAGCAGCATAAGTGCCGACACCGACCAGCACCAGCGGGAGCACAATCAACTGACCCGACACCCGCCGGAGTGCGGCGAAACGCTTGAGGTTCGCCATCTGCCGCCACCAAGACATAAACAACCGCCCCCAGTTCCAACCAGGTCGGCGCTTGCGCAGCGCGTACGTACCTGATGGATTCTCGGGGCGGTTGGATATTCCTGCCTTCAAATATCTGTGGAGCGGGGCAATTTCGTACTACTGGCAGTTCAGGCGGATTCGAAGAACCGGAACTGTGCCTGAATCAGACCGTAGTAGACGCCCTTCTCGGCCATCAGTTCCTGATGGTTCCCCTCCTCCACCACCTTGCCGTGGTCGAGCACCACAATCTTATCGGCGTTTCGAATGGTCGAGAGCCGGTGTGCGATCACGAACGAAGTGCGGCCCCTGAGCAGGCGGGCCAGCGCTTCCTGAATCAACAGCTCGGTCTTTGTATCAATGGAGGCCGTCGCCTCATCGAGGACCAGAATGGCCGGGTTGGCCAGCAGGGCCCGGGCGAAGGAGAGCAGCTGCCGCTCGCCCATGGAGAGCCGGGCGCCCCGCTCCTTCACTTCGGTCTGATAGCCCTGGGGCATCCGCATGATGAACTCGTGCGCCCGCACAGCCTTGGCGGCGGCGATTACCTCATCGTCGGTGGCGTTCAGGCGACCGAAGCGGATGTTATCCATAATCGTACCGCTGAAAATAAACGTGTCCTGCAGGACGATACCGATTTGCGACCGAAGCGACTGGATCGTGACGTCACGCAGGTCGTGGCCGTCGATGCGGACGGCGCCGCTGTTCACGTCGTAGAAACGAGAGAGCAGGTTGATGATCGAGGTCTTGCCGGCGCCGGTGTGGCCGACCAGGGCGACCGTCTGCCCCGGCTCCACCGTAAGGCTGACGCCGTTCAGCGCCGTGCGGCCCTCTTCGTAGGCAAATACCACGTTGTCCAGTTCGACCCGTCCGGTGATGGCGGGGAGTTCCGGGGCGGCGCCGGCCTCGGCCACGGTGGGCTTCGTATCCAGGTACTCGCAAATGCGCTCGCTGGAGGCGGTGGCGACCAGAATGTTGCCGTACAGGTTGGTCAGCCGCATGATCGGCTCCCAGAACCGGCCGATGTAGGTGGTGAAGGCGACCAGGGCCCCCACGGTCATGGCGCCGTTCCGCAGGGTTTCGGTGCCGTACCAGTAGACCACCATGGTGCCAATGGCCGACATGATCTCCATGATCGGGTTGAACCAGGCGTTCAGGCGCTGCACCGTCATCCAGTGCCAGCGGTTGTCGGCGTTCATGTCCTGGAAGAAGTCCTTGTTCTCCTCTTCCTGGTGGAAGGCCTGGGTCACCCGAATCCCCTGAATCGCCTCGGCGATGTGGGCGGTCAGGCGCGACTGCTTGATGCGCACCATCTGCCAGCCACGGCGGATTTTCGTGCGGAGTTTGCCGGTGACCCAGATGGCCACGGGCAGGAAGGCCAGGCAGACGATTGCCAGCCGCACGTTCATCGACATCATGATGATGACGATGCCGACCAACTGGAGCACATCCTGCAGCAGTGAGATGATGCCGTTGGTGAACAGGTCCTGCAGGGCGTTGACGTCGTTCATGATGCGGACGAGCACCGAGCCGGCGGGGCGGGTGTCGAAGAAGCGGAAGCTGAGGGTCTGCACATGCTTGAAGAGCGTCTGGCGGAGGTCGTACAGGGCGGACTGGCCCACCCGGTTGGTCAGGCGAATGCGCAGGTGGTTGGCGCCCCAGTTGATCAGGTGGACCGCCACCATGATGCCGACCAGCCAGTTAAGGCGGGTGATGCGGTCGAACTTGGTCAGCCAGGCCGTAAGCATCGTGGGGGCGGCCTCTTCGGAGAGGACCACGTCGATCGCCTGCGAGATCAGCCAGGGAACCGCCAGGCTGGTCATGACCGCCACCACCATCATGATGAAGGCGATGATGATCGTCCGCTTGTAGGGCATCAGGAAGGCGCCCATGCGCCGCATCTGGCCCCAGTCGAGGGGCTTTTCGAGGATCACTTCTTCTTTGTAGTAGAACCGCTCGGCGTTCTTGCCGGCCTCCGGCTTGTTCCGGTAGTGCAGCTCACGGGCGGTGCGAATTTCGCCTGATGCCATGGGCTACCCCTCCCTTCCGTCGGCGGCCGCAACCTCGGCAGTGCGAGTGCGGGCGATTTCGACCTCGCGGTCCTGGAACTGAATCTCGTAGACAGAACGATAGACGCCGTTTTGCCGCAGCAGTTCTTCGTGGGTGCCCCGTTCGACGATGCGCCCGGCCTCCATGACCAGAATCTCGTCGGCGTGCTTCAGGCTGGAGAGGCGATGGGCGATGATGAACGTGGTCCGCCCCTTCATCAGTGCCTTCAGGCCGAGCTGAATTTCGTGTTCGGTCTCCATGTCGACCGAGGCGGTGGCGTCGTCCAGAATCAGAATGCGGGGGTTGTTCAGAATCGCCCGGGCGATGGCAATGCGCTGGCGCTGGCCGCCTGACAGGCCCAGGCCACGCTCGCCGACCACCGTTTCGTAGCCCTTGGGCGTCTCCATGATGAAGTCGTGGGCCTGTGCGAGCCTGGCCGCCGCCTCAATTTCGGCCATGGTGGCG
>JARBUG010000178.1 GCA_029239785.1 Symbiobacteriaceae bacterium | reverse complement strand
CTGCGATTGTGACCGTGGCCCTGGCACTGGGCGTGCAGCGGATGATCAAGCGGAACGCCATCGTGCGCAAGCTGCAGGCGGTGGAGACGCTCGGGTGCGCGACCGTCATCTGTTCCGACAAGACGGGCACCCTGACGAAAAACGAGATGATGGTAAGGGCGGCCTGGGCCGGCGGCGCCCGGTACCAGGTGACCGGCGACGGCTACAGCCCCAAGGGCGATTTCATGCACGTGGCGTCCGGGCAGGCGGTGCGCCCCCTGGAGGAGCCGGGTCTGGTGAAAGCGCTGCGGAGCGCATCGGTCTGCTCCAACGCCCATCTGGTAGATGGGGGCGGCGGGGGAACGCGGCGGGGCTCCAAGGCCAAGGGGGCGAAGGCGGGCGGCTGGGCGGTCAAGGGCGATCCCACGGAAGGGGCGCTGATTGTCGCAGCCACCAAGGCCGGCCTGGGGCCGGATGAGCTCCGCAAGCAAATGCGCCGGCTGATGGAGATTCCCTTCGAATCGGAGCGGCGCCGGATGTCGGTGATCGGCCGGGCGGAAGAGGGGGCGGTGGAGCTTCATCTGAAGGGCGCCCCCGATACCGTGCTGGAGCTCTCGACCCATATCTTCCTTGATGGAAAGGTGCAGCCGCTGACGCAGGCGCTGCGGGAGCAGATTCTGGCCGAGAACGATTGGATGGCCGGTCAGGCGCTGCGGGTGCTGGGTGTGGCGTACCGGCCCCTGCCCGGGGAGTGGAGCGGTGCCCATGAGTTGACGCCTGATCAGGCCTCCGAGCGGTACGAGCAGGAACTTGTCTTCCTGGGCCTCTTCGGCATGATCGACCCGCCACGGCCTGAGGTGAAGAAGGCGGTAGCGGCGGCGTCCCGGGCGGGCATCCGCACCGTGATGATCACCGGCGACCACCCGGCAACGGCCCTGGCCGTGGCCCGGGAGTTGGGCATTACCGGGCCGGAGGGCCGGGCGGTGACGGGCCGCGAACTGAACGCCATGAGCGACGACGACCTGATCGAAGCGGTCAAGACCGTCAAGGTCTTCGCCCGGGTCTCGCCGCAACATAAACTGCGGATCGTGCGGGCGTTCAAGAGCCTGGGCGAGATCGTGGCGATGACGGGCGACGGCGTGAATGATGCGCCGGCCGTCAAAGAGGCGGACATCGGCGTTGCGATGGGGCGCACCGGCACCGACGTGACCAAGGAAGCCTCGGCCATGGTGCTCTCTGACGATAACTTCGCGACGATCGTCGCGGCAGTCGAAGAGGGGCGCGGCATCTACGACAATATCCGCAAGTTCATCCGGTACCTGCTCTCGTGCAACACGGGCGAGGTGCTGACGATGTTCCTGGGCGCCCTGATGCGGCTGCCCCTGCCGCTGCTGCCGATCCAGATCCTGTTCGTCAACCTGGTGACCGACGGCCTGCCCGCGCTGGCGCTGGGCATCGAGCCGCCCGAGCCCGACGTGATGCGGCGCCCGCCGCGGCGGCCTGACGAAGGCGTCTTTGCCCGGCGGCTTGGCATCAAGATTCTGGGCCGGGGCCTCCTGATCGGCCTCGGGACGATTTCGGCCTTCATCGTTGGCGCCATGACGGCGACGATGACGCCCGGACTTCTGCCCCTGCAGGACCCGGTGGTCCTGGAGCGGGCCCGCACGATGGCGCTGGCCACGCTGGTCTGCGCCCAGCTGATTCATGTGTTCGACTGCCGTTCCGAGCGTCGGAACATCTTTGAGAACGGGCTCTTTGGCAACCCGTGGCTGGTCGGAGCGGTAGCGTCGTCGCTCACTGCACTGCTGCTGGCCATTTACTGGACGCCGCTCTCGGCGATCTTCGGCACGGTGGCACTGACCGGCCGAGACTGGCTGGTAGTGCTGGCCTTTGCTTCCATCGGTGAGATTTTGGTGGCGGTGCGCCGGTTCCTCATGTTCGGGCGCCCCATGCGGGTCCGCCAGTCGACTGACGAGGCCTAGCATAGCTTGCCCAGCCGGTGGTGACGCTAATGACAGCCACGGTAAGTTGAAGGGAGACATAACATGCGACGCACTACCTGGAAGCAGATCGGCGTGGGCGCCATGGCGGCCTTGCTGGCCGTGGGCTGCGCCACCGGCAATCCACAGCGCCGGCCCGAAACCAACACGGTGCAGGGCTCGACTACCGGAGATCTTGACGCTTGTGCCCTTGCCCTGGGCAACGCGCCCGGGGCAGGGACAGCCGGGGGCGGCGCCATGGGCGCAGGCGGCGGCGGCGGGACCACGGGCGGCGCCATGGGCGCTGGCACCAAGGGCGGCACCGGCACGCTGGATACCAACGGCGGCGCCGACCGGGTCGGCTTCACCCCGCTGGGCGCCCCCGGCACCGGCGGCCTGACGGAAGCCACGGCCAACGGCATCATGGTGGGCAACGTGGCCCTCGTTGCCCTTCCTGATTACGACTACATGCCCACCACCAACCCTCCGGGCGTGACCGGGCCGCCTAACGGCGCGCCGGGCACCCTGGGCACGCCGGCGACGCCGGGTAACCCGATGCCGCCCGGCACGCCGGACACGGCAGGGAACACCGGCGCCCCGGGCACCACCGGCTACACCGGCACCATCTTCCCGCCCGGGAACATGGGCGTGGCTGACGGCGGCCTGCCCGGCACGGGCGCCGGCTTCGGCACCACCGGCGCCGCTGCTGGTGGCACCACGGGCGCCGGAGGCGGTGGTGCGACCGGCAACGCCGCCGGGGCCACGGGCAACAACAACCAGACCGGCGGCTCCACGGCCCTGGACCGCATTCGCACAGCCTGCGTGGGCCTGAGCGAGATCCGGGTGGTGACCGAGGACGCCGACCAGGCCCGCCTGGCAGAGATCGCCTCGGCCATGCGGCACGGCACGCCAGTGACGGCATACATGGCTGACATCGCCCGTATCGCCAGCCGGGCCTCCCTGGCGGGCGGCGGCATAGGCACCGGAGCCGGGGGCGGCAGCGGCGGAGCCGTAACGCCTCAAAGCCACGGCACCGGGCCGGGGCTAGAGCAGCCTGGCACCCAGGGCAACCCGGCGGCGCCTTGAGGCTCGGCCGGCCCGGTGGGTGGGGCGGCCCGGTGGGGCAGGGGCGGCCCGGTGGGTGGGGCGGCCCGGTGAGGCAGGGGCGTCGTCGCGGCGGGGCGGCTAAAGACAGCGGAAGGCTCCTTGCTGCCGCAAGGAGCTCCAACTAACGCCCCGATGCTCCTCAGCCCCTGCCCCACCGGGCCTTGCGCCCAGTTCTGACCGACCGCCCGGCGGGGCCATCGAAGCCCCGCCAGGCGCACGAAAGGTAGGCCCCCCCCCCCCCGACTCGTTACGCGAAACGGGGTGGTGGTGGCACAAGCCTGTGTGGGTGGGTAGGGAGCGACCGAACGTTGGTGCCGGATGTTTGGGGAAGGCCGAAGGCCCCCAAACGAACAACCCTGAGAGGGAGCCCCTACCCGCCCACACAGGCGCCCTTACACCCGCTCCAACTCCGTCACAAGCCTCCCAAAATACTCCACCGCCGCCTCCATTGGAGCAGGCGTCGTCATATCCAGCCCCGCGGCCTTCAAAATCTCGATCGGATGCGCCGACGACCCGGCGCTCAAGAAGCCCAGGTACCGCGCCACCGCCGGCTCGCCCTCCGTCAAAATCGCCTCGGCAAAGGCTGCAGCGGCCGAAATCCCCGTCGCATACTGGTACGAATAGAAGTTCCGGAAATGATGCAGCACCCGCAGCCACGACGCCCCCATCCCCTCGGGCGTCACCTCAACCGTCTCGCCGTACCACCGCTTATACACATCCACCTGGGCCGCCGTCATCGACTCAAAGGTAAACGGCTCGCCCTTCTCCACCGTCTCGTGCATCCACTGCTGAATCGCCGCCGACATCGAGCCGCCCCAGAAGTTGGCCGTAAACGCCCCCAGCGCCCGGGTCAGCACATACCGCCGCAGCTTCCGGTCCGTCGTCGTGCTCAGCAAATAGCGGGCCAGCAGCAACTCGTTGGTCGTCGACGCCATCTCCGCAAGGAAGTTGGTGTAATCGCTATAGACATAGGGCTGCTTGCGGGCCGAGAGCACCGAGTGGACCGTGTGGCCCAGCTCATGCGCCAGCGTGAAGGCATCCGCAATCTTCCCCTGCCAGGTCATCATGATGACCGGATGATACCCGTAGCAGCCCCACGAGTAGGCGCCGGCCTCCTTGCCATCGTTGTCGGCCCAGTCGACCCAGCGGCCGGCGATCGCCTGCTCGTCCCAGGCCTGGAGGCGATCGACCCCCAGCTCCTTCCGCCGGAACTCCATATACCGGCGCAGATGGCCGGCGCCCGCCTCGGAGACCTTCAGCAGGTTGTGGAAGAGTTCCACCGGCAGATGCCCTTCGCTCAAGGCGGCGTGCAGCGCCGAGGGATACTTGCGCAGCTTGGCGATGATGGCGTCCCGCTTCTGGGCGGTCGCCATGGTGGCGGCGATGGTCCGCTTGTGGGCCATAAACGCCTTCGTAGCCGACTCGTACGCCGCCTGACGGACGGTCCGGTCGGGCGACTGGAGCAGCCGGAAGAGCGCGGCCACCGACATGGGCACCACGTTGCCCTTCTCATCGGTCACCGGTTCGAAGACGATATCCGCCGCCGTCGTGTTCTGCCAGATGATGTACGGCGCCTCCGTCAGCTCACCCATGGCGGCGATGACGCCTTCGGCCTCGGCGCCGAGCATATGCGCCTTCTCGGCGAGCAGGTCGCTCAGGTAGAGGCGGTAGAGGCCCAGGCCGGGCTCCTCTTCCAGGTACTGCTTCACGACGCCCTCGGGCAGGGCCAGAATCTCCGGCTTGATGAAGGCTGCGGCCGCTTCGGCCCGGGCGAGCATGGCCATGGCCCGGTCGCGCATGCCCTGCACGACAGGATTGCCCTGGTCGACCGTGCAGCTGTTGTAGGCGAACCAGAAGACCTGGCTCATCCGCTGGTTGCCGGCAAAGTACTCGTTCAGGCAGGCGAGCAGGGTAGCGGGGCCTTCGCCCAGCCGGCCCTGGTAACCAGCGAGCGTCGGCAGCGAGGCTTCAACCTTGGCAAGATCCGCCTCCCAGGCGGCGGTGGTGGGGTAGAGCCCTTCCAGGTCCCAGGTCTGTTCAATCGGCGCTTCCTGTCGGGTCAGGCGCTTCGACATGCTAAGAACACGTCCTTTTCGTGGGATACTTCGTAGGACTAATGATATTCTGAGGAACAGTTCAGAATTCCTTTCAGGGCTTTTCGGTCTTTGTCCCCTAAATGGACGGGAGCAAATGGCCGTTTACGCAGCCATGGGTCATCCATATAATGAGATTCATTCTTGGACCTGCGACAAACGGGGGGCGAGCAATCGTGGTACGGTTCACCAAAATGGAGGGCCTGGGCAACGACTACATCTACGTCAACAACATCGCGGAGAAACTGCCCGAAGAGACGTTTCCGGCCCTCTCCATCGCCGTGGCAGAGCGGCACTTCGGCATCGGCTCTGACGGGCTGATTGTGATCCTGCCGCCGACGAAACCGGATCACGACTTCCGCTTCCGCATGTTCAACGCCGACGGCTCGGAAGGCGAAATGTGCGGCAACGGCATGCGCTGCTTCGCCCGGTACTGCTACGACCGGGGCCTGACCACCAAAACCCGGTTCCAGGTTGAAACGAAGGCCGGCACCATCATCCCGGAGATCATCCTGGACGGCAGCGGGCGGGTAGATGGCGTCCGGGTTGACATGGGCGCCCCCCGGCTCCAGCGCTCCCTCATTCCCATGGCCGGCCTTGACACCGAGCGGGTGGTGGACGAACCCTTCGAAGTTGACGGCCGCGCCTACCGAATCACCGCCGTCTCCATGGGCAATCCACACGTGATGCTTTTTGTTGATGATGTGGACGCCATCGACCTGGAGCGGATCGGTCCGCTGATCGAGCGCCACGCCCTCTTCCCGAAGCGGATCAACGTCCACTTCGTGCAGGTGGTGGGGCAGGGTGAGCTGAAGATGCGCACCTGGGAGCGGGGCTCCGGCATCACCCTGGCCTGCGGCACCGGCGCCAGCGCCGTGCTGGTGGCGGCCCATCTGTTGGGCCACACGGGGCGCAGCGCCCTGATCCATCTGCCCGGGGGCGATCTGACGATCGAATGGGATGAAGCCACCGGCCACGTCTTTAAAACCGGCCCGGCTACGTATGTTTGCAGCGGTGAATTCCTCAAGTAAGGGAGATGACGGTAGATGCCGAAGCGTGCTGAGCGGATCGCAAGCGTACCTCCGTATCTGTTTGCGGAGATCGATAAGAAGAAGGCTGCCGCCATCGCCCGGGGTGTGGATGTGATTTCGCTGGGCATCGGTGACCCGGATATGCCCACGCCGAAGTTCGTCGTCGACAAGATGAAGGAAGCGGTGGAGAACCCGAAGTGGCACCAGTACCCGGACTATGACGGGTCGCTGGCCTACCGGACGGCGGTGACGTCCTTCTACAAGAAGCGCTTTGGCGTGGAGTTGGACCCCAAGACCGAGGCGCTGGCCCTGATCGGCTCGAAGGAAGGGCTGGCCCACATCATCTGGGCCTATATCGATGCCGGTGATATCGCCCTGGTGCCGGACCCGGCCTATCCCGTCTACAAGACGCACACGCTGCTGGCCGGCGGCACGCCGTATATCATGCCGCTGGTCAAGGAGAACAACTTCCTTCCCGACCTGCAGGCGATTCCGGAGGATGTTGCCCGCAAGGCGAAGATCATGTTCATCGATTATCCGAACAACCCGACGGGCGCCGTGGCGACGCTGGATTTCTACCGGGAAGCGGTGGCGTTTGCGCGCAAGTACGATATCTTGCTGGTGTCGGATAACGCCTATTCCGAGATGACCTATGACGGGTTCAAGGCGCCGTCGGTCTTTGAGGTGGAGGGTGCCAAGGAGATCGCCGTTGAGTTCTGGTCGCTCTCCAAGCCGTTTAACATGACCGGCTGGCGGATTGCGGCCGTGGTGGGCAACGCCCAGGCGATCAGCGCACTGGGGATTATCAAGACGAATACGGATTCCGGCCAGTTTACCGCCATTCAGGAGGCCGCAATCGAGGCGCTGACCAACCCGGCGGCGGATCAGTTTATCGCGGAGATGAACGAGATTTACACCCGGCGGCGGGATATCGCCGTGGCGGGTCTGCGGGCGGCAGGGCTGGATGCGCAGCCGATGAAGGGGTCGTTCTACCTCTGGGTGCCGGTGCCGGCGGGGCATACGTCCGCGTCGTTTGCCGCCTTGTTGTTGGATGAGGCCGGTGTGATTGTGACCCCTGGCGCGGCATATGGGGCGTATGGTGAGGGGTTTGTGCGCCTGTCGCTTTGCTTGAAGGAGGAGCGGTTGGTGGAGGCTCTGGGGCGGATTCGTGCCGCTTGTGGGGGCGCCCCCGGGAGTAGGTAGGGGATTCCGACGGCGCAGCAACGCTCCCTGCCTACCCCCGGGGGCTTGTGCCGGTTGCTGCACCACCCATCCCTTTTGTTACCTGGCGGCGGCCTGCGACCATTGAGGTCACAGGCCGCCGTATGATTTTGTGGGGCCCGCCCGCTTTCGGTCACTTTTGCATGGTGACTGTCCGGGATTTCGTGCGCGCCCGGTCGGAGAGGCTGAAAAGGCCCCCGAAACGGGGCTTTTCGGCCGCTGCGACCAGGCGCGCACGCTTCCGTGGGGACTGAGCATGCATTGGTCGGAAGGGCCTGGCTGCGCTGTTGACGGGCTCACTATGGTCTGAGCCTGGTTCCACAATGCTGGCAGTACTGCGGGCTCCAATCCCGCCCCAGCCCCGCCTCGCAGGACGGGCAACGCCAGGTCCTCCAGTGATAATAGCCTGCCACCGCCATCAGGGCGATGTCCGCACCCAGCACCAGCCAGGTTAACGCACTGTCGCTAAGGTCTGCTTCTGAAAGGGTCACCAAGACCAGCAGGCTGAGAATCATGACCGCCCCGGCGACCATGCATCTGGTTCGCCGTCGATTTACTTCGTGAAAAATGCGTTCCTGCGTCTCCTGCATGCACATCCCTCCCATAGGAAGAGCACTCGGGCGGGCTTTTGGGTTCACTTTACCTCGACCTGGAAGATGTAGGCGGCGGAACCTTGCTTCCAGCGGGCGCCGACGTCGTAGGTGTAAATGCCGGATTCGGGCGGGATGACCAGTACGGAGGGCGTTGCCGTGGAGCCATCCCATCGGTGGATGGTGGGCGGGGTAACCAGGTTACCGGGGAAGGTGACGGTGAGGGTGGCGCCGCCCGGGACGGTGACGGGCTGATAGCCGATGGACCGCAGGTGGTCCGGCGGGTACGGGTAGTCGGCGCAGCGCGTTGTCCAGCAGTGAGTGCTCAGGACGGCGGGGATCAGGGTCTCGCCAGCTTTGATGGTGGGCACAGGGGGCTCTTTGCTGGCGCAGGCGGCTGTGGCTGCGAGCACGAGCACAGCCAACAGTCCGAGCAGCCATCGGCGCATGGGACCGCCTCCTTCTGTTACAGGTAGGACGGGGGGCGGGTGGATCTGGTTTCGGCATTGGGGGACACAGTGAGACCGGCTCTGCGGGAGAGCCGGTCTCTTTCTATGTATGTTTTGGGTATGTAGGCTCGGGTTTTGTTATTCTTCTTCGGATGCGAGTTCGTCCTCAGGGGCGAGATCGGGGGCCGGGGGCGGGGCCTGCTTCCCGGACTTCGTGCCTGAGGACTGACCGCTGGACTGACCCGTTCCCTTGCGGGAGATGGTCTTGGTCGTGAGTTGCGTCTGGAGCTGGATTTCGAGGTAGGGGCGGCCCGCAGAGTCCCAGTCGCCGGCGACAGAGACCTTGCGCTTGCCTGTGAATCGCAGCTCGGGGTACTTGATGAAGACGTCGTGCAGCTTGAGGGTCACGTTGAACTGCCCGGAGGCCTTCTTGCGGGGCGACAGGCGAACGGCTGTGCCACCGGCGGTGCCGGGGTCGACGGCATAGACCGCAATGAGCAACTTGTCAGGGTCGCCGCCGCCGCGGGCGACGTACTTGGTCTGGTCGATGCCTTCGGTGGCACGGACCACGGCGTGCCAAAGGTCGGAGCCGTTGGTGTTCATCACGAAGCGGCCGCTTGCCCAGAGCGTGCCGCCGTCCGGATGACGACGTAACTGATGTTCCAGAGAGGTTGTGTCTACTAGTTCGAAGGTCTTACCGGTGACTCGCTGGGGCCCGAGTCGGTGCCGATTGACCATAAGTTTGAATTCCTCCTTTCGAAGTATACTCGAATCCACCGAAGCTGGATTCTATAAGCAGTATAGCATAAAAATGGATAATGTCTATCAGGAATTTTCAGTCCGGTGGCCTCCAGTCTGTTTTTCAATGGTTTTCACTGGTTTTCAGTGGTTTTCAACGGGTATCCGCGGTGCCCGAAGGATCTGCCTCCTTGTGGCAGTAAGGCGGCAAGTTTCATGGGTGAAGCATTTTGAGCAGATGCGACTGTTTTTCAGTGGTTTTCACTGTTTTTCATCCTGGGGTAACGGATGGCTTGAGGCGCGCCTGCTTCTGGCAGGTTCTTTCCTGATAGTCAGCGCTTGTGCTGAACTAGCTGAAGACGCACCCGGGCCGTCTGTGATTTTGATCACGCAAGAAATATAACTAACATGTTACAATAATAAATGTCCGAAATGACCGTCTTCGTCCCGGACGCGGCCTGTACATAGCAAAGAGCGCCTCCGTCATTGCCGGACTGACTACCAGTCGCCGCAAGGAGGTACGCCCCATGGTTGGGACTCCCGGTCGCCGTCTCCTGCGTGTCAGTGCCTTTCTGACTCTCTGCATCCTGCTCCTGGCCGCTTCGGTCTCCGCCGCCCCGGCTCCGCCCGTGGTCACCCCCGGTGCCGCCCCGGTCGTCACCGAGCCCCAGATGGCCAAGCCGTTCAACCCGGTGGCCCCGCCCCAGCCGGCCAGAGGCAAGGTCGTCGAAGTCCACCTTGACGCCGTCCGGGCCAAACTGGAGATCGCCCCCGGCGACGTCCAGGAAGTCTGGACCTTCGGGGGCCAGGTCCCGGCGCCCACCATCCGGGTCCACCAGGGCGACACCCTGCGGATCGTGCTGACCAACAAGGACCCCGAAATGGAGCACGGCCTTGACTTTCACGCCGGGCAGATGGACTCCGGCACCTTTCATAAAGCGATTCAGCCGGGGGAGAGCCAGACCTTTGCGTTCAAGGCCAACTACCCCGGCGTCTTCTACTATCACTGCAGCGCCGGCCCGGTCATCATGCACATCGCCAATGGCATGTTCGGCGCGGTCATCGTCGACCCGCCGGGGTACCAGCCCAAGGGGAAGGAGTATGTCCTGATCCAGCACGAGTGGTACGCCAATCTGCTCGATCTGAACGGCATGCTCGCCGCCGCCCCCAAGGCGGTCGCCTTCAACGGCGTGCCGAACCAGTACCTGACCACGCCCCTGACCGCCGCCCCCGGTGAGCCGGTCCGCTTCTACTTTGTCGACGCCGGCCCCAACCACTTCTCCGCCTTCCACGTCATCGGTGCGATCTTCGACCGGGCGATTCCCGATGGGAACCCGGCAAATGCGATGTACGGCGTCCAGACGATCACCGTGGCGCCGGGCGGCGCCGTCATCACGGATCTGGTGGCCGATACGGGCACCTACCCGATCCTGACGCACGTGATGAAGGATGCGACCCTGGGCGCCCTGGGCCTGCTCAAGGTGGGCGCGCCCAGCGGGGAGCACGACCCCGGCGACCACGGCGGCGGCACGGCACCCGACCCGGAGCCTGACCCCGAGCCTGACCCCGAGCCCGAGCCCGACCCCGGCCCCGTGACCGGCGGCAACACGGTCCAGCTGAGCGCCTTCGCCTACGCCCCCAAGGTGCTGAAGGTGAAGGCCGGCACCACGGTGACCTGGGTCAACATGGAGGCCACCGACCACAGCGTCATCGACAGCGACGCCAAAACCCCCGCTGCCCGCCTCTTCGACTCTACCGGCGAGAAGGATGGCAAGTCCGTCACCTATATGAAGAAGGGTGATACCTTCGCCTTCACCTTTACCACGCCGGGCACGTACCACTACCGCTGCCGGCAGCATCCCTTCATGACTGGCACCATCATCGTCGAGTAAAAGGGGGTGTCTTTCATGAAGCGTCGGATTGCACGGATGATCGTCGGTGTGCTGGCGGCGGCGTCGCTGCTTACCGGCAGCGCCGTGGCGGAGGAGGCGGCGAAGCCGATCACACCGGCCTGGACCATGGAAGATGCTGTCCAGCAGATGCGCGACGAGTATCAGGGCGGCACCGTGATGCCCGCGGAGCGGACCGGTCAGTTTCGTGAGTTCCGCCTCCACATCGCCGAGTTCGAGCACGAGATTACCGATGGCGTGAAGGTAAAGGCCTGGGGCTTTGGCTACGAAGGGCAGCCCGTCTCGGTCCCCGGCCCGACCATCCGGGCGAAGCAGGGCGACCTGGTTCGCATCCATATCAAAAATGAGACGGACCAGCCGCATTCCCTGCACTCGCACGGCATCACCAGCGTCGATGAGGTGAACGACGGCGTGCCGCACGTGACCGGCGCCTACATCATGCCGGGGGAGACCTTCACCTATCAGTTCGTCGCCAGCGAGTCGGGCACGCACTGGTACCACTGCCATGTGCAGACATCGCTTCATCAGGATATGGGCATGTACGGCGCCATGATTATTGAGGATGCCGCCAAGCCGACCTGGGACCGGGAGTTCGTGATGATGGTCGACGAGTGGGATACCCACCGCGACCCCGCCGATGCTGTCACCAAGCCGACCTACAACTACTTCGTGGTCAACGGCAAGGCCGGCAAGTCGGTGCCCGACATGATCATCCCCGAAGACGAAATCGCCCGCATCCGGCTGATCAACGCCGGGTTTGAAAGCCATGCGCTCCATCTGCACGGGACCCATTTCGTCATCACCCATAAAGATGGGTACCAGTTGCCGCTGCCGCAGCGGGCGGATACGCTGAACATCGCTCCCGGCGAGACGTACGACGTGCTGGTCAAGGGGCGTGATGGCGTCTTCCCGTGGCATGACCACAACTCGCTGGCGGTGACCGATAGCGGCGTCTATCCCGGGGGGATGCTGATGCATACCCGGGGCTCGGCGGCCCGCCGGTTCGATGAGACGCAGACGTTTACGCCGGTGCCCGTGGAGGGGGAGATCCACAACCAGGGCCATCATCCCGGCGACGAGGGGCACGTGATCGACCACGATGATCACCAGACAGCCGCGCCGAAGAACGGGGCACCACCGGTGGTGAACGCTGGTGTGGTCGTTCCGGAGACGACCTTCGGACAGGCTGTGCCGTTTGATCCGAAGGCGCCGGCGCAGGCGCTGGCCGCTGCCACCGGTCGGGTGGTGGAGGTGAAGCTGGAGGCCCGCCGTGCGCTGATGGAAGTCGCCCCGGGCGACAGCCGGGAGGTCTGGACCTTTAACGGGCAGGTACCGGCGCCTACCATCCGGGTGCGGCAGGGTGATACGGTCCGCATCACGCTGACCAACAAGGACCCCGAAATGGAGCACGGCCTCGACTTTCATGCCGGGCAGATGGACTCGGGCACCTTCCACCAGGCGATCAAGCCCGGGGAGTCGATTACGTTCGACTATGTGGCCAACTATCCCGGTCTCTTCTATTACCATTGCAGCGCCGGTCCGGTGATCATGCATATCGCCAACGGCATGTTCGGTGCAATGATTGTCGATCCGCCGGATTACGTGGCCACCGGCACGGAGTATGTGCTGGTCCAGCACGAGTGGTACGATGCCGCCGGCGGCCTGGATGCGGTGCTGAGCGGGCAGCCTACGGCGGTGGCGATCAACGGGGTGGCCGCGCAGTATGTGGAGCGGCCGCTGACCGCCCGGGCGGGGGAGAAGGTGCGCTTCTACTTCGTCAACGCGGGCGCGAACAATTTCGCCGGCTTTCATGTAATTGGCGAGATTTTTGATGCTGTGTGGCCTGATGGGAATCCGAAGAACCTGAAGCGGGGCGTGCAGACCGTGACGGTGCCCCCGGGCGGCGCGGTGGTGACCGACTTGGTGGCGGAGGCGGGGGCCTACCCGGTTCTGACCCACTCCCTGGGCGATGCGACGATGGGCGCCCTGGGCGTTCTGCGGGTTGATCCCGTGAGCGGGGCTGCGGTGCGGGTGCTGTATGACGGGCAGGATCTGTCTGCGCAGGCCCGGTTGGAGGAGGGAAGGACGTTTGTCTCTGCGGCTGCGTTTGCGGCTGCGGCGCAGGTGGATTATTCCTTTGAGCCCGTGGGTGGGCGGGTGATGGTGGCTGGACGGCTGATTTCGGATGATGCGGTGCGGTTGGATGGGGCCGGTGGGGCGCCGCTGGTCTGGGTGCGTTCGTTGGCCTTGGCAGTGGGTGCGGTTGTGGAGTGGGATCAGGTTTCGTTTACGGTTACAGTTTCGCCCTAGGTCGCTGCTTGTCGCGCTGCGGTGGCGGGCAGGGGATTCCCTCCAGGGTTGTTCGTTTGGGGGCCTTCGGCCATCCCCAAACATCCGGCACCAACGTTCGGTCACCCCTACCCGCCACCGCAGGCTCCAGTCACCCCCATCCCCCTTTGTAACGTGGCGGCGGGCCAGGACCATCG
>JARBUG010000177.1 GCA_029239785.1 Symbiobacteriaceae bacterium | reverse complement strand
GCCTGCGTCATGTGCGGCTTCCCGGGCACCATCGCTTCGGCCTGGCAGCAGGCCGGGCGGGCCGGGCGCCGGGGCGATTCGTCGCTCACGGTCATGGTCGGGTCGTCCACACCGCTCGACCAGTACGTCATCACCCACCCCGAGTTCTTCTTCCACCGCTCATCGGAGCTTGGCCTCATCAACCCCGACAACCTGCTGATTCTGGTCAGCCACCTCAAGTGCGCCGCCTTCGAACTGCCGTTTGTCGATGGCGAGAAGTTTGGCGTCGAAACGACCGCCGAAATCCTGGGCTATCTTGAAGAGGAGAAGATTCTGCGCCATGCCGGTGGCAAGTGGCACTGGTCGGCGGAGAACTTCCCGGCGGAAAACATCTCGCTCCGGTCTGTTGATGCAGAGAATGTCGTAATCATCGACCAGTCTGTGCCGGCACAGACCAAGGTGCTGGGCGAAATCGACCAACTCGGCGCCATGACGATGGTGCACACCAATGCGATCTACCTGCATCAGGGCGTCCAGTTTCATGTGGATAAGCTGGACTGGGGCGAAAAGAAGGCCTACGTTCATAAGGTGGACGTGGAGTACTATACCGATGCGAACATGGCGGTTACCATCAAACCGCTGGATGTCTTCAAGGAGAAGGATGAGCTGGGCCTGCGGGTTCGCTTCGGCGAAGTGATGACCGCCGCGAAGGCGACGATCTTTAAGAAGATCCGTCTGCATACGCACGAGAACATGGGCTGGGGCGAGATCCATCTGCCCGAGTATGAGATGCATACAGCAGCCTATTGGGTCTCCCTGCCGGATTCGCTGACCGAAGGCTACACGCAAGATGAGCTGCAGTCTGCTCTGGTGGGCCTGGGCCATTTGCTCAAGAGCCTGGCGCCTATGTACTTGATGTGCGACCCGCAGGACCTGCACCAGGTGGTCCAGGTGCGGTCGCCGTTTAACGACCTGCCCACGGTCTACCTGTATGATGCATATCCGGCTGGCATCGGGCTCGGCGAGAAGTGCTACGACCTGCATCCCATGTTGCTGGGCGCCGCCCTGGACCGGGTGCAGTCCTGCGGCTGCGAAACGGGCTGCCCGTCCTGCGTGGGCCCGGCGGCGGAAACGGGGAACATTACGGGTGCGAAGGATGGGGTGCTGAGCCTCCTGCACCGGGCCATGTCCGGGGCCGGGCCGGCTAGTTAGGGCTTTCGGATTCCCCTTAGATCTTTTGTCAGGTTGCCGGGCTTCCGATCATACGGGGAAGGGCCTTCCTGGTCATTATTCATATAAATTGACCAGATACGTTGTCCGATTACCAGGGGACCTGACCCAAAAGCTTTAGCCAATCCGTGAAATCCGTGAAATCCGTGGCGATAAAAACGTATCCACATCAGCGTAATCCGCCAACTCCGCGGCTAAATGAGAAGGACCCACAGGGCTAATCCAATGCGAGGGGTGACGAAAGGCATGAACCTGAAAGACCGGCTCCGGATGCTGAAGGCCGCCGGGGCGGCACGTAATGAGCGCCCCCCCGAGCCGGTCCCAGAGTTCAGCCCGCCCATCGGGTCGGGAGGACGTGCTGCCGAACCGGAGACCACCGCCTACGGCGGCGATGGGGACTCCTCCGCCTGCACCCCGGGGGCCCGCCTTGCGCCTCCGTCAGGCGAACCGCACGCCTTCGGCGAAGTCTTCCCGGCCCTGGCCGGGGGCACCATCGCAGGGTACGCCCGGCAGGTCGTTGCCGGCGAGGCCTTCTACGTGGAGACCCGTTACCCGGTTGAGTATTGCCGCGGTCCCCTGGCGCTGGAGTACTGTTTCGAAATCCCCAGCCAGGGCTGGCAACTGCTCGGCCGGGTGCCCGACAACCTCCACCTGCGCCGGGCCGCCTTCTTCGACACCGAAACCACGGGCCTCGCCGGCGGCACCGGCACCTACGCCTTTCTGGCCGGGCTCGGCTTCTTTGAAGGCTACGACTTCGTCGTCCGCCAATATTTCCTGCGCGACTACCCCGAGGAAGACGCCATGCTCGAAGCCCTGGCGGACGATCTGGCCAACTTCGACCTCCTGGTCACCTTCAACGGCAAGGCGTTTGACTGGCCCCTCATGGAAACCCGCTACCGCCTCGCCCGGCGCCGGGTGCCCCTGCCCGGGGCGCCGCACCTCGACCTGCTCCACCCTGCGAGGCGCATCTGGAAAGAACGGCTCCAGCAGTGCAACTTGCAGAACCTGGAGGCCAAGATTCTCGGCGTCCAGCGGGTCGGCGACGTGCCCGGCGAACTGATCCCGGCGCTCTACTTCGACTATCTGCGCTCCGGCGACGCCCGCCCCCTGGAGGAGGTCATCCTCCACAACCGGCTCGACATCGTCAGCCTCGTCTCCCTGGCGGGCTGGATGGGCCACATGGTCACCGACCCTTTGGGCCCCACGCCCGATGGCGAACTGGTCTGCGGCGATGACCTCTACTCCCTCGGCCGCCTCTTCGAAGACCGGGGCGACCCCGGCCAAGCCATCGCCTGCTACGAAACCGCCTTTGAGCGGGGCTTCGAAATGGTCAGCCAGGTCACGGTGCAGCGCGCCCTCTCCTCCATCTACAAGCGGGTCAAGGAGCACGACCGGGCGGTTGCCATTTGGCAGGAGATGCTGACCGGTGCCGGCGGCCTGTCGCTCTTCCCCTACGTCGAACTGGCCAAGTACTACGAGCACGTCGTCAAAGATGTGGCCACCGCCCGCGACCTGACCATGCGGGCGCTCTCCATCGCCGAACGGCGCCGGTCGCTGGCCGGCAGTTACGGCCCCGCCACGCTGGGGGACCTGGAGGCCGTCCGGCACCGGCTAGGCCGGCTCGATCGAAAGCTGGGCGCCACCAGCTGACCAAAGCACATATCCCCCCGGCGAAGTGGCGATACTTGGCCGGGGGGATTTTTCTATGCAACGAAACCGTATGGCTGCCGCCCTGCTGATGGTGCTGCTCGTAGGTCTCACAGCCGGCTGCGGCGGCGCCCGCCTCACCATGATGACGCCGCAGGCGGACCGCCCGCTCACCCGGGCCGATACCCCGGAGAACCGGGTCGCCCTTACCTTCGACGTCACCTGGGAGAAGACCGAACTGGGCAAGATTCTAGGCATCCTGCAGGCCAGCGATGTCAAGGCGACCTTCTTCGTCGGGGGTACCTTCCTGGGCCTGCACGGCGACGTCGTCAGGCAAATGGGCGAGCAGGGCCACGAAGTTGGCACCCTGGGCCAGAAGATCGTCAACCTGTCACAGCTGCCCGAGCTTGAAGTGACCAGTAATCTGCTCGCCAGCCAGTCGGCCCTCTCCAAAATGCTGGGCGGCCCTGTGCGGTACTTCCGCCCGCCCCAGGGGGAAGCCACGCCGGAGATTGTGGCCGCGGCCCGGGCAGCCAACCTGACCACCGTGACCCACAGCCTGGACTCCGACGACCACCTGGGGCTGAAGGCGCCCCGTATTGTGGACCGGGTGGTGAAACGAGCCCGCAGGGGCGACATCATCCGACTCTCCGCCAGCGACTGGTCGCCCGAGACGGCCAAGGCGCTCCCTGCGATCATCAAAGGGCTGCGGGCGAACAGCCTGCACCCCGGGCCCGGCCCCGGCCCCGGCCGAGCATAACCCCTGGTTCAAAATCTGAACAGCACTCCCGGCGACTGGGTGCCCAAATTTTGAACGAGATGAAGCCCACCGATGGTTTTCCTGCCGTCCCGGGCCAAGAACGGTGGTTCTCAGCCCGAAACAGTGGGAATCAGGCTCTGTATCGGCCCGTCCGGTTGGTCTCGTTCAATATCTTGACACCTCTGCCCATCCCCTGGTGTTCAAATTTCGATTGAGGCCGGTGCCCGCACGTAGCCTGGGCGACCGCCGACCGTATCCCCGGTTAGTTCCAGGCTCTGCCCCAGGCCTGTGCGAAAATGGTTCGCCAGCGTTCTGGAAGGAATATCCAAACCATGTTTCGAATCAATCGATCGGCCCACAGATTCCTCAGTCCGATCCGGGGGAGAGGTCACGCGATGGCGAATCAGGTTGTGCAGGTTCCACAATCGCTCCTGGTGCATCACTCCCTGTCTGCCACGGCCAAACTGGTTTGGATGGTCGCTCAGCTGCAGCCGGAGGCAGGGGTGACCCAGCTCTCTCAACGATCCGGCCTCTCACGCACTACCATATACGCCGGACTCGCCCGTTTGACGGCCGAGAACTGGGCACCTCGTGCGGGGCAAGCCAACGAAGGCGCCACCGTCCCAGTTCCGGCCGAACTGATCACGAACCGCCTTCTCGAACCCTCCACCCGCATCCTCTATGGTCTCCTCCTGCTCACTCCTGGCTTCAGCCACCCCTGCGGCCGATTTACCTACCCGCAGCTGGCCACCCTGGCCTGCATGACCCGCAACACGGTCGCAGCCGCTCTCGACCAACTCGTCCGGGCTGAATGGGTCACGGTCGCCCGGGACCACCGCCTTGCAGCCACCCACTTCGAACTCAGCTTCCCCGGCCAATCCCGCGGCCTCGCAGCGCTGGACGCAGCCCAAGAACGCCTTAGCCACGCCGAGCACTACGGCGAAGCGCTCATGCGAGAGTACCTCTCCCTGCTCATCGACTCAGACCAATTCGAAGACGACGCTGAGCCGGGGTTCCTGCTCCGCCCCCGTACGGGAAAGTTACTGCAATTCGACCGCTACTACCCGCCAAACGTGGCCTTCGAGTTGAACGGCGCCCAGCACTACCGAGCCACAAAGAGATACACGGCCGCGCAATCCGCCGAACAACGGGAACGCGACTACATCAAGATGGGCATCTGCATGGACAGGGCCATCACGCTGGTGATCGTTCGGAAACCTTCTGCCGCTGCGGGACCTCACCGGCCATGAGATCCTGATCGACTATCTGGAGACGGAAAGCCGAACTTACATCAAAAAGATGGCACGCATCTAGCCCTACGCCGACTCGGCCAACAGCCTGGCAATCGCCCGCACATGCCCCGGGCGGTCCAGGGCGATCCGCATGCGCCGCCCGATGAACTCCAACTCCAGCCCGGGATGCAGATGCCAGCCCACCGTCACCCACCCGGTCCTCACCTGCACCCCGGGATGCCACAGCGCCGCACACCGGCACTCCATCAGCGGCTCTCGCGTCCGCTCCGGCATGTCGTCGGGCGTCAGCACAGCCAGCGCCGGGGGCTTCTCCCCCGCCAGCCAGCGCAGCTGTACCAGCAGCGCCTCCTCCCGCTCCGGCAGATGCCAGTCATACCCCTCCCGGGTCCGAAACCAGCCTCCGGCAATCGCCACCAGCGTCCCGGACGGGGCCTCCTCCAGAACCTCCAGCAGATCATCCGCCACAAAGAACATGAACCCGGCCGCATCGGCAACCCAGCCCATCAACAGCAGCAGCCCCGCCGCCACCAGCCACCAGATGGCGGCATCCAGGCCGGACTGGGCGCCCTTCAGAACCCCGATCACGAGCAGGGGGATGGCCACAAGCCAGCGCGCCACACCGAGCTTATGAAAAAGACCAAAAACGACGGAGAGCACTCGCAGACTAACTGGCACGGAGATCCCCCCTCTCTGTGGCATCGGCCAGGAACTGTCGGCGGGCGGCCAGGCTCGGATGGCTGGCATGCAGCCGCTGGGCGATCCACGCGGTGGACCACGGTGCATACTTCTCCTGCACATGGCCCAGCTCCGCCGCCACCCGCTCCAACTTCTCCAGGGCGCTCACCACCGTCTCCGCCGAGGTGACCCGCGCCCCGAGCAGGTCGGCCTGATTCTCCTCAAACCGCGACCGCTGCGCCATCGAGACCGACGCGGCCCAGCCGACGATCCGCAGGGCCAGATCGAGCACTCCGCCACACACGGCGGCGACGGCCGATAACACGCCCCCCTGGGCATTGCCCGCGTGAATCAGAAAGGTGGCAATCTGCCAGAGCATGCGCAGCCACGCACCGCCCAGCAGGCCGGGCAGCATATCGTTCGAGGCCACATGCCGCAGTTCGTGTGCCGCCACCGCCAGCAACTCATCCTGTGTCAGATGCTTCAGGGCACCCGTCGTGAAGACGACAATCGCCCGCCGGCCACCGATGGCCATGGCATTCGGCACCCGTTGCGTGTAGACCGCAAAATAGGGCTCCCGCCTTACGCCCGCGGCCTCCATCGCCCGGGCCAGATCCTGACGGAACCGGGGCAGGTCAGGCACGTCCCAGTTGGTCAGCGGCCTGAGTTCCAGGTTCCGGGCGACCCGGGTATGGCTGTTCCACCACGTAAAGAAGGCCACAATCACGTAGAGCCCCAGCACCCAGGGCCGAAGGATCGCCGGAAAGAGCAGAATGACGGAGAAGATCAGCCCGAAATAGACCGCAGCCAGCACCCACCGGAAAACGACATGACGCACCCAATCCACGGATGTACCACCTCAGAAAACTACGCCTTGCATCATAATTCAAAGCCGCCCGGGAAGTTCCTCCCGGGCGGCTCCACTTATTTCGCAATTTGCCTAGGTATCTGCGCCGCTGGCCACATCGCCGACCAGGGCCGGCGCCTTGCGCGCCTTCCCCCGCCGCCGTCCGTCCAGCTCGGAACGGACCTGCGCCACCAACTGGCGGGCGGCCTCCGCCACCCCCGCCGGCGTCAGGCCGTACTGCTCCTGGTAGTACATCGGTGCGCCATGCCCGACGAACTCATCGGGAATACCGACCCGCTTCACCTTCGCATCGACCCCTGCTTTGGCGAAGAGTTCCAGCACCGCCGACCCAAAGCCGCCGGTCAGGTATGCTTCCTCCACCGTTACCACGGCGCCCGAATCACGCCCCACCCGCGTCAGCAGGTCGGCGTCCAGCGGCTTGAAGAACCGCGGGTTGACCACCGCGGCCGAAATCCCTTCCTTGGCAAGCTGATCAGCGGCCGCCAGACAGGCCTGCACCATGGTGCCCAGGCCGACCAGGGCCACATCGTTCCCCTCGCGGAGCAGTTCACCCTTGCCGATCGGCAGGGGCATCAGTACTTCGTCCATCGGCACGCCCACGGCCTTGCCGCGCGGGTACCGAATGGCCGAAGGCCCCGTATGGTTAACGCCCGTATAGAGCATATGCTGAAGCTCGTTCTCATCCTTCGGCGCCATGCAGAGCATGCGGGGAATCGCCCGCAGGTAGGTCACATCAAAGAGACCCTGATGCGTCGCCCCATCCTCCACCAGGCCGCCCCGGTCGAGGCTGATCACCACCGGCAGGTTCTGCAGGGCAACATCGTGGATCACCTGATCGTAGGCGCGCTGCAAAAAGGTCGAATAGACGCCGAACACAGGCCGCATACCCGCCTTGGCCAAACCGGAAGCAAACGTAACGCCGTGCTGTTCGGCAATGCCCACATCGAAATAGCGCTGCGGGAACTCCTTCGCATACTTGGCCAGCCCCACACCCGACGGCATGGCCGCCGTAATGGCGACGATGCGCGAGTCAAGCTGGGCCATCTTGGTCATCGTGTTGCCGAAAACTTCACTGTACGTGACCGAGCCGCCCTGCATCTTGCCGGTCTTGATATCGAACGGGCCGCCGCCGTGGAACTTGTCGGGCAGCTCCTCGGCGTAGGGCACGCCCTTGCCCTTGGTGGTGACCACATGGACCACCGTCGGGCCGGGATAGGCTCGGGCCTGGCGCAGCGCCTCCTGGAGGGCCGGCAGGTTATGCCCCGGGACCGGGCCGATATAGGTAAGGCCCAGATCTTCAAAGAACATATTGCTGACCAGGAGGTGCTTGACGCCCTCCTTCAGCCGGTCGACAAACTCAAAAGCCTGCTGCCCCACCAGGGGAATGTTCTTCAGCGTTTCGGCCATATCTTGCTTGACGCGCTGATAGCTCGGGCCGGTCCGAATCCGAGCCAGATAGTTGGAGATGCCGCCCACGTTGGGTGCGATCGACATCGAGTTGTCGTTCAGAATGGTGATCATACGGGTTTTGGCGTGACCCACATGGTCCAGCGCTTCGTAGGCCATACCGCCGGTCAGGGCGCCGTCGCCGATGACGGCGATCACTTCGTACTTCTCCTGGGCCAGGTCGCGCGCCTGCGCCATGCCCACCGCCGCGGAGATCGATGTGGAAGCATGGCCCCAGTGGAAATGGTCATGAATCGACTCCACCGGGTCGGTAAACCCGGCGATGCCGCCGTATTGCCGCAGCGTGTGGAAGCGGCTGTACCGGCCGGTCAGCAGCTTGTGGACGTAAGCTTGGTGGGAGACGTCCCAGAGAATCTTGTCGTGGGGACTGTCAAAAACGGTGTGCAGAGCCAGGGTCAGCTCCACGACGCCCAGGTTGGGTGCCAGGTGTCCGCCCGTGCTCGCCACCGTCTCCAAAATGACCTTGCGGATCTCCTCGCCGAGGGCCAGCAGTTCCGCTGTCGATAGGCCTCGCAGTTGCTCAGGACCCGTCAGATCTTGCAATCGCATCGCTCAGGTGGTCCTCCTTCGTGAGGAGTTGGGACCCCGGCCGCCGGTCAGTGACCGGCCAATCATCCGTTCGATGGCGTGAATCGCCCGTCCGACAAGGACGAGCACATCGGTAGCATGCTCGATGGCAAAGGTTTTGCCTGCGGCCTTGCCGCCGACGGTCAGACCTGCCACCAGCCCGATAATCGCCAGGCTGATCAGGGTATCGGTAAAATCGCGGCCCACGGAGAGCTGCATGGCCACGGTGCTGCCGGCAGCGCCGGTGACGGCACCGGTGACGTCGCCGACGACATCGTTGGCGAAGTTGGCCACCCGGTCGGCATTGCGAACCAGAAAGATCGCCTGCCGGGCGCCGGAGATCCGCTTGGCCGCCATGGCGTTCAAAGGCGTCACTTCGGCGGCGGTTACGCTTGTTCCAAGTATATCAAAACTGATGCCGATCGTAATCAGCATCAAGATGATTAACATCGAGATTAAAGCCGGAACGCTTTCCAGCGCCTCCTGGCCCAAGTAGTTAACAACCGCAGCAAGTACAAAGGAAAGGAGGCCGACCCGAATCGCCCTTCGCCACCAGGGCGGCGCAGAGGGCTCCTGTGCCATAATCAACGCTCCTTCAGGGCAGACTATGTATATGACGCAATACCCCCTTACGGGGGTATGAATACAATAAAAGGGTGACAGCCCGACAGGTAAATGTTGTGGCTTAGGTCCAGCTGGTTTTCCCCACGGACTCCGCAGCGTCGCCGCCACGGCGGTTTCCCTTTATGTCCAGAGCTGCCGTGTCGCCATCGGCAGGGCTAGATTACCACTCAGTCCACACTTTAATCCCCATCGGACCTCTTGCGAACAGCCTAGGAATTTTCTTCAACAACACACCTTCCCCTAGCCCCTTTTGCAGAGGTGGTTTCAGAGGCCGTCTCCCTCGCTCTCAGCTGGCCGGCTTCCTGCGAGGAATTGCGGACAGGTCTGGTCCCGTCCCCTGCCTGATCCACCACACCCACTCAAGGCAGGCTACACTGCTCCCAGCGCCTCACCATGTTTCAGCACCGAGAAGCAGGTCTTCGCTGCGCCGTAGCCCTGTTGCTCGTAATTGGTGCAACCGCCACGTTTATCGCAGGCCTCCTCGGAAGGAGGGTCGTCGCCCGCATGCCATTGCGGATCGCCCTTCCTCCCGGCGGTCTGGGGTCTTACTGACCGTCGACCGAATCCCCAGCAGCAGCCCCCGATTGGGCATCGGCGGCCACCACCAGAGACCTCATCGATGTGCCCTCGACGGATTTTTAGGCCCGCCTTCAGAGAAGGTAGTACCGACTAGGATACTGCGTCACCCGAAACCGAATCATAACATCCGTTATCCTTCACGGTCAACAACAAATCGTGCCAGTTTGACCAGATAACAGGCCCTCTCGCCAAATGGCGTGAGCGATGCGATCGCTGCCGCCACTTCTTGGCGCGCCATGTCGCGGGCGCCATCCAGTCCGTAAAGGCTGACATATGTGGATTTATCATGCTTGACATCGCGGCCGACGCCCTTGCCAGTCTTGGCTGCGTCGCCCACCACATCAAGGACGTCATCTTGAATCTGGAAGGCGAGGCCGAAGTGGTCGGCGTACGCCTCGAGGCAGGCCAGGTCAGCGTCCGTTGCCCCGGCAAGGAGCGCGCCGGCCCGCAGTGAGACGCTGAAGAGTGCGCCCGTCTTGAGGCGATGGATCTGGCGGAGTTGCTCGGCCGGGGCGCCTTTGCCTTCCCAGGCCAGGTCGAGGATCTGGCCGCCGACCATACCGGCCGCGCCCGCGGCGCCGGCCACCTCCGCCACCACCCGGGCCGCCCGGGCGGGGTTGACGCCTTCAACCAGGGCCTGCCGGCCCAGCAGTTCGAAGGCGAGGGTCAGCAGCGAGTCGCCCGCCAGTGTGGCGACGGCCTCGCCGTAGACTTTATGGTTGGTAGGACGGCCCCGCCGCAGGTCGTCGTCGTCCATGCAGGGCAGGTCGTCGTGGATGAGCGAGTAGGTATGGATCATTTCGAGCGCGCAGGCCGCAGGCATCACCTGCTCGGCGGGCGCGCCAAAGAGCTCCGCCGCAGCGATGACCATGACGGGCCGCAGCCGCTTGCCGCCGGCCATGAGGCTGTAGCGCATCGCTTCTACTATATGGGCGGGTGCGGTGGCGAGCCGGGGCCCTTCCCGCCGGGGCCGGGCGGGGTCGGTGTATAGGTCAAGGGCTGCGTCGACAAGTTTCGACCGCTCTGCCAGGTACGCTGCGATGTTCATGCTGCCTCTTCCTCTCCAGTGGGGCCTTTTGGGGCAGTTTTTTGCCACGGATTTCACGGATTACGCGGATTTCGGATATAGATATTTACCACAGATATCACAGATGGCACTGATATGTTGGTCAATATACATAAATAATGACCCGGAACACTTTGCCCGGTCTCTCAAAAGGCCAGGTGACCTGACTGGGGAGCCGCTGACATCCGTGCACATCCGTGCCTAAATTCGCGATTGCCCCAAAATGGCTCTTCGATAAGTTTCGTGCACGATGTGCCCGCCCCTGTAGGCTTCAGTTGGCTCCGGACCCCTCCGCCCATCCGCGCACGGGTCTTCGAGGGGCCGGCGTGCAAATCCGGGCGGGCGCAAACTAGTTGGGTGCCCTTCGGGCGCCGGCCACCTGGCGCCGGCCCTGCCCGGCGCCCTCTGTGGGCCCACCCGCCAGGACGCGTGCCTCTGCGCCCACTTTTGCATGACGGCACCGCGATTTAGCGTGCTCGGACGGCTGGTGCCAAGTTTGCATGGAAGCCCCCTGAAAATCCTTGCATCGTTGGCGTCAACGGTTCTTCATGCCCTGGAACCCGCATACTTTGACTGCCCGTGCCATCAATGCATGGATTTCCGGGTGCTGGCCTTGCATTGATGGCACGAACTGAGGGCCAGCACGCAGGGCGCCGGCAAGGCCGCATAAGCTGCACAGAACTTGTCGAAGAGCCCCCGAAATCCGTGAAATCAGTGGTATCCATGGCGAAATACCTGAGTGCCCTCGTCAGGCCTCGGTGGGAAACTCCACCGTCCGGCCCGCTTCCAGCAGCTTCTCGATTTTCGCCTCGGCCTCGTCGAGCTGAATGCCGCACTGGCGGGCCAGGGCGACGCCCTCCTGGAAAAGGGCCAGGGCCTTGTCCAGGCTCAGGTCGCCCGTCTCCAGTTCCTTCACGACCTGCTCCAGGCGCTGCAGCGCCTGCTCAAAGCTCAGCTTCTGTTCTTCCACCTTACGACTCCTCCGTTTTCGATTCGACGCGGGCCACAAGGCTTCCCTTGTGGAGCATGATGGAAACCGCATCGCCGGTCTGCACGGCGCTGGCGCTGCGCACCACGCTGCCGTCAGCGGCCCGGGTGATGCTGTAGCCCCGGCTCAATACGCTCAGCGGCGAGAGGGCGTCCAGGCGCCCGGCTAATGACCCCAGGCGCTGCCGGTTCCGCTCGATGCGCCGCCCGCTGGCGAAGCCTAACCGCCGCACCAGGTCATCCAGGCGCTGCCGGTCCTGCAGCAGCCGTCCCTGGGGTCGCAGGAGGACCGGGCGTTCGGCCAGCGCCCGCAGCCGCAGCCGCTTCCGCTCCACCAGGCGCCGGGTGACCGAGACGAGCCGGAGCCTGAGGGAATCGATCTGACCCTGCAGGTCGAGCCGGGACGGCACCACCATCTCCACCGCCCCGGACGGGGTCGGCGCCCGCATGTCGGCCGCAAAGTCGGCGATGGTGTAGTCGGTCTCGTGGCCCACGGCGCTGACCACGGGCACCGGGCAGGCCCGGATCGCCCGCGCCAGTTCCTCATCGTTAAAGGCCCAGAGATCCTCCAGCGAACCGCCGCCCCGCCCGATGATCACCACGTCGATCTCGGGCTCACGGGCGACCAATTCCAGCGCCCGCACCAGGCTGGCAGGCGCATCGGCGCCCTGCACCAGGGCCGGGGCCAGCAGCAGCCGTACGCCGGGGAAGCGCCGGCGGGAGATCGAGATCATATCCCGCAGGGCAGCTCCCGTGGGGGCGGTGACCAGGCCAATCCGCCGGGGCATCAGGGGCAGAGGACGCTTGCGGGCCGCGTCGAAGAGGCCCTCGGCCTCGAGTTTGCGTTTGAGCTGTTCGTATTGGAGGTGCAGCGCACCAACCCCGGCGGGCTCCATCTCCTGGGCGTAGAACTGGTAAGCACCGTCTCGCTCATAGACGGTGACGTTGCCCCAGAGCAGCACCTGCATGCCGTTATCCGGCTTGAACCGGAGCCGCTGGGCGGCGCTTCTGAACATGACGCACTTGAGCTGCGCCGTTTCGTCTTTGACGGTGAAATAGATATGGCCCGATGTATGCCACTTGAAGTTACTAATCTCGCCCTGGACCCAGACCGAGGCTAGCTTGGTATCATTCTCCAGGAGCCGCTTGATATACATGGTCAGTTCGCGTACGGTGACGGGTGTAGTGCGGTCGAACAGTTCTGCCGCCTCCCTTCCTTTTTAGCACTGGGCTATCTCCCTGC
>JARBUG010000176.1 GCA_029239785.1 Symbiobacteriaceae bacterium | reverse complement strand
GGGGCGGGCCGGGGCGAGCCAGTTGTTCCAGAAGTTCTGTTCACGGTCGAGGTCGGGGGTGCCCGCCTGCGCCTCAGACCAGTTGCGCAGCGCCTCGGTAGGCGTCTCGCCGTAGGCGAGGACCAGCGTGGTGGTGACCGATTCGCCCGGGGAGAGCAGGGCCATTTCGGGGCCCTTGAAGGCCGCGTAAACCCGGTCCCGCAGGTCTTCCGGGGCGTGGGCGCTGGCGGTGGGGCGAATGCTGAAGCCGACCCGCACACCCCGCCGCTCCTCGCCGAGGTTGTCCAGCTTGATCAGCCGTGTCAGGTGGCGCCTGCCCCAGGGCATGTAGTCGAGCACGGTCACACTCAAGTCGTCAAGCAGCAGGCTGGTGATCAGGATGTTGGTCCGGGCCAGATAGCGCTGGTCCGCCTGGTCGGCCTCTGTCAGGGTCCGGCCGCCCCAGCGGAAGTGCAGGCTGAGGCGCCCGCCCTTTTCCGGGTCCAGGGCCCGGGCAAAGACCGGGAACGAGTCGGGCCGGGGCGCACAGAGCCAGGCGACCGCGGCATCCGGGCCGACCAGGGCAACGGTCTCGCCATTGCCGACCGCGCCGAAATAGGGCTTGCCGTTGCTCATAGCGCCGCCTCCCCAAGCACGAAGCGCTCCACCGCCCTGGCGACGCCATCATCTTGGTGGGAGGCCGTCACAAAGGAGGCCCGGTCCAAAATCTCGGTCTCGGCGTTGGCCATGGCTACCTTGAAGCAGTCCAGCTCAAACATGGAGAGGTCGTTGAGGCTGTCGCCGACCACCATCACCTGGTCGAGCGTCAGGCCCAGCCGGCCGGCCAGCCAGGTGACCGCGCTCCCCTTGGAGACGCCCGGTGCGGTAAGCTCCAGGTTGTCGGGGCCCGAACTGCAGACCGCCAGTTCCTCCCCTACCCCGCCCACCAGCCGGTCACAGACCCGCTGGAGTTCAGCCGCGTCCAGGCCGCCCAAGAAGACCTTGTCCACCGCAGGCGCCTGTGCAAGCGGCCTGATCTTGTAGGCGCCCAGGTACTTGAAGAACATCACCAATCCGGGCCAGGTACGGGCGTTCTTCAGCCGGTAGCGGAGCATCTCCCGCCGCTTCTTGGCAATATCGGCCGTGAAGATATCGTCGACACCGAAAAGGTCCAGTTGAATGCTGGTCGTCGGGGCAACGCTTGCTGCCGCCGCGACAATCGACCGGGACATGGGCCGGTGGTGCAAAATGGCGCCTTTCAGGTCACGAACCACAGCCCCGTTGGAACAGATGATGGGGCCGTTAATGCCCAACTGCCGCCCGAAAATGACAGCCGAACCGAAAATTCGCCCCGTGGCGATGGCGACCGTGGCGCCTGCGGCCATGGCGCGGCGAAGCGCCGCGAGGGTACGGGCAGAGACCGTACCGTCACGGCGCAGCGTAGTTCCGTCGAGGTCCAGACAGATTAGCCGGATGCTCATGTCAGCGCGTCGTCCCTTTCTTTTCTCATCCACCGTAACATCGTACCGTTTGTGGTGGATTTCGTCCAGACATGTCCCCGCGCTGGCAGAAGCCAGCCTGATTACTTGGCCGCGAGCAGGAAGTTGTAGATGCGGACCGTCAGGGCCGCGCCTTCGGCCTGGGTCATGGTGTCGTTGCCACGGAAGGTTCCGCCGGACTTGAGCAGGCCCAGGGCAGCCAGGAAGTTGACCGCGTTGCGCTGCTCGACGGTCAGGCCGCCCAGGTCGGGGTAGGCGTCCGTCACCTGGAGCGATTCCGACCGGGCCAGGGCGCCGATCCCCAGGGCCCGCACCGCCCAGACCGCAAACTCGGCCCGGGTCACGGAAGCGTCGGGCCGGAAGGTGGTCTCATCACCAGTCGGTCGGAGCCAGCCCTCGTTCCAGGCGGCCCGCACGGCACCGTAGGAATCATGCTGTTCGATGTCGCTGTACGGCAGGTCGCTGCCGCCAAACGGGTAGTGGTTGAACTGATTCGTCCGGCCCAGCAGGATGGCGATAGCCAGGCCCCGGGAGAGCGGCGCGTCCGGCGCCAACCGGTCACCCGTAATGGTGCCGCGGCCGATGAAGTACTGGAGCTCGCCTTCGGCCCAGTGCCCGTCGACCTTGGCGAACGCGGTCTCGATGTTCGAGGGCGAACCCAGGGCGCCGGGCTCCCCGGTGAAGGCATCAATCGTGCCGCTGTTTGACTCAGGCCGGAGCACGTAGACCAGCTGCGCCTCGGTGGGCCGGGGCAGGGGGCCAAACCGGGGCTGGTCGGGGCTCATCTCCGGGTAGATGGGCCGGTAGATCAGCATGGGCTCCCGGCCGGCCAGCGCCGCTGCCAGCGCCTTTTCGGCCGAAATCACACCAGTCGGTTCGGGGAAGGCGAGACCTAACGTAAAATTGGAACTGATCTCCTGCCACTTCAGCGTCTTCAGGTCGATGCTGACGTACATGTAATCGTTCGGCACTTCCAGGCCGTGGATCTTGCGAGTGAAGCGGAAGCGCCGGCTGGACTGTTCGGGGTTCTCCGTCACGAAGGGATCAGGGGTCAGCTGCAGTTGGTCGCGCAGGTCGCTGAAGTAGGTCTGCGCTACGGCGAAGGCAGCCTGCTTCGCCTGCTCCTCCATCTCAGGGGTCACCGGTGGTTCAGGCTGCGCTTCAGCCGACCCTTCTGAGGGCGGCGACATCGGCCCGCTCTGGTGACGCCAGGCGTTCCGAATCAGCCCCGACTTCGGGTCGAGCTGAACAGTGGCCGAACCATGCTCATCATAGATGGAGAACCGGTACAGTTGCTCATCCATGTACCCGTAGTCGTCAACCCGAAGGTCGACGGCGCGCACGCCGAGCATTTCGGCAGCGAAGGCCCGGGCCGTCTCTTTGGTCAGGGGCACCGCTGCTGCCTTGACCGGCGTGACATTGCCGGCAGGCACAGGCTCGGGCGCCGGCAGGGGCTTCTCAGGCTCGGGGCGCGGATAGTAGTTGGCCTCTTCGGCCCACTTGCCCGTCATGGCGTCAACCGCCCGCCACATGTTATCGATCGAGTAGAGGAGTTTTACTTCGCTCGGCTTGGGGTAGCCGTAGGGATAGCCAACCGTGAAGGCGTAGTAGGCGAGGTTCGCTTTCGCCTCGGTCTGGTAGACCTTCAGGGCCTCCTCCGGCGTCACCTTGGCCGGGCCGGGCTGGAAGGTGAGCCCCTCCATCAGGCCGACCTGCAGGCTTTCATAGGCCAGCGTCTGCTTATGTACCCCAACGGTTACGCTGCTCCCCGGGAAAGGGATGCCGTTGACATACTCGGTGAAGACGAACTGGTAGGTATCGCCCCGGTCCTCCATGCCGCCGTAATAGTAGGCTGACGTCCATGGGCCGCCTTCCTGGAGGAAGGCGAACTTGTGTGGCACGACCTTTTTCAGCAACGCTTCGGCCCGGGCCTTGGCCGATTCCCGGGACTTCACGCCCGTGAGCGGCCCGGTGCGGATCGGCTGGGGCAGCCACTGCGGGCCGGCGTAGTGGAGAATCTGCCCGGTCATGGCATCGACCGCGCCCAATGAGAAGCCAGTGGTCGAGTTCTGCTCCCGATAGGTGGCCTCGATCCGCCAGATCATCCGGTCTCCCTCTACGGCGAGGTTTGCCTGGTAGTCAAAGTTCGGCCGCTTCTCGGGAAGCGTGAAGAACTCCTGCAGAGCGGCGAGCGCCTGCGCTTCGGTGATCTTCGGTTCGGGAGCCTTCTTTGCCGGTGCGGGCGCCGGCGCAGGGGCCGGCTTGGCCGGCGTCGCCTGCTCGGTTACCGCCGCGGGCGGCGCCTCCGCCCCCAGGGCGCTCGCGGGAATTCCCAGCACCAGTACCGCAGCAACCGTTGCCGACACGAACTGTTTGGAACGCGAATGATTCACAGTACCGTCACCTCCAACATTAACTATACATGAGATGACGAAAATGGTATGTCGAGTTCAGTCGAACGTCGCTTGAAAGAAAAAATAAAGTTGGCGGTGACTTTTCGCATACGGGAAGTATCGCGTCCCGGACGAAACCCGTCAGTATACACGGATAAATTGTGTGCGTGGGCAGAACCGGGGGGAACTTGAGCGATGGGTGAACCGATGGCCTATTCCGATGCATTGCTGGACAGCCTGCGCGGGCAGGCAGACCCCCTGGCGGATGATACGATTGCCGCCCTGGGCCGCACCACATCTCCGGGACACGTCGGCGCCCTGATTCCCCGCCTGGTGGCGGTGCCGGCGCCCGACCCGGGCGACCTGCCCGAGTGCGTCGAGGCGTGGCTTCAGGCGCATGCAAAACTCCCGGCCTGGGCAGACCGGGAGCGGCTGAACCGGGCATCCGCACTCTGGGTCAAGCGCGGCGTGACCATGGCCATGATTCTGGGGACAGCCTCGCTGGCCGAGTGCTATGCGGCCTCCCGGGGCATCAAGGCGATCACGTTCAGCAACCGGCTCGGCACCGACACGCTGCGCCGCCTGCGGGAGACGGTACTCTGGGTCAACCTGATCATGCTGCCCGGCGGCCTGACGGAGGGCGACGAAGGCATCCGGGCCGTGTATAAGGTCCGGCTGATGCACGCCGCCATCCGTTACCTGATCGGGCAGACCGGGCGGTGGGATGCGCAGAATCTGGGCCTCCCCCTCTGCCAGGAGGATATGGCCGGGACGCTCATGACCTTTGCCTATACCGTGCCCCGGAGCCTTGGCCGCCTGGGCGTTTCGTTCACCGAAACCGAAGCCGCCGACTACATCTACTTCTGGTCGGTCGTAGGCGCCATGCTGGGTGTTGCCCCGGAGTTGATTCCCCACGACATGGCCGGTGCGCAGGCACTGACCGCCCAGATTTTCCGGCGCCAGCACGCGGCCACGCCCGAGGGCCGGGCGATGACCGAGGCCATGCTCCGCACATACAGCGGGCTCCTCCCGGGCCGGGTGCTGGCCGGCTTCTTCCCGGCCTTCATCCGCTACCTCTCGGGAGATGAAATCGCCGACCTGCTGGGGGTACCAGCAAGCCGGCGAACGAATGCGATGCGCTATTACCGGCTGCTCGGGTCGGTGGCCGACCTGACCTGGCGCTGTACCTATCGCTTCAGCTTCGGGTCGAGCGCGTCGCGCAGGCCGTCGCCCACGCAGTTAAACGAAAGCACGGTCAAAAAGATAAAGAGTCCGGGCGCCAGGGAGATCCAGGGCGCCGTGCGCAGGTAATCCTTGCCGCCCGCCACGATCGAGCCCCACGTAGGAAAGGGCGGCGGAGTGCCAAGCCCCAAAAAGCTCAGGCCCGACTCCGACAGAATCGCATGGCCGATGCGCAGCGTCGTCGAGACGATAATCGGCGCCATGGCGTTGGGCAGAATCTGCCGGAAGATGATGCGCATGTCGGAGGCGCCCAGGGCCCGGGCGGCGTGGGTAAAGTCACGCTCCCGCAGTGACAGCACCTCGCCCCGCACAATCCGGGCAATGGACGGCCACGACGTCAACCCGATGATCAGCATGATCGACCAGAGCGACCGGGGAATAATCGCCGCCAGTGCCAGCAGCAGAAAGAACTGCGGCATGGAGACGACTACTTCGGTCAGCCGGCTGATGCACGCATCCACCCAGCCGCCAAAGTAGCCGGCCAGGGCGCCGAGCGAGGCGCCCACACCTATGGCAACGCCCGCCGACACAAAGCCGACGGTGAGCGAGACCCGGCTGCCCCAGACGATGCGGCTCCAAATGTCACGCCCCAGGTGGTCGGAGCCCAGCCAGTACTGGGCAGACGGCCCGGTAAAGCGGTTCTCGGAAGCCAGTCCATCGAAACTGTGGGTGGCCAGCACCGGCGCCAGCAGCGCCATGACGTAGAGCAGCATAAGAATCAGCAGGCCGGTCGTTGCCAGCCGGTTGCGGCAGAAGCGCCGCCAAAATGCCCGGCCCGGGGGGATATCGCGAAAGCCATGCGGCACTGCGGTAGCCCCCCTTACTCGTACTTGATGCGGGGGTCGATTGCCACATAAAGCAGGTCGACCACCAGGAACGAGACGACCGTCACGACCGAGCCGAGCGTCAGGAAGGCCATGATCACCGGGTAGTCACGTCCCGCGACCGCTCGGAATCCCAGCAGCCCGACGCCGGGCCAACTGAAAATCTGCTCGACGATCACCGAGCCGCTGAAGAGGGCCGGAATGACCGACCCCGCCAACGTGACGACGGGAATCAGGGCGTTGCGCAGCGCATGCTTGTAAATGACCACCCGCTCAGAGAGCCCCTTGGCCCGGGCAGTCTGCACGTAGTCCTCACGAATCACTTCCAGCATGCTGGAGCGCATATAGCGGGTGACGCCCGTCACGCTCTGGCACATAACGACCAGCAGTGGCAGGATCAGGTACCGGGCCCGGTCAAGCAGGAAGAGCCAGAGCCCCACCTGCTCCGCCTTCATGCCGTACGAAGCGATCCCCCCCATGGGAATCGCTCCTTTTGACGGCATCGCCACCAGATAGAGGGCCAGCAGCGCTGTCAGAAAGTTGGGCAGCGCATCGCCGGCAAAGGCGAAGATGGTGACCGCATAGTCGAACTTGGAATATTGCTTGACCGCAGAGATCGCACCGAGCGGCACGGCCAGAAGGTAGACCAGCAAAATGGCGATACCGTTCAGGTAGAGCGTGTTCGGCAGCCGTTCGAGGTACATCTCCATAACAGGACGGCTCTCCACGAACGAGATACCGAAGTCGCCGCGCAACACGTGGCTCAGCCAGTGAAAGTACTGCGCATGGAGCGGCTGGTTCAAACCGTAGGCTTCCTCGATCCGCTCCACTTGTGTGGGGTCGAGTTGAGCCGCATCGCCGCCCAGGACGGTCATCGGCCCTCCGGGCGCCAGATGGATGATGAAGAATGCGACCAGCGTCACGCCCAGGAGGACGGGGATCATCTGGATGAGACGCTTCGCCAGATAACGTGTCACGGAGTTATTCCGTGTACCAGAGCCATCCCTGGGTCGGTCCGGTCGGGCTCATGACGACGCCCTTCACGTTCTTCTTGATGGCATAGGTGCTCTTATAGTTGAACATGACCAGCCAGGGCACATCTTCGGCGATCACGTCCTGATACTGGCCGTAAATCGCCTTGCGCTTGGCCTGATCGTTCTCCCTGCGCCCGTCCTCCAGCAACTTGTCCAGGGCCGGATTGCTATACTGCGCAATGTTGAAGCCCACAAAGGTTCCCTTGGCGTTCTTCTGGGCCTGGGAGCTATGGAAGTAGGTGTACGGGTCGGGGTCGACGTTCAGGTTGGCCCGGTTCAGCGTCATGTCGAAGTTGCCGGTGGGCAGCACTTTGCCCTGGAAGGTGGCCAGTTCGACCAGGTTGATCTGAATATCGATGCCAATATCCTTGAGCGCCTTCTGAATAAAGAGGCACTCAGATTCACGGACCGAGCTGCCCGTGTTGGTGGTAATGGTGAAGGCGAGCCGCTGGCCGTTCTTGGCATAAATGCCGTCGGCACCCTTGGTGTAGCCGGCGCCTTCCAGCAGCTTGACCGCCTTTGCGGTGTCGAGGGAGTAGCGGATCGGCTTTTCGGAATAGGCCCAGGAGGCTGGCGGCACCGGGGCGTTCAGGACCGTGCCTTCGCCCTCAAGGATGTCGTTAACAACCTTCTGCCGGTCAATCGCGTGAGCGATGGCCTGGCGGACGGCCTTGTCGTTCAGGCCGGGCTTGGAGGTGTTGAAGGCGAGGTATTCAAAGCCAAGGCCCTGGTACGGGTAGAAGTTGAAAACATCGCTGGTCTTCTCCTTGAAGCGCTTGATGGCCGAGGAGGGAACCGCTCCGATATCAAACTCGCCGGCTTCCAGCTTGGCCACGCCCACGTTGCCATCCTGCACAAACTTGACGATCATTTCGGGAATGTACGGACCGTTGGCATAAAAATCATCATGGCGGATGAGGGTCAGGTACTGTCCGGGCACCCACTCACCAAGCTTCCAGGGGCCGGTGCCCACGGGCTTGCGGTTGGCGGGGTTGTCCTTCATTTCGGCGACGGGCTTGGCGCTGTAGATGTGCTTGGGCAGAATGCCGTAAGTCAGGTTGGCAAGGAAGGGCGCGAAGGGCTCCTTCAGGATGAACTTGACCGTGTAGGGGTCGACCACCTCGACCTTTTCGAGGGCGGCGAAATCGCCCGAACGGGGGCCGGTGTAGCCCTTATCCTTGATGGCGTTATACGTAAAGGCGACGTCTTCACCGGTCATGGGCTTGCCGTCGTGGAACTTGACGTTGTCACGCAGCTTGAAGGTCCACTGGAGGCCGTCGTCGGACTTGGTCCACGACTTGGCGAGGTCGGGCGCCACTTCCAGCTTTTCGTTGATCATTACCAGGCCGGAGAAGACACGCTGCACCACAAAGGTGGAGTTGGTGTCGGACTGAAGAATCGGGTTGAGGTTGACCGGTTCGCCCACGGCCGACCAGGTGAGGCGGCCCTGGATTTTCGGGGTCTTGGGGGCGTCTTGTGCGGCGGGGGGTGTGGTGCCGGTGGGCTCTGCGGTCGGGGCAGGCTTATTGCTGCCGCCGCAGGCGGTAAGGAGCATGGCGGAAGCGAGGAGCATGGCAAGCCAGGTGGCGGTGCGCGTAGGTTTACGCATGGGAGTTGCCTTCTTTCTCGATGAAGGGATCGGCCAATGCGGGTTCTCATGTGCCGGTGTTTGGGCGAACGGACTATTACAATTCTTACATTGTTGGGAGGCTGATTCCAAGACGCCGAAGGTCTAGACCGGTTAACACGAAGGGTTCAGGCCTAACTGTGAATGCTTTCACATTTAAGGTCGACGACTGAGTTGTGGGTTCGGTCCCTCCCTTGTCTTTTGTGCCAGAAGGGAAATTCGCCTGAGATATGGATTTGCCTCTTAAGAATTTCCTAAGAAAATGGCCGCCAGACCCTGCTGTGAATACCCCGGCAAAATGACGGACTTTCAGGTACGTTTCAACTTGGGTCGGTAGAGTAGAGGCAACAAAGGGGGACTGAGAGAGATGGCTGTGAATCCAAAGGTTCAACTGGCCCGGCTTGCCCTGGGGATCGCCGGCGCCGCCGCTGCAGCGGGGCTGGCCGGCCGGTTTGCCACCGGCCCTGCCACGGTAGCCGCTGCGCCCGAAGAGAATGCCGCTCTGCCGATCGATAACGTGGCGGTGGAGAACCCGTCGGGCTACTTCTCCTGGTTTGATGATGACGATGATGATGACGACGATGATGACGACCACGAGGAGCGAAAGGAGAGAGGGCGGTATGCGTTCGCTGCACCCGCAACAGGCACAGGGACCGGCACCAGCGCAGCCGTGCCCGCACCGCCCCGCTCCCGTACCAAGCGCTCCTGAGTCGTTTCAGGCCATGAACACCGTCGTCACCGTGGACGGTCAGGCCGACCTGCGCCCCTGG
>JARBUG010000175.1 GCA_029239785.1 Symbiobacteriaceae bacterium | reverse complement strand
TCCAAGCTCTTCTGGAAAATCGGCCCCTCGACCTACGACCAGGGCCTCTCCCGGAAGCATCTGTTCGAGCGGGTCGAGATGAGCCTGAAGGCGATGAAGCTCGACTACATCGATATCTACTATTGCCATCGGTACGACCCCGACACCGACCTTGAGGAGACCCTGCGGGCGCTGGACGACCTGGTCGCCCAGGGCAAGATTCTCTACTACGGCTTCTCGGAGTGGACGGCGGCCCAGTGGGAGAACGCCTTCAGCATCATTGACAAGCGGAACCTGCGCCGACCGGTGGTCAGCCAGCCCGTCTACAACATGCTGAACCGGTACATCGAGAAGGAAGTGATTCCGACTACCTGGCGCGAAGGCGTCGGTCAGGTCGTCTTCTCGCCCCTGGCCCAGGGCGTGCTGACCGGCAAGTACAAGCCCGGCCAGCCGATTCCGGCCGGTACCCGCGCCGCCGACGAGAAGGTCGGCCACTTCGTCCAGCGCATGACCAGCGACCAGGAGCTGCTGACCAAGGTGCAGAACCTGGCGCCCATTGCCGAGCGGAACGGCCTGACCCTGGGTCAGCTGGCCCTTGCCTGGGTCCTGCGCCGGCCCGAGGTTACCGCCGCCCTGATTGGCGCCACCCGGCCCGAACAGGTCAAGGAGAACGTGAAGGCGTCGGGCGTCAAGCTTTCCGCCGAGGATATCAAGGAGATCGACGCAATCCTGGCGTAAACGGAGAGCGGCCCCCTCGGTTGAGGGGGCCGCATGATCTTTGTCGCAGCGAACCATCTTGCGCGGCAAATGCCTCTTTCTTGTCAGAAAGGGGTGCTTTTGATCGTGGCGCAATTTGACAAGGTTGCCGACATCTACGATGCGACCCGCGGCTTTGCCCGCGGCGTCGACGGAGAGATTTGCCAGTGGATTCTGCAACGGCTCACCGCTGATCCGGCTATTACCGAAATTGGTGTCGGCACGGGGCGGGTTGCCCTGCCGTTCATAGCCGGAGGTGTCCGGTACACAGGCATCGATGTGGCCGAGGGCATGGTCGATGTCCTCCAGGCCAAACTGGGCGGTGACTTGCGGCGGTCGCAGCTGTACGTGGGCGACGTTCATGAAGGGCTGCCGGTGGCAGATGCCAGCCAGGACGCCGTCGTCGCTGTTGCGGTCATGCACCTGCTTGACCCGGCCCGGGCGCTCGCCCAGGTGCGGCGGGTGCTGAAGCCGCACGGCGCCCTGATTTGGGGGGAGGACCGGCTTGATCCCGCGTCGCCCCGGGCCCGCATTCGCTCCCATTACATCGGGGCGCTGCCCCCGGCCTCGCCGCAGATCACCGGCGAGGCACACCGGCGCATCTTGGGTGAGTGGGGCGCCACGGCGACCCGCCACACGGTGGCGACCTGGCAGTTCGACGAGTCCCCGGCCACCGCCCTGGAGAGCCTGCGGCAGCGGGAGCAGTCCTTTACCTGGGTGCTTGACGACGCCGCCCACGCCGAGGCGGTCCGCCGCACGGAGGCACGGGCCCGGCAGCTCTGGCCGGACCTGGAGCGCCCGGTGACGCAGCAGAATGCCTTCGTGGTGGACTGGTACCAGTGCTAACACGCGAAAGAGGAGGGCCGCAGCCCTCCTCGTTTCTTTTACCGGACCTTCAGGAGCTCGGGGTACGCGGCGTTGAACTCGTCGGTAACGGGGCTGTAGTTGGTGGAACCGTCCTTGCTGGTGTTGTCACGCACTTCGTCGCTGTTGAAGCGAATGGCGCTGCCAATGGCGGCGGCGATGGTGTTCAGCTCGGTCGGGTTGGAGTTGTTGTTGTAGTCGGTCTGCGACAGCAGGATCACGCTGCCGCCGCCGGCCACGAAGTTCTGGATGACGGCCAGTTCGGCTGCGGTGTAGGCGCCGACCGAGCCGGGCGTGGTGATGACCAGAACCTTGACGTTCTTCAGCCGGTCGGCCGTCAGGGCCTTGTTCTCACCGGTGAAGGAGGCAACATAGCCGCGGGCTTCGATGAAGGCGGAGATCTGCGAGAGGCCGCCGGCGTTGTAGTACTGGCCATGGCCCTCATCGAAGAGGACGGTGCCGCTGGCGGTGCCGGTCAGGTAGTCCAGCACGTTGGTGAAGTACTGCGGGTTCTCGTAGTTGGCCCGGTAGCCGTTGGCGACCAGCATGGCGCCGGAGGCGAAGACCTTGCCGCTGCCCACGGTCTGCAGGGCGACCAGGGGCACCGGGGTGCCGGCGTCGACCTTCACGAAGTTCTTCGGAGCGGTTTCGTTGCGCTCTTCCTGGAAGGCGGTGGCTTCGGCAGTAACGAGCACGGTGGCCTGGTTGGTCAGGGGCACCAGGGCGCCGGTCTCATCGGCGGCCAGCAGGCTGGAGGAGTTATAGAAGTTGAGCTTGGAAACAGCCTTGGGCACGGCGGGGGCGACGATCTTGATGCGGCCCTCGCCGCCCGACTTGTAGTTGACGGTGCCGATGTGCTCCACGAACGCCTTGACGGCCAGGGCGTCCACTTCGGAGGACATTTCGACCGGGGTCGGGAGGGTGGACCAGTATTCGGTGTGGGTAGCGATGTAGTCGCTGACAGCCAGGGTGTACATCTTGTTAGGATCGACGATCTCACCGGCGATCTTCAGGACAACCCGGTCGAGGCTGCCGTCCGCCTTGGTGTAGACGGTGTAGCTGCCGCCACCGATCTGCAGGTCGATGACGTTGCGGTTCTGGCGGCTGAAGGACTTGGCGAAGAAGTCGGTGAGCTGGGCGCCGGTGGCCTGCACCTTCCAGGGCACGTTGCCGAAGGGCAGCACCTTGTAGATGGAGTTCATGGTGATGTCGCCCTTGGGCAGGTCGGCACGGATGCCGCCGTTGTTCCACACAGCGATGTCGGCGCCCATGTAGTAGGCCAGACCGTCGGCGATCAGGTTGCCCAGGCCGATGTCGCTGGAGGACTTGCTGCCGCCGGAGGTCAGGGCGGCGTTGTTGTAGCCGATCTTGGTGTTCAGGATCGGGGCCATCAGGTCTTTCCAGCCCTGCACCGAGGCGGCGACTGCGGCGTCAACCGCGGTCATGGAGGCGGTGGAGACGACGTACTTGTCGCCGGCGGCGCCGGGAGCCACGGTGACAGCGGTGGTCTGGGTGAGCACCAGGTTGCTGATGTTGGCAGCGCCGGAGCCCACCTGAATGATGGGGATGCCGGCCTCAACCTGGGGCTTGGAGAGGCTGGTGTGGGAGTGGGCGCCCAGGATCAGGTCGGCGCCGGCAAAGAACTTGGCGTTGGCGGTATCCCAGTCGTGACCGTTGTGGGAGACGAGAACCAGCAGGTTAACGTCGTCACGCAGCTCAGCGATCAGCTGCTGGGCATGGGCGACGGGATCTTCAAACCGCATACCGATGATGTTCTTGGTGCCGGTGGCCGGCGGGGTCTGGGTCAGGGCGATGAAGCCGATCTTCTGGCCCAGCGCGTTCTCCTTGATTATGTAGCCATCGAACGGCTGAATCGGGGTGAGCGACTGGTCAGCGACCTTGGCATTGGCGCTCAGCCAGGGGAAGTTGGACTCTTCACGGCGGGCCTGGGTGTTGGCCGGGCCATGGTCGAAGTCGTGGTTGCCGACGATGGAGGCGTCGACCATCATGCCGTTCAGCGCCTCGATCATGGGCTTGCCGGCGTTCAGGTCAGAGACCGGGTTGCCGGAGAAGTTGTCGCCGGCGTCGATGAAGTAGACGTTCTCGCCCGGCACGGACTTGGCAGCCTTGACGTAGGCGGCCATCTTGGGCAGGTTGTCGATGGCGGCATGGATGTCGTTGGTGTGCAGGACCCGGGCGGTGTAGGCCGGGGCCGCTACGGTCAGCTTGGCGGAGGTGTTGGGCTTGCCCAGCGCCTGCACGTTCAGCGTGTTGGCACCGTAGGTGACCAGGTTGCTCAGGTCGACGCAGACCTCACCCTTGCCCTTCTCAAAGAGCGGGTTCAGGTTGAGCCGCTGGCCGTTAATGGCGACATCCAGCTCGATGACGCCGTCGTTCTCGATGGTCAGCTCGGCGATGTTGGCCTTGACCTCGAAGCTGTAGGTCTTGGTTTCGCTCTTGCCGGTTTCGCGATCGGTCTCGGTTTCCAGGGCCGTGTACGGTGCCGGAACGGTGGCGGCGGTGTCGGCGCAGAGGGTCGGTTCAATGACGCCGTTGTTCTGCCCGGGATCGGCAGCGACGGTACTGGTCATGCTGACGAGCAGCGCCAGTGTGGTGAGGAGCGACAGGAACTTCTTCACAAAGGGACCCCCCTTCGAAATGTGAGGCAAGAAGGGGTATACGCCTTTTTTGACCGTTCTCCTTTCGCTAGCCTGAACTTTCACCTGGCGGGGCAAAGCCGGAACGAATTCGCTACTGCCCCAGCAGTTCGTTCGCCACCAGGAGGCCCGAGCCGCCGCCCAGGCCGTGGCCCGGGAAGGTGCTTGCGCCGATCTGGTAGAGCCCCGGCACCGCCGTTGCATGGCGCGGGTTGCCCGGCAGGGGCCGCCACAGGTAGTGCTGGGCGATCTCAAGCGAGCCGCCGTAGGGGTCGCCACCCACCAGGTTGATGTTGACCTTCTCCAGGTGGGCCGGGCTGACGACCGCCTGGCCCACGACGGCCGCGGGCAGGTTGGGTGCATGCCTGGCTACCTGCTTCAGCACCCGCTCGGTGTACCGCTCCGCCAGCGCCTCGGTCCAGGTGCCGTCGCCCACCTGAATGCGGCCGGCCGCGTCGGCCACAGGCCGGTTGGGCAGACCCAGAATCTGCACCATCAGCGTGGCGCCGCCCGCGGGCGCCCGGCTCGGGTCGACCATGCTGGGCTGGCCCAGGCAGATAATCGGCTCCTCGGGCAGTACGCCCCGCACGCCCTCGTTCCATGCCTTCGACACCTGGTTCTGCTCCCCGTTAATCATGAGGATGGGCGAGGACGCCAGGCGGGGATCGCCCACCCACTGGGGCGCCTCCTTCAGGGCCAGGTGAATCTGCAGGCAGGCCGGGCCGTATCGGAAGTTCCGGGCCGCCTGCACCTGCGCGGCGGGCACCTGGCTCTGGCTGCCCGCCAGCAGCCGGCCGTACAACTGCGTCGGGGTGACGTTGGCCACCACCGCCTTCGCGGCGGTGATCACATCGCCATTGGCCAGGCGGACGCCCTTGGCATGGCCGCCCTCGACCAGCACTTCGGCCACATCCTTGTCGGTGTGGGCGGCGCCGCCGTTCGCTGTGATGATGTCGAGCAGAGCGCTCACGACCTGGCGCCCGCCGCCCACGGGCAGGGGCAGGCCGGCGAACTGGAGGGTGATGCCGAATACCTTCATCATCATGCCGGAGAGCGCAGCTTCCGGCCCCATGCCGGTGTGCGCGACCCAGGGCGCAAAGATGCCGCGGACCTTGTCGGAGGCGAAGTCGCGGGTCAGCCAATCGCGGGCCGATTCCAGCAGGCTGCCGCCCAGGGCGAGCAGGCCGTCGGGACCGAGCCGCTCCCTGGCCCGTTGCAGCAGCGCCTCGCCGGCGGCGCCGGTCAGCGGGCCGCCCAACAGGCCGAAAATCAGGTCGAGGTTCGGGGAGAACTCGCCCAGGAACTGGCCCCAGGCCTGGCCGTCACCGGGCGAATGCCGCTCAAACTCGGCCACGTTGGCCGCCCCGTCCAGGCCCATAACGGCCGCAGAGCCGTCTTTGTACAGCGTTGCGGTCGACAGCGGCGCCGTGATGAAGGTCAGGCCGCGGGCGTCGAGGTCCGCCTTGAGCGCCTGATAGGCGCCGCCCCCGGTGAACAACGGGTACCAGGCGCTGTACATGTCGCTCAGGTAGCCGGGCGCCGTCACCTCCTCGGTGCGAATGGCGCCACCGAAGTAATGCGACCGCTCCAGCAGCCCCACCTTCAGGCCGGCCCGTGCCAGCAGTGCCCCGCAAGTCAGCGAGTTAATGCCACTCCCTACAATAATCACGTCGAAATCCGCCATGCTCCTTGCCCCCCGTGATATCCTGCTGGTAAGGTAAACGAAAGGTGTGAGCATTTTCGTGCACAGAGGGGCGGAATGATGAAGAATTTTCTGGCAGGATCTCGCGTTCACTACGGCTGGATCGTCGTGGTGGTCACGTTCATCACCATGCTGGGCGCCGCCGGCATTCGGGCCACGCCCACCGTGCTGATTCTGCCCCTGGAGCACGAGTTCGGCTGGGACCGGGCCACCATCTCGTTGGCCATCTCCATCAACCTGATCCTGTTCGGGCTCTGCGGGCCGTTCGCGGCGGCGGTCATGGAGCGGGTTGGCATGCGGGCGACCATGGCGGGCGCCCTGCTGCTGCTGGCAGCGGCCGTGGGGCTGACCACGCAGCTGAGCGCCGCCTGGCAGCTGGTGCTCCTGTGGGGCGTGCTGGTCGGGCTGGGAACGGGCGCCATGTCGGGCTGGATCGCCGCGACGGTCTCCAACCGGTGGTTCGTGGCCAGGCGGGGCCTGGTGGTCGGCATTCTTACGGTGGCGAATGCAACCGGCCAGCTGATTTTCCTGCCGGTGCTGGCTTCGCTGAGTACGTCGGCGGGGTGGCGCATGGCGGTTCTGCTGGTGGCAGGCTGCGCCCTGCTGGTCATTCCCCTGGTGGTGCTGTTTGTGCGCAACTACCCGGAGGATATGGGCCTGCAGGCGTATGGCGCCTCCGGGGGCGTCCCCGGGGGGAAGGGTGCGGCGCCTGCTCAGGGCCCCGTGGCCGCAGCCTTGTCCACGCTCCGCCGGGGGCTCGGCAACCGTGACTTTCTGCTGCTGGCGGGCACTTTCTTTATTTGCGGGGCCAGCACCAACGGGCTGATCGGCACCCACCTGATTCCGGCTTCCCATGACCACGGGATTCCGGAAGTGACGGCAGCCTCGCTGCTGGCCCTGATTGGCGTGTTTGATGTGGCGGGCACCCTGGTTTCGGGCTGGCTGTCGGACCGGTTTGACAGCCGCAAGCTGCTGGCCTGGTACTACAGCCTGCGCGGCCTGTCGCTGCTCTTTCTGCCGTACGCCTTTGAGGCGGGCCTTTCGCCCCTGGCCATTTTCGTGGTCTTCTACGGGCTGGACTGGGTGGCCACGGTGCCGCCGACGGTGCGCCTGGCCTCAGACCTGTTCGGAAAGCAGCACGCCGGGCGGGTGTACGCCTGGGTGCTGGCGGCCCACCAGCTTGGTGCGGCGGCGATTGCCTACGGGGCCGGCTCGCTGCGCCAGTGGCTGGGTACCTATAGCGCCAGCTTTGTGCTGTCGGGCCTGCTCTGCCTGCTGGCGGGGGCCATGGCGATGCGGATTGTGCGGCCGGCCGCGGCAAGCGAGGGGCTGGCTGCATCGGGTCAGTAGCATGCGCAGGAAGCAGGGGCAGTGCAGGCCGATCAAGAAGTAGTGCTGGTGACGAACCATCACCTGCGCTGGAGAAAGGCCGATACCTGTGACTAACTTCAATCGCCGCTACACGATCATCGCACTGGGCGCGCTCGCTACCATCGGCCTGCTGGAAGGCTCGCGAGGGGTTCTGCTCCCACACTTCAGGACCGACCTGGCGCTCTCCGCAACCTGGGCGGGCGCCATTTTCTCGTCTGGCGGCCTCGGGTTTTTGTTCACGTCGCTCTCCTTTGGGTTCCTGTCGCACAAACTGGGACTCAAGCGGATGGTGACCATCGGTCTCTGCCTGCTGGCCGTCGGCATGATGCTCTTTACCACGGTGGAGGCCCCGCTCTTGCTCTATGTGGTCAACATCTGCCTCGGCACCGGCTCTTCCATGATTGAACTGAGCACGTCCATCCACATTTCGCTGATCTACCAGGAGAAGCAGAGCGGCATGCTCAACCTGCTGCACGGGTTTTTCGGGCTGGGGGCGCTGTTGGGATCGCTGTGGGCAGCCTTCTGGCTCGGGCTGGGCAGCGGCTGGCAAGTGCCCTATGGGCTGGTTGGCGTGGGGGTCGTGCTGTGGGGCCTGTATTACCTGACCATGCCCCGCACGGATTTGCCCCGCGAAGAGGGCGGGCAGGCCGGTGTCGGGCCGCTGCTCAAGGACCCGGTGGTCTGGGCGGCGGCGCTGGCGTTGGGCGCCGCCGTGGCCGGCGAAGCCGGCTCAGCGCTTTGGCTGCCGACCTACCTCCAGAAGGTGAAGGGCCTCACCGTCGGTGTGAGCGCCGGGTACATGACCGCCTTCTTCATGGGGTTTACGGCTGCCCGCATTCTGGGCGCATGGGTCGTCGGGCGGCTGGGGCCGGTCCGCTCGGTGGTCATGCTGGCAGGGGTCGGGCTCGCTTCGCTGCTGGCCCTGCTCTTGCTGCCGGGGGCGCCCATCGTGCTGCCGGTGCTGACCGGGGCGGGTGTGGCAACGGGCTTTGCTACCTGCACGGCGCTGGTGGCGGCCCGCTACCCGGACCGGGTTAACCAGGTCTACACGGTCATGTACTCCAGCGGCGGTATTGCAGGCATTCTGACCGGCCCCTTCATGGGCTGGCTGGGCGACCGGTTTGGCATGGGCGCCTCCATGTGGGTGCCGCTGGTCAGCTACGGCGTTTTGATGGTATTGATGGTGTATGTGGGCGTCGTGTCCGGTGCAAGCCGCAGCACCCGGACTGCCGTCTGAGGCCCCGAAACGACGCGAAAAAGAAGCAGGAGGCGACCATCGCCACCTGCTTCTTTCTGTGATTACGGCTGCACGAGGCCCAGCGAGTAAAGGAAAGTCTCCATTACCTGGCGGGCGGCAGCGGGGGCGGGGTCGACCCGTTCCTCTCCGCCGGCCTCGCCGCCGGGAATCCACTCATACATGGGCTTGAGCTCATCCACATACCCCTGGAAGCTGCTCGCCCGCTTGACCACGGTTAGATGGTTGCCGTCGTACGTGACGGTCAGCACCGGGTTGTTCACCAGCGTCTCGCCAATCAGCAGGCCGCGGTACTGGCCGGCCCGCCCGGCGGTGTCGGCCGGGGCGATGTGAATGGTGACCGGCTGCGGCGCAACGCCGATGGCCGCCAGCCGGGCGTTGGCCGAGTTGAAAAGCTCGGCGGCCCGGCCCTGGGCGTAGGCGAGCGCCTCGGTCTCAGGCATGCGGAACCAGTCACTCAGGTACTGGTAGGGGAAGGTATAGGTGGCTGCCGGCCGGGGCGGGTTGACCTGGTAATTGGCGCTGGCGTTCTGCAGGTAGCGGGCGTGCTGCGCTTCCAGACTCTCCTGGCCCGGCACCACCTGCAGGTGGGCCACCAGGTCGATGCCGGCGGCCGGGTTGGCGGGGTCTTCCATCCCGCGGGAATCGAGGTATTCAAACGTGACTCCGTCAAAATGGCCCTCACCGAGCCCCTGGTTGGTCTGACCGACCACTGGCACAAGCAACGAGCGGACGGTGAGCGGAAAGTAGCCCTGCTCCATCGCTTCATCCCAGAACTTGCGGGCGTATGCTTCCACCGCCTCGGCCCGGTCGGACCGGCTGAACGCGGCCCATGTCTCGGCGGTCTCCGCCCAGGTGGTGCCCAGGTCAAATCGCAGCGTCCGGACAGGCGTATAGTTCAAGTAGTAAAGGCCGTCGCGATTCAGCATGCCTGGCGTTTGGGGCGCCTCGATCATGCCAGTCGGC